>CAMCNE010000001.1 GCA_945875935.1 Bordetella parapertussis
TGCATCGGCGTGACCGAGGTCGATCCGGCGCGCATGAGCGTGCTGTTCGAGCGCTTCATCAGCCGCGAGCGCAACGAGCCGCCCGACATCGACATCGACTTCGAGCACGAGCGCCGCGAAGAGGTGCTGCAGTACCTGTACGCCAAGTACGGCCGCGACCGCGCCGCGCTCACCGGCGTGGTCATCAGCTACCGACCGAAGAGCGCGCTGCGCGACGTGGGCAAGGCGCTGGGCTTCAGTCTGGCAACCCTCGATGCGGTGGCGCGCGAGCACTCCGGCTGGGATGGCAGCGAGGTGCGCGCCGAGCGGCTGGCCGAAGCCGGTCTGTCGGCTGACGATTTGCAAGTGCAGCAGCTGCTCAGGCTCGCCGGCCAGCTGCTGGGTTTTCCGCGCCACCTCAGCCAGCACACCGGCGGCTTCGTGCTCACGCGCGGTCTGCTGTGCCGCATGGTGCCGATCGAAAACGCCTCGATGCCCGATCGCACCGTCATCGAATGGGACAAGGACGACCTGGATGCCATCGGCTTGCTCAAGGTCGACTGCCTGGCGCTGGGCATGCTCACGGCGCTCGGCAAATCGCTGCAGTTCATCGGCCAGCGGCTGGGCGGCGTGTTCGAGATGCAAGACATCCCCAGCGAAGACCCCGCCACCTACGACATGGTGTGCCGCGCCGACACCGTGGGCGTGTTTCAGATCGAAAGCCGCGCCCAGATGAGCATGCTGCCGCGCCTCAAACCACGCTGCTTCTACGACCTGGTGATCGAAGTGGCCATCGTGCGCCCCGGGCCCATCGTGGGCGGCATGGTGCACCCCTACCTGAACCGGCGCCAGGGCAAGGAACCGGTGAGCTACCCCAGTGCCGCGCTCGAGCAGGCGCTGGGCCGCACGCTGGGCGTACCGGTGTTTCAGGAGCAGGTGATGCAGATCTCGATCCTGGCCGCCGGCTTCACGCCGGGCGAGGCCGACGGTCTGCGCCGCGCCATGGCCGCCTGGAAGCGCAAGGGCGGCCTCGAGAAGTACCACGCCAAGATCATCGACGGCATGACCTCGCGCGGCTACGACGAGGCCTTTGCGCGGGCCATCTTCGAGCAGATCAAGGGCTTTTCGGAATACGGCTTTCCCGAGAGCCACGCGGCCTCGTTCGCCTTGCTGGTCTACGCCAGCTGCTGGATCAAGTGCCACCACCCGGCCGAGTTTTTGGCCGCGATGCTCAACTCGCAGCCGCTGGGCTTTTATTCGCCGTCGCAGCTGGTGCAAGACGCACAGCGCCACGGCGTCGAGGTGCGCGCGGCCGATGTCATGCACAGCGATGTCGACTGCACGCTCGAAGGCCTGCCGCATCCGCCGGCGGTGCGCCTGGGCTTGCGGCTGATCGCCGGGTTGTCAGCCGATGCGGCTGCGCGCATCGTGGCCGCACGCGGCGAGCAGGTGTTCGACAGCGCCGACGACCTGGCCCGCCGCGCCAACTTGCAGCACCACGACATGAAGCTGCTGGCTGCTGCCGACGCGCTGATGAGCTTGTCAGGCCACCGCCGCCAGCAGGTGTGGGATGCAGCCGCCTGGCGCGCCGCGCCGGCGCTGCTGCGCGACGCGCCGATTGATGAAGATGTGCTCGAGCTGCCGAGCGCGCCCGAGGGCGAAGAGATCGTCTTTGACTACGCCGCGCTGGGTCTCAGCCTGCGCCGCCATCCGCTGGCGCTGCTGCGGCCGCAATTGCGCGCGCGCCGGCTGCTCAGCGCCGAACAGCTGGCCGCCATGCCTCACGGCCGCGCGGTGCGCTGCTGCGGCATCGTCACCTTGCGCCAGCAGCCCGAAACCGCCAACGGCACCACCTTTGTCTCGCTCGAAGACGAGACCGGTGTGGTGCAGGTGATCTGCTGGAAGTCGCTGCGCGAGCGGCAGCGCAACGTGCTGCTGAGATCGCGGCTGCTGGCCGTTCACGGCACCTGGCAGCGCGAGGGCGAGGTGTGCAACCTGATCGCCGCGCAGCTTGAAGACCTCACGCCGCTGCTGGGTCGCTTGATGACCGACAGCCGCGACTTCAAATGAGGACACACCAGCCCGGGCGTGCGGGTTTGCGCCGCACGCCCGGGCCGACTTCCCTGATTACTTGGTGGCCGGCACCGGAGGCGGCATCACCTCAGCCTTCACAGGCATGTCCTTGAGCTTTTGGGCCTTGGCCTTGAGCTGGTCTGCCGACGCTGCAGGCGCCACGGCAGATGCGGCCGCCACAGCTGCCACAGCAGATGCAGGTGCGGCCACGACGGCCGGCTTCAGTGGAGCCACCTTGTCGGTAGCGTGTGCGCCCGCGCTGGCAAAGGCAGTGACGATCAAAGTGGACAGGATCTTGTTCATGGTTTCCTTTGGGTAGTGACAACAGTTTTAGAACGAATGCCCGGGCCCTTGAAACAACGCCGGCCTGATGGTTTCGTTGACATGGCTTGTCGCAGAGGGACCAACGCGTCATCACCCGTCAACAGCCGCCGCCGTGATCGGCACAACTGCCATTTGAGGCTCAGCCAGTGAGCGAGCCCGCCATGCCCCACCTGCACACGGCTTAAGTCGCCGACAATTCCTTTGGGTCGCGATGGCCTGCAGGGTTTGGCCTTGCAGGCCATTTGATTTCTCGGCCGCGTCAACCGCCTTGCAGTTCAAACATGAGCATCGCCACGTCGTCGAACTCCCATGAGCGAACGCTGCTGGTGGCGGTGGGTGTGTGCTTGGTGGACGTGCTGCTCACCGGCGGCGCGGCGCTGGCGTCCACCTCGCTGACCATCCTGAGTGATGCCTTCAAGGAGGGCACCGACTTTCTGGCCGTGCTGGCCGCCTACCTCACCTTGCGTGCGGTCAGACGGTCACCCGACGAGCGCTATGCCTACGGCATTGGCAAGCTCGAGAACCTGGTCAGCATGGCCATCGCCGTGATGATGGTGGCGTGCGCCTGTTTCATTCTGGTGCAGGCCTCGCATCATCTGCGCAACCCGCAACAGGTCGAGGGCACCTTGCCCGGCATCGTGATCTTTTCGACCTACGCGGTGATTGGCTTTGGCATCTTCTTTCGCAATCGGCTCGAACTGCGCAAGCGCGAGTCGGCCATCCTCGCGTCGCAGGGGCAGCTGTGGTTTTCCAAGGCCGTCTTCGACACGCTGATGGCCGCCACCCTGGTCGCCGAGATCGTGCTGCGCGAGTACACCTGGAGCCAGTACCTCGATCCGCTCGCCTCGCTGGTCGGGGTGTGCTTTTTGCTGCACGCGGCGTGGTCCATCGCCAGTTCGTCGGTGGGTGATCTGCTCGATGCAAGCTTGACCGAGCACCTTCAGCTGCGCATCTTGCGCCAGCTCGTCGAGCGCTTTGACGACTACGACAAGCTGCACAAGATCCGCACCCGTCGCTCGGGGCCGCGTGTTTATGTCGAGGTGTTTTTGCAGTTCGATGAGCAGCTGCTGATGGGCGAGGTGCAACGCCGCATCGACGTGCTGTCCGAGCTGATCCGAACCGAAATCCCCGGCACCGAGGTGGTCATCGTGCCGTCGCTGGCGGCTCCCGCCGCACCCGCAACCTGAGGCCTTGGCTCGGGCTGTGGCCTCAGGCCTTGCCTTCGAGCATCGCCATCACCAGCGACTGATAGGCCTCGCGCTCGGCGGTCTCGCGCTGGGCGAACGACAGCTGCTCGCCGGCCATGACACGCTGGCAGACCTGTTCATGAGCGGCACGCTGTGCACGCTGCCGCATCTCTTGCGGAATCTTCTGGACCTTGGCGCTCAGGCCGGTGAGTGAGGTTGGAACGCTGTTGATGCCCATGGCTGCCGTGGTCCGTGGACGGCCGTGAATGCCCGGCCGAAAAAGTTCGGTGGATGACGTGCCCGAGTCGATTCACTTCACGCGCTCGATGTCGCCCGGCTTCCAGGTGTTGTCGAGCGCGGCCTGTGTCGGACCGTACAGCCTGATGATGGCGAAAAATCCCCGACCCGGCACGGTGGCCAGCCAGTTGCCTTCCTTGCCCGCGGGGGCTTTCGGGCCCAGGTAGATGTCGGTGCTGCCGTCCGCGTTTTGCACCGGCTTGTCACGCGAACCCAGCGACGGAAACGGCTGGCCGTTGGCCAGCCCTGAACCGTTCTCGGCCTCGTACAGCGTGAGCGACCAGAAGTTGGCTGCCGGAATGTTGGCCGGCAACTGCAGGCGGTAATGGCCGCCGCCCGACAAGGCCTCGCCCTTGCTGTCGCTGAAGGTGATGGCGTACTTGGCACCCTTGCCCGGCACCAGCGACACCATGCCCGGGCTGACCGAGTAGTAGTTGGTGAAGAACCAGATCCGGGTGTCCAGATCGAGGTATGAGCCCGCGAGGTTCTTCCACGACAGATCCACCGACAAGGCTGGATTCGCTGGCGTCAGATCGGCCAGCGGATTGACCCAGTGGCGGTCTGCGTAGACGCGGAAGGAGCGGCCGCTGACGACATCTCCGAAGCCCACGACACGGCTCATCTTGTAGGCCGTCTTGGCGGCGCGGTCGAGGATCCTGCGCGTGCGTGCGTCGGGGGTGAAAGGCTGACCCTTGACGATGCCGATCGACGCCAGCAGGCCCAGCCCGTCGGCATCAGCCAGGCTCGAGCCTTCGGCATCCACCAGACGCTGCAGCGCATCGAAGGCGCTGCCATCGCTGATCGGCAGCATGTTGGCCGGCACGCCCGAGGCATCGGGGAACTTCATCGGTCTGGCCGCGTCTTCGCCACCCAGCGGGTAGATCTTCGACTGCTCGATCAAGGCCACCGCCGGCGTCAGGTTCTTCGGGTCTTGGTAGAACGAACGCAGGAAGACGAACACCTTGTGGGTGCCCGAGCGGTAGACGTGATAGCCCTCAGGCACAACGCCCTTGTAGCCGGGAGGCAGCAGTAGAAACTTGCCGCCCTTGCCGCCATCCGGGCCTGGCAGACCCACGTCACCGAAGAACTTGCCCCCGTCCACCGGGATGGGACGCTGCCAGTAGTCGAGCAGGATGCCTTGAAGGTTGGGCGGCGCTTCGAAGACGATCGGGCCGTCCTTGGCCAGGTCCACGTAACTCATGGCGTAGATGACGTCCGAGTTGGGCGTGGTCACCAGCGTCTTGGCGTCGAGGCGCTTCTTCCACACGGGCAGCACGTTGTAGCCGGCGCCAAAGGCTTTTTCCGACCCGAGTTGCATGCCCAGCGTGTTGATCAGGGGCAGCGCCCAGAGATAGGCCTGCGTCGCGCGCTGGAACAGCAACTCGTCGCGCAGCGTCTGCGCGGTTTCCTTCGTCGGGCGGTTTTCCTTGAAGGGCAGGTTGGCCAGCTTGTCGAATGAACTCGCCTGCGCGAAGGCGTTCGAGGCCGCGCCGCCCATGAACAGGGCACAGGCCGATGCTGCAACCACCATGCTTCGGGCGGGGTGCGTGTGTTTGTTCATGGAATCTCCTGCTGACAAAAGGTGGGGGCGGATCACTTGACCTTCACGACCTGCGGCGGCATCCAGCTGCCGTCCAGGATGGGCTGCTCGGACCAGTAGGCGCGGATGTAGAGCGAGAAAGCGCCTTGCGGTGCTGGCACCCAGTTGCTTTCCTTGTCCTTGCCGGGCGACTTCGAACCGAAGTACATGGTGAGCGAGCCGTCCGGGTTGTATTTCAGGAACGACTTGCTCTTGGTGCCCAACGAGTAGCGCTTCAAGGCATTGGCGTGGAACAGGTGGTGCTCGTTGTACAGCGTCATCGACCAGAAGCCCTTCACCGGCGGTTCCTGACCCTTGGCAAAGGTGACGCTGTAGCTGTTCTTGCCGTTGAGCGGCTGACCCTGGCTGTCGTCGTCGCGGTAGATGTACTTCGTCTCGGTGGGCTTGTTGTCGTACATGTTCGACTTGGCGGTGCCCGTGCGGTTGAGGTAGTCGCTGCCCCACTGGCCGTTGTTCACCGGCGAGTACCAGCCGTTGCCTGCCGGCCGACCGTTGTGCTTCCACTTGAACAGCGGCGCGACGAGCTCCTTGTCGGCCGCGACGAACGATTCGACCAGCGCTTTCTTGACGGCCGGATCCTTGGCCGCAGCATCGAGCACCGAAGTGATCCATGCGTACAGCAACTCTTCGCCCGGCAGCGGCGGCACCAGCTTCATCACGCCGGGCAACTGCTCAAGGTACTTCTCGGGCACCACCCACTTGGTCTCTCCGCCCGCACCGCCTGCCGGCGTGGGGAAGTGCGGCAACTTGCTCCAGTCGGTGGTCTTCACCTTGCCGTCGAACTGGCTCAAGGGATAGGCCATGATCTGGTTGATCACCGGCTTGACGGCGGCCGTGTCTTCGGCGCTGTCGTCCTTGAAGATGCGCGGGATCATGAACATGAGTTCGGTCGACGAGCGCACCACCGCCGCGATGCCTGCAGGTGTCTCGCCCTTCCAGTTGGGTCCGACCACCATGTAGAAGCCGGGCTTGGTGCCATAGGGCTTGCCGATCTCGGCGAACTCGTCAGTGCGCGCGTCGTACAGCGCGTAAACCCAGAACCGGTCGCCAAAGTCCGGCACCTGCAGCACCATGGGCTCCTTGTCCAGGGCGGCGAATGCCGCGCCATAGGCCACGTCCTGATTGGGGCAGGTGACGAAGGTCTGTTGCGGCTCGACGTAGTCGTTGAGCATCGCCAGATGACCCACCGGCGCCATCGGCACCACACCGCCATTCTTGCCAGCCACGTTGCCGTTCTGGCCGGTCACATACGCAAATGCGGCCCGGCGGTTGTGCGCGTTGACCATCGCATAGCCCCACATGTAGGCCATGCGGCCGACCATGTGCACGTAGTCCCGGGTCATCAGGGTCTGCGCATCGGGCGTCGGCACTTCGGCCGCCGTTTTCGGCAATGGCACTTGCTGCGATTGAGCCGTGGTCACCATCAGAGCGCCCATCAGGGCGGCGGTCAGCTTCAGGAAGGGTCTCATCTCGAGTGCTCCAAAGTGTCGTCTTGGTGGGGGCGTTGCTCGGGGAACGGCAAGCCTTGAGAATTCGCGCGCTTGAAACGGAACACTTGATTTACCCGTTTGTGCCGCTGGTCATTGTGCCTTCACCCACGCCTGAGCCTGCACCAGTGCAGCGGTGATCGAGATGCGGTGCTTGGTGGCGATCTCGATCTTCTCGCCGCACCGGCTTGATCTGCCTGGCCGGCGACTCAAGCTCTGGCAGCCCACTGCGCAAGGCCAAGCTGGAGCACCCCCGTACTCCTTGCGGCGTGAAAGCCTCGACCAGTGGCTGATCGACAATCTCTCCCGTCGCGGGCCGGTGGCTGCCGCGGCAGACTGCACAAGGAGCATCAGATGAAATGGTTGAGATTCCGCCGCAACGGCCAAGAGGGCTTCGGCCTGCTCGAGGGTGGCGAGGTTGTGGTCCACGATGGCCACCTGTTTGACCACCCCCGCCCGACCGGTGAGCGGCTGGATGCCAGCAGCGTCGAGTGGTTGATGCCTTGCCAACCGCGAACGATGGTCGGCCTGTGGAACAACTTCCAGGCCCTGGCCGACAAGAACGGCTGGGCCCGGCCGGCCGAGCCGCTCTATTTCCTGAAATCACCCGGCAGCTGGAACGCCCACGGCGCGCCCATCCCGGCGCCGCCGGCTGAGGTGGGGCGCATCGGCTACGAGGGCGAGCTGGCCATCGTCATCGGTCGCCGCGCGCAACGGGTGGCGGTGGCAGATGCGGCCGCCCACATCTTTGGCTACAGCTGCGCCAACGACGTCACCGCGATCGAATTGCTGAACCGGGATCCGAGCTTCCCGCAATGGACGCGGGCCAAGGGTTTCGACGGCTTTGGCGTGGTCGGACCGGTGATCGAGACCGATTTCGACCTGTCCCAGGCCAGCCTGCGCACGCGGGTCGGCGGTCGAGAGCGGCAGAACTACCCGCTGGCCGACATGATCTTCAAGCCGGATGAGCTGGTGTCCATGATTTCCCAGGATCTCACGCTGGAGCCCGGCGATGTGATCCTGTGCGGCACTTCCGTCGGAGTGCTGCCGATGAAACCCGGCACCCTGGTCGAAGTCGAGATCGACGGCATCGGCCTGCTGGCCAACACCTTCGGCTGAGCGCCGACCGGGGCCTAAAGCTCAGCCCGCGGGCTGGACCTGCAGCCGGCCGCGGGCGTTGGCCAGGGTCTGGTTCAGCAGGCTGGCAGCGGCATAGACCGCGCTGATCGATGGGGTGGGGGTCTCGGTGATGCGGCCGAGCTCGACCACGCTGCCGACCAGGGCCTCGAGCTCGAGCGCGCGGCCATGCTCCACGTCTTGCAGCATCGAGGTCTTGTGGGCGCCCACTGCCTCGGCGCCCGCAATGCGCTGGTCCAGCGTGACCTTGAACTGAACGCCGAGCTTCTCGCCCACGGCCTGGGCCTCGCGCATCATCGTGGCCGCCAATTCGCGGGCCAAGGGATAGCGGCAGATGTCCTCGAGGGTGGCGTGGGTCAGCGCGCTGATCGGGTTGAAGCTGAGGTTGCCCCAGAGCTTGACCCAGATTTCACTGCGGATGTCCTTGCTCACCGGGCTCTTGAAACCCGCCCGCATCATGGCTTGCGACAGCGCCTCGATGCGCGGGCTGCGGCTGCCATCGGGCTCGCCCAGCGTGAAGCGGTTGCCCTCGATCACCTTCACCACGCCGGGTGACACCAGCTCGGCCGCCGGGTAGACCACGCTGCCGATGACCCGCTCGGGTTCGATGTGCTGGGCCAGCAGTCCGCCGGGGTCCACGCTCTCCAGCCGGCGGCCCTCGTAGGGTCCGGCGAGCTTGTGGAAGTACCACCAGGGCACGCCGTTGATCATGGTGACGACCATGGTTTCGGGGCCGAACAGCGACCGCAGCCCGGGCAGCAGGTCGCGCACCTGATGGGCCTTGACGGTCAGCAGCACGGCGTCCTGGGGGCCCGCCTCAGCCATGTCCTGCACGGCCCGGGCGGTGGGTGCGTGCTGCTCGCTGCCGTCTTCCAGTTGCAACCTGAAGCCGTTGGCGTTGATCGCCGCGAGGTTGCGGTTGCGGGCGATGAAGGTGACGTCCTCTCCGGCGATCGCGAGGCGCGCACCCAGGTAGCCGCCGATGGCGCCGGCGCCGACGATGGCAATCTTCATGGTGTTCCAGTCAAGGCAGATGGGATGGATGAATCCGCTGTACGGCGGCGGGGCGTTACCAGACGCGGCGCTCGCGCTCGCGCGCTTTGACCCATCCGCGAATCACGCCCCACAGCGGCCACAGCAGCATGATGATGGCCAGCCCGGCGATGCTGCCCACGAGCGGGTTCGCCCAGAAAATGGACAGGCTACCCTGCGACAGCAGCATGGCCTGCCGGAAGCTGGACTCGGCCATGTCGCCCAGCACCAGCGCCAACACCATGGGCGCCAGCGGGTACTTGAGCTTCTTGAAAAGATACCCGACCACACCGAAGACCAGCATCAGCCAGACGTCGAACATTGAACTGTGCACGGTGTAGGCGCCGATCGCGCAGATGACGATGATCACCGGGGCGATCACCGAGAAGGGGATGCGCAGGATCGAGGCCCAGAAGGGCACGGTCGTGAGCACCACCAGCAGACCCACGATATTGCCCAGGTACATGGACGCGATCAGGCCCCAGACGAAGTCTTTCTGCTCGATGAAGAGCATCGGTCCTGGCTGCAGACCCCAGATCAGCAAGCCTCCCAGCAGCACTGCGGCCGTGGGCGAGCCGGGAATGCCGAGGGTCAACATGGGCAGCAAGGCAGAGGTGCCGGCCGCGTGGGCCGCAGTCTCGGGCGCGACCACGCCCTCGATCTGCCCCTTGCCGAAGCTCAGCGGATCCCTGGAGCTGCGCACGGCGAGCCCGTAGCTCATGAACGAGGCCGGGGTGGCGCCGCCGGGGGTGATGCCCATCCAGCAACCGACCGCGGTAGAGCGCAGGAAGGTCATCCAGTAGCGCGGCAATTCGGCCCATGTCTGCAGCACGATCTTGGAGTTGATGCGCGCCGACTTGCCCTTGAAGGCCAGGCCCTCCTCCATGGTCAGGAGGATCTCGCCAATGCCGAAGAGGCCGATGACCGCGATGAGGAAGTCAAAGCCCTTGAGCAGCTCGGGCACGCCATAGGTCATGCGCAGCGTGCCGGTCACGCTGTCCAGGCCGACCGCAGCGAGCGCGAAGCCGAGCATCATGGCGGCGAGCACTTTGGTCGGGGGCTCCTTGCTCATGCCCACGAAACTGCAGAAGGTCAGCAGCTGCACCGCAAAGAATTCCGCCGGCCCGAACTTCAAGGCGAACTTCGCCAGCAGCGGCGCGAGGAAGGTGATCAGGACGACCGCGAACAGCGCCCCCACGAAGGAGGACGTGAAGGCCGCTGTCAGCGCCTGCGCGGCGCGACCTTGTTGCGCCATCGGGTAGCCGTCGAAGGTGGTGGCCACCGACCAGGGTTCGCCGGGGATGTTGAAGAGGATGGAGGTGATCGCACCGCCGAACAGCGCGCCCCAGTAGATGCACGACAGCATGATGATCGCCGAGGTCGGGTTCATGCTGAAGGTCAGCGGCAGCAAGATCGCGATGCCGTTGGCACCGCCCAGACCTGGCAGCACGCCGATCAGGATGCCGAGCGTGATGCCGATGAACATGAAGCCCACGTTGGGCAGGGTCAGCGCCACGCTGAAGCCGTGCATCAAGTTGCCAATTTCTTCCATGTCTCTTCTTCCGGTGAAGGCTTCGCGGGGGTTCGGTCAGAAGCCGAGCAGGTTTTCGATCGGGCCCTTGGGCAGGGGCACGAGGAACCACCGCTCGAAGACGATGAAGAAGAACAGCGGCACGCCGACCGCCACCGAGCCGGTCAAGGGCCAGCCGTAGCGGCCATGGCGGCGCATGAAGTAGGCGATCAGCGCGAAAGACGCGAGGTAGATGCCGAGCAGCGCGATGAGGCCGACATACACGACCATCGGCACCAGCACCGCGATCACCAAAGCGATCTGGCTGCGCTCGGCGAATTCCGAGTCCTCGCCCCGCCACTTCAGCAGTTGCCCGATCAAGACACTGCCGCTCGACAGCAGCAGCAGCACGCCGATGTAGAAGGGAAAGTAGCCCGAGCGCGGCCCGTCCTCGGCCCAGCCGGTCCCGACGCGCAGGCTGTCGACGATCACCAGCACGGCCAGCAGCATCAGCACCGCAGCGACGATCAGCTCGGGCCAGCGTGTGCCCACGCTCTGGCCGGAGGCCTCGGGTTTTTCACTCATGAATTGACTCCAACGAGCCGGCGCAGGGCCGGCTCGCCTCAGGTGCGGATCAGCAACGCCATCGCGGCGTCAGGTTCAGTTGGCGAGGAAACCCGCTTCCTTCATCAGCACGCGGTGCATCTGCTCGTTCTTGCCGAGCCAATCGAAGAATTCCTGGCCGGTGAGCGCGGTCTGGTTGAAGGCGCCCTTGTCCATGAACTCCTTCCATTCCGGCAGCGCACGGACCTTCTTGAAGAGGTCCAGGTAGAACGCGATCTGGTCGGGCGTCACGCCCGGGGCCATGAAGATGCCGCGCAGCATCAGGTAGTCCACCGGGATGCCGGCCGAGGTGCAGGTCGGGATGTCGGCCCAGGACTGGGTCTCAGTCACCTTGGTCTTGTAGGGCATGGCCTGCTTGTCCATCACGCACAGGGCCCGAAGCTTGCCGGCACGCCAGTGGGACTCGGCCTCGATCGGGTTGTTGACGGTGGAATTGACGTGGTTGCCCACCAACTGCACCGCCACATCACCACCGCCCTTGAAGGGGATGTAGGTGATCTTCTTGCCGGCTGCCTTTTGCATGAGCACGGTGATGATCTGGTCTTCCTGCTTGGAGCCGGTGCCGCCCATCTTGAAGGTGTTGTCCGGCTGGGCCTTGACCGCATCGATGTAGGCCTTGGCCGTCTTGTAAGGCGACTCCTCGTTGACCCACAGCACGAACTCGTCGAGGGCCAGCATCTGCACCGGGGTGAGGTCGCGCCAGTTGAAGGGCACGCCGGTGGCCAGCGGGGTCGTGAACAGGTTGGACAGCGTGATGATGATCTTGTGGGGGTTGCCGTTGTCGGACTTGACGTTCAGGAAACCCTCGGCGCCGGCGCCGCCGGCCTTGTTGACCACCACGATGGGCTGTGCCATCAGCTTGTTCTTGGCGACGACGCCCTGGATGAAGCGCGCCATCTGGTCGGCGCCACCGCCGGTGCCGGATGGCACCACGAATTCCACCGGCTTGCTCGGCTCCCAGGCTTGGGCGACGGGGCTCCACAGGGCGGCGACCGTGGTCGCGGCGGCCGCCAGTAACTTCAGCGCGAATCGATGGGTGCTCATGGGGTGTTGAATCCTTGCGTTGTTCGCGGGTCGAGGCGCCCGCAGCCTGTTGTCAAATTACTCGCTTGTCGGTGGCGCCGCGCGCCCGAACCTGAACTGTCCCGCTCAACCCAGACCGAGTTTTTGCGCCAGTCCGATGCGCTGCAGCTTGCCGGTGGCGCCCTTGGGGATCTCGTCCATGAAGAGAATCTTCTTCGGCACCTTGTAATCGGCCACACGCTTGCCAACGAAGTCCTGCAGCTCGCGCTCGGTGGCTGCCACCCCTTCTTTCAGCACGACCACGGCAGCGACCTCTTCGCCCAGCTTGGGATGCGGCATGCCGAAGCACACCACCTGCGCCACCGCCGGGTGGTCCATCAGCACCTCGTCCACCTCGCGCGGGCTGACCTTCTCGCCGCCGCGGTTGATGATCTCCTTCAGGCGGCCGGTGATGCTGAGATAGCCTTCTTCGTCCATCACGCCCTGGTCGCCGGTGCGGAACCAGCTGTCGAGGAAACCCTCCGCGTTGGCCTTGGGGTTGTTTTCGTAACCGGCGGTCACGTTGGCGCCGCGGATCACGATCTCGCCAGTCTCCCCGCGGGGCAACAGAACCCCCTCGAGCATGATCGCCACCTCCGGGCCGGCCGCCACGCCCACCGTGCCGGGCTTGCGGGCCCGCGGCGGCAAGGGGTTGGAGGCCATCTGGTGGGTCGCCTCGGTCATGCCGTAGGACTCGATCAGCGGGGCCTTGAAGATTTCCTCGAGTTCGCGGATCACCTGCGGCGGCATCGACGACGACGACGAGCGCAGGAAGCGCAGCGGGTTGCGCGCAATGACCTCGGCGTTGCCCTTCGCCCGCTGCACGATCGCCTGGTGCATGGTGGGCACGGCCGTGTACCAGGTCGGCTTGGCCTCGTCCATCCAGGTGAAGAACTTCAGGGCATTGAAGCCAGGGGTGCAAAACACCTGCGAGCCCGCCGACAGCGGCGCCAACACCCCGGCAATCAGGCCGTGAATGTGGAACAGCGGCATGATGTTCAAGCCGATGTCGGTCGCTGTGAAGTGCAACGTTCCGCGGATATTCGAAGCCGATGCGTGCAAATTACCGACAGACAGCGGCACGATCTTGGGGCGAGAGGTGGTGCCGGAGGTGTGCAGCACCATGCCGATGTCGCTGGGCTGGGCATAGCCGCCCAGGGTCGACGGGGTGGACGCAGCACCGTCGCGTGCCTGCAGCGTGAAGCTGCCGGCAGGCGCTCCCGCCTCGACGATCAGATCCACCACCCGCACCCCGAGCTTCTTTGCCACCTCGACCGCGGGGCTGACGCTGTCGCGCTCGACGATCAACAGCTTGGCGCTCAGGTCCGACAGATAGAACTCGAACTCATCGGCGCGGTAAGCCGGGTTCAGCGGCGCGCTGGTGGTCCCGGCGGCACAGGCGATGAAGCAGGCGGCCATCTCCGGGCCGTTGTTCAGCACGATTGCCACACGGTCGTTGCGCCCCGCGCCGAGCGCGTTCAGGCTGGCGATCGTGGCAGCCACCTGGGCGCGCAGCGCGCCGTGACTCAGGGCCGGACGGCCGGGTGCGCGCAGGGCGATTGCAGCATCGTCGCCGCGGGCGAGCAGGTCCTGGAAGTTGTTCGTCATCGGAAAGGTCCGTTCCATGGAGCCCCGAAGGGCGTGGTCTGAAAAGACAGAGGCGGGGCGAGAGGTCGGACTGACAGGAAAGACCGCTGCGATTTATCAAAGTGAGGATATCTCGAAGACCTATCGCGAGCACCTCATAGAACCCCGGGGGGACCTCGGTAGTCAGCCTCAGCGAATACCTGAATGCGAGATTGCTGAATTAGGGGTACTGCGACGTAAAAAAAGCCCCTGAGAGGGGCTTTTGGTGGAAGCGGTGAGATTCGAACTCACGGTGGGGTTACCCCCACGGCAGTTTTCAAGACTGCAGCCTTAAACCACTCGGCCACGCTTCCCTTACGTGCGGCGCATTGTATCGACGGGGTGCTGCTGGGCGGGAGTGTCGGCTGGCCTTTCTCAGTAGACCTTCTTCGACAGCGGCATGCGCTTTTCACCGGCGTAAAAGACGATCAGCACCACGGGCTGATCGCCGGTGTAGCCGCGGTGGCTGGAGTTCACCATCTCGGGCAGCACGTCGCCGCTGACCAGCTTGCGGGTCTGACCGCCTTCAGCCTTTTCGACGGTGAGTTCGCCCGACTGCACGTAGGCCGCGTTGGGCATCGGGTGGGTGTGCCACGGCAGCGTGGTGTGCGGCGCGATGGTGATCTTGAGCACCGTCAACTCGGTCTGACCGGTGGGGTAGGCCGGGTAGGCCGTGCCGTCCCACGAGGTGGTCGACTGCAAGATGGTTTCGACCTGGATGCCCTCGGCCTCGGCCGCGTGTGCGGTGGAGGCCAGCCAGAGCAAGGCGCAAAGGGCCAGCAGGACGAGGGTTCTTCGAGCGTTCATGGGCGGTGGGGGTTGACTGTGGTGGTCTTGGCCGATCTTGACGGCGTTTGGGTGATGCTGACGGGACTCATGAATGCCCTGAGTGCTCCTGCACATACTGACGCAGCACGCCATCCATGCGCGCCTGCCAACCTTCGCCGGTTGATTTGAAATACGCGACCACCTCCGGGCTGTAGCGCACGGAAACAAGCAGTTTCTTGTTGTCGGACTTGGGTCGCCCTCGCACCGAACGCAACGGCACCATGGCCCTCAACTGCGCCGGCGTCAGCGGTTGTGCGTCGGGGTCTGATCTGGCTGCCGCGGTGATCTTGCGGTCTTCGACCACGCTGGGGATCTCAATCGGAATTTTCTTCAATGCTTTGGACATAGTGCTTCACCTCACGTCTACGCCGACACCTCACCCCGGCTTTTGCGCCTGTTCGCAGTCGATCTGGATGATCTCGGCGCCGCCCGATGCGTCGATGCGTGCGGCGCTAAGGCGGCCGCCCCAGACGCAGCCGGTGTCGAGCGACAGCAGATCGGGGCGCTTGATCAGACCCAGCGTGGACCAGTGGCCGAAGGCGATTGGCACGCCGGCGGTCTGGCGCTTGCGGTGCTCGAACCACGGGATCAGCCCCGGTGGCTCGGCTTCGGCGGCGTCCTTGGTGTCGAAGTCGAGTCGGCCATCGGCGTCGACGAAGCGAATTCGGGTGAGTGCGTTGATGCCAAAGCGCAGCCGATCGGCGCCTTTGAGCTTGGCACTCCAGCGGTTGGGCTGGTTGCCGAACATGTCCTTGAGAAAGCCGTTCAGATCGGGCCCACGCAGCAGCTGCTCGATCTCGCCGGCCACCTGCAGCGTGGTCTCGAGCGTCCAGGCAGGCGGCACGCCGGCGTGCACCAGCAGCCAGCCGTGTTCTTGGAGCGCCAGCGAACGGTGGCGCACCCAATCGATCCATTCATCGCGCTGCGGCGATTCAAGGATGGCGGCCAGCGTGTCGTTGCGGTGCGCCGGCCGAATGCCTTGGGACACCGCCAGAAAATGCAGGTCGTGGTTGCCCAGCAGACAGCTCACCGCGTTGTCCAGGCTGCGCAGCAGTTGCAGCGTGCCCAGGCTGTCGGGGCCGCGGTTGACCAAGTCGCCGAGCAACACCGCGCGGTCGCGCGATGGCGAGAAGTCCACCACCTCCAGCATGCGCTGCAGCGCGCCGCAGCAGCCTTGCAAGTCACCTATCAAATACATCATGGTTTGATTCTGCTACGCTGGCCCGGCCCCAACCCACCTGCCCCGCATGGACGTCGCCCTGCTGTTTTTTCTGATCGTGCTCAATGCCTTGTTCGCCATGTCCGAGATGGCGCTCACGGCCAGCCGCAAGGCGCGGCTGCAGGTGATGGTGGAAACCGGCGATGCCGGCGCGCTGGCCGCGATGGAACTGCATGAGGACCCGACCAAGTTCCTCTCCACGGTGCAGATCGGCATCACCTCGATTGGCGTGCTCAACGGCATCGTGGGCGAAGCCGCCTTTTCGGCGCCGTTTTCGCAGTGGCTGCAGCACACCGTGGGGCTGCCCGACCGTGCCGCCGAGATCAGCGCGACGGCGATGGTGGTGGCCCTGATCACGGTGCTCACCATCATCTTCGGCGAGCTGGTGCCCAAGCGTCTGGGCCAGATGTATCCGGAGTCGGTGGCGCGTCTGGTCGCCCAGCCGATGAACTGGCTGTCGATGGCCACGCGGCCGTTGGTGCGCATGCTGTCGTTTTGCACCGAGGGCACGCTGCACCTGATCGGCGTGCGTGGCGGGCCCAGCCGCAGCGTGACCGAGGAAGAAATCGCCGCCAGCCTTGAAGAAGGCCTCGACGCCGGCGTGATCGAAGCGCAGGAGCACCAGATGGTGCGCAACGTGTTTCGCCTCGATGACCGCAAGGTCAGCTCGATCATGATTCCGCGCGCCGAGATCGTCTGGCTCGATTCGGCGGCGCTGCCGGCCGACGTGCTCAAGGTGGTGTCTGCCGACGAGCACTCGCGCTACCCGGTGTGCCGTGGCGGGCTCGATGACCTGGTGGGCTTGGTGTCGGCACAAAGCTTGTTGCAGCAGGTGATGTCGGGTGCCGCGCTCGAAGTCACCGAGCGCTTGCAGCCGCCGGTGTTCGTGCCCGAGACGCTGTCTGGCATGGAGCTGCTCGATCAGTTTCGCGCCTCGAACGTGCAGGTGGTGTTCGTCGTCGATGAGTACGGCGTGGTGCAGGGCATGGTGACCGTGCGCGATGTGCTCGAGGCCATCGCCGGCGAGTTCACCACCCCGAGCGACGATGCCTGGGCGGTGCGTCGCGAAGATGGCGCCTGGCTCTTCGACGGCCTGATCCCGGTGACCGAACTGAAAGACCGGCTTGATCTCAAGGAGCTGCCCCAGGAAGACCGTGGCCGCTACAACACCTTGGCCGGGATGATCATGCTGTTGCTGGGTCGGCTGCCCGACGTCACCGACAGTGTCGAATGGGAAGGCTGGCGCTTCGAGGTGGTCGACCTTGACGGCAAGCGCATCGACAAGGTGCTCGCGAGCCTGTCGCCCACCGGCGATCACGATCGCTGAGCCGGCTGGATGTCCGAGCCGCTGCTCAACGAAGGCGTTCTCAAGCGCGAGGTGTTCGGCTGGGCGCTGTATGACTTTGCCAACTCGGGCTACACCACCGTCGTTTTGACGGCGGTGTTCAATGCCTACTTCGTGGCCGTGGTGGCCAAGGGCGCGGCGTGGGGCACGCTGGCGTGGACGCTGGCCATCGCGGCGTCCAGCCTGATCGCCATGCTCACGCTGCCCGCGCTCGGTGCCTATGCCGACCGTTACGCCGCCAAGAAAAAGCTGCTCGCGTTCAGCACCGTTGCGTGCGTGCTGGCCACCGTGGTGCTGGCCGAAACCGGCCGCGGTGATCTGTGGCTGGCGGTGGCGGCGGTGATCGTGTCCAACGTGGCCTACACCTACGGCGAATCGCTGGTCGCCGCCTTCTTGCCCGAGCTGGCACGGCCCGCATCGCTGGGGCGCGTGTCGGGCTGGGGCTGGAGCTTTGGCTACCTGGGCGGCATGCTGGCGCTGGGCCTGAGCCTGGCCTATGTGCTGGCGGCGCAAGCGCGCGGCGAGCCATCCACGTCGTTTGTGCCGGTGACCATGCTGATCACCGCAGGGCTTTACGCGCTGGCATCGCTGGGCACCTTTGTGCTGCTGCGCGAGCGTGCGGTGCCGCAGGCCGAGCGCGCTCAGGCGGGCGGCGCAGGCACCGGCAGCGCGGCCATCGCGTCCGTGGAGGGCGGCTCGTTGGCGGCCTTGCTGCAAAGCTGGCGCACGGCAAGCCGGTACCGAGACTTCGCGTGGCTGCTGGCGTGCGGTGCCTGTTATCAGGCGGGCATTTCGGTGGTGGTGGCGCTGGCTGCGGTGTACGCCGAGCAGGCGCTGGGCTTCAAGCAGGCCGACACCATGATGCTGATCTTTCTGGTCAACATCGCTGCTGCCGCTGGCGCCTTCAGCTTTGGCTACTGGCAGGACCGCATCGGCCACAAGCCCGCGCTGGCGGCCACGCTGGTAGGCTGGATCGTGATGACGGTGATGGCGGTGGCCGCCACCGGGCCGGGCTTGTTCTGGTTCGCCGCGGTAATCGCCGGGCTGTGCATGGGCTCGAGCCAATCGGCTGGCCGCGCCATGGCCGCGCAGTTCAGTCCGCTCGAGCGACGCGCCGAATTTTTCGGCCTCTGGACCTTCGCGGCGCGCGCCTCGGCGGTGCTGGGCCTGCTCACCTACGGCGCGGTGGTCTGGCTCACCGACGGCAACCAGCGCATGGCCATGGCCGTCACCGGCTTGTTCTTCGTGGGCGGGCTGGTGCTGCTGGCCAAGGTCGACATCGCACGCGGGCAGCGCGCGGCGCGGGGTGAGGTGGTCATTGACGCTGGGTTTTATAAATGACGTCGAGATCGTCGATTACCACTGAAAGGACATGACCATGCGCACCGTGGCACCGGTATCGCCGGGCGAAATGCTCGAAGAAGAGTTCCTCAAACCGCTGGGTCTGACGAAGTACCGTCTGGCCAAGGACATCGGCGTGCCGCCTCAGCGCATCGGCGACATCGTGTCGGGCAAGCGCGGCATCACCGCCGACACCGACCTGCGCTTGTGCCGCTACTTCGGCTTGGCCGACGGTTGGTGGCTGCGCGGTCAGGCCAGCTACGACACCGCCATCGCTCGCGAGTCGATGGGCGAGGCGCTGTCGCGCATTCAGCGCTGTCCCTTGATGGCCGTTTGAGCCCCATGCCGCTGCGCCGCGCTGCATCCCCATGCGCCTGACCCAGCTGCGCCAGCGCCTGCGCGATCACGGTGCCTTGCCGTGCCACGAGCACCGGGTGCTGCGGCTGTGGTCGCAGGCGATGCCGCAAGACAGCGGGCGGCGCAAGCCTGAGGACTTTTTGCCGCTGTCGGTTCGCACCGCGCTGCCGGCACTTGAGGCCGATCTGCACGGTCTGGCGCGGCTGATTTCCGAGCACCCCGCCGAGGACGGCTCGGCGCGCTTGCTGGTCGGGCTGCACGATGGCCAGACGGTCGAATCGGTGCTGCTGCCGCGAGACGGCCTGTGCGTGTCCACGCAGGTCGGCTGCGCGGTGGGCTGCGTGTTCTGCATGACCGGGCAGGGCGGTTTGCTGCGCCAGTTGGGCAGTGCCGAGATCGTGGCGCAAGTGGCGCTGGCGCGGCGGCTGCGCGTGGTCAAGAAGGTGGTGTTCATGGGCATGGGCGAGCCGGCGCACAACCTCGACAACGTGATGGAAGCCATCGCGCTGCTCGGCCACGAGGGCGGCATCGGTCACAAGAATCTGGTGTTTTCAACGGTGGGCGACCGGCGTGCCTTCGAGCAGCTGGCCGCCGGGCCGGTCAAGCCCGCGTTGGCCTTGTCGCTGCACACCACCAAGGCCGAGCTGCGCGCTGAGCTGCTGCCACGCGCTGCCTTGATCGATCCCGAAGAACTGGTGGAACTGGCCGAGCGTTACGCACGCGCCACCGGCTATCCGGTGCAGTACCAGTGGACGCTGCTGGCCGGCATCAACGACGGCGACGACGAGCTCGATGGCATCGTGCGGCTGCTTGCCGGCAAGCGCGCCATCATGAACATGATTCCGTACAACGCGGTCGAAGGTCTGGGCTTTGCCAGGCCGGCCGATGAGCGATCGGCCGCCATCGCCCGGCAGCTGCACCAGCGCGGCGTGCTGACCAAGCTGCGCCAGTCGGCGGGCCAGGACATCGACGGCGGCTGTGGCCAGCTGCGAGCTCGCCAAAGCGCGCCGGTGCGGGTTCAGAGGTTGCTGTTCGCTCGCACTTCCTCGAGTGACGTGACGCCCTGAAGCACTTTTTCGATGCCGTCCTGACGCAGCGTGCGCATGCCTTGCTGCATGGCGATGGCCTGCAATTCTTCAGCGCGTGCGCCAGTCTGGATCATGCGGCGAATCTCGCGCGACACCGACAGCAGCTCGTGCAGACCGGCGCGGCCGCGTTGTCCGGTCTCGCCGCATTGCGCGCAGCCGGTGCACGAGTAGTGCACCAGACGGCCTGACTCGCCGTAGCGCTGGGTCCAGTCGGCGCGCACGGTTTCGCGGGCAAAGCGCGGGTCGTCTTTCGGGCTGGTGTGCAGGTAGTCGGACAGCAGCTCGTCGATCTCTTCTTCGGTGGCAGGCCGGCTGGTGCGGCAACCGCTGCACAGACGGCGCACCAGACGCTGCGCCAGCACCACCAGCAGCGCGTCGGCAAAGTTGAACGGGTCCATGCCCATGTCGAGCAGACGCGTGACGGTTTCGGGCGCGCTGTTGGTGTGCAGCGTCGACATCACCAGATGGCCGGTGAGCGAGGCTTCGACCGCCATGTGTGAGGTGTCGTGGTCGCGGATTTCACCGACCATGATCACGTCGGGGTCGGCGCGCAGGAATGCGCGCAGCGCCTTGGCAAAGGTCCAGTCGATCTTCGGGTTGACCTGCACCTGACGCAGGCCGGCCTGGGTGATTTCGATCGGGTCTTCGGCCGTCCAGATCTTGCGCTCGGGCTGGTTGATGAAGCTGAGTGCCGAGTGCAGCGTGGTCGTCTTGCCCGAGCCGGTGGGCCCCACGCACAGCACCAGTCCGTAGGGGCGCTGGATGGCGGCGGTGAGCTGCTTGAAGTTGTGCTCGGTCAGGCCGATGCGGTCGAGTGGCATCGGCTTGGCCGACGCCAGGATCCGCATCACGACGTCTTCGAGACCGCTGTGGGTGGGGATGGTGGCCACGCGCAGTTCGATGCGGTGCTGCGGCATAAACTTGGCAAAGTTGATCTTGCCGTCTTGCGGCTTGCGGCGCTCGGAGATGTCGAGGTCGCACATGATCTTGGTGCGAGCGATCATGGCGCTGCGGTAGGTCGGCGGCAGCTCGAGGTAGGTGCGCAGCGCGCCGTCCTTGCGAAAGCGGATGCGGATCTTTTCGCGACCCGGGTAGCTTTCGATGTGGATGTCAGACGCCCCCTCGCGGTGGGCCTCGATGATCATGTTGTTGATTAGCCGAACCAGCGAGTTGTCCGATTGCTCGATCGGTCTTTCATCGTGGCCGGCGTCGTCGTTTTCACGCTCGAGCGTTTCAACCAGCTTGTCGGTGCCGATGGCGGTCTGAGGCTCGGCCTCTTGTTGCTCCAGGCTGCTCTGCCTGGACCCCGAGACGGCGCCGATCTGGTCGTAGGCCGCGTGGGTGCGGTCGTCCATCGAGCGGCTTTGCCCGAGCACGGGCACCACCTTCATCTGGGCCGAGAACTCGGCTTCCTCAACAGCCGCACGCCGGCGCGCCGGGTCGTCGAGTGCCACCACCAGGCGGCCCTGAAAGATCAGCAACGGCAGCAAGCGCAGCCGGGTCGCCAGGGAGTAGGGCAACTTGCGCAGCGCGTCGGCCTCGATCGGGAACGCGTCGACATCGACCAGCGGATAGCCCATCTTGCGCGCCATCGCCACTTGCAGGTCAGGCCGCGTGACCACGCCGCTGCGCACCAGGATCTCGCCCAGCGGCACGCTGCGATCGAGCTCCTGCTGGCGCAGCGCGGCCTGCAGGTCTTGGATATCGATCATGCCCAGCGACATCAGCGCCTCGCCGATGCGCACCATGGGCATGCGCGCTTGCTGCTCAAGCGCGCTCACCAGTTGGTCGGAGGTGACGATGTTGCGCGAGACCAGGATGTCGCCGATGCGCTTTTCGCGCATCTTCACTTGCTCTGCGGCGGCTCTTTCGACCTGATCCGGCGTGGCGGCTTGCTGCTCGATGAGCAACTCGCCGATGCGCTGTCCCAGATCGAAGGACTTGTAGGCACTGGCCGGCACGAAGGTGCGCATGACCGCCCCTGAATCGTCATCGGGCTGGAACAGGAACAAGCCGTAGGGCGTTTCGACGTTGCCGACGGTCGAGCCGCACCATTCACCGCCTTGTTTCCACACCAGCCTGAAGGTGGTAGGCCTGCCTGGCGTCAGCACCATCTCGCCGGGGGTTTCTGCGGCAATTTGCTGGGGCGGCAACGGGTCGGTCAGCGTGAGCGAGCGGAACTGCTCGAAGCGCAGCAGCAGTTCGGATTTCGATGGTGGCAACTGCACCCATGCAGCGCGCCTGTCCGGCAAGAAGGCGCTGATCTTGCCGTGCATCAGCTTGTCATTGAGGCCCACGATCTTGCACGCCAGCGCTCCCGATTGGGGCTGGGCGATCGGGTAGACCGCAAACGGTGGCGAAGGCCAGCAAAACGGTGGCGCCGCAGCGGCGTCGTCTTCGGCTTCGACTTCGACGCCGGCCGTCAAGTCGGCGGGATTCGCGGCCTGTGCGGCGTCCTGAGCTTTCGGTTTTGAAGGTGTCGTGGTTTGAGCCATGGTGTGATCGATGCTTTTGTCGTCAACGGATAAGACGCCTTGAGGCGTGCGGTGACATCCTCAAACCCGAGAAGAATTGCCACAGCGTGATATTTGACGCATTCAAGTGCGTCAGATGTCCTGATATGAAGGCGTTTGCCGGCGTATTTCTACACCCTGCCCCGCCTTGGGCCTTCAGCGGGCCAGCAAATTGCGAGCCGAGCGTATCAGTGGCCACGCTGCCAGCGCTTGGCGCACTGCGAGCGCCAGGGTGCGGCCGGCACGCCGCTCCTGCAGCAGCCAGCCCAGCACGATCACCGCCTCAGTCGCGGGGGCGGTAGACGATGGTCATGGCGGGGGGAACCTTACCGTTTTCATCGCGAGGCAGCACCTCGGTTCGCTCAATGGCACGCAAGACAGCGTCATCCCATTCGGGCACGCCACTGCGTTTGGAGATGCGGCTGGACATGATGCGCCCGTCAGGTGCAAGTCGGATGTCGATCTCGACCGCCGGATTGCCGGGCAAGGTGTCGGGGAACGACACGTTGGGGCGGATGCGGCCCTTGATGCGGCCGATGTAGTCGGCGCTCGGCCCCGCACTTTGCAGCGCGCTGCCGGTGGCTGTGGGCGCGCCAGTGGCACCGGCCAGTCCGGCCATGCGCTGCATCTGCTTTTCGCGCGCGGCGGCCAGCGCGGCATCGGCTTTTTTCTTGTCGAGCTCCGCGCGGCGCTTGTCGGCGGCGTCATCCTTGCGTTTTTGCTCGGCGAGCTTGTCGGCCTCACGGGCTTTTTCCGCCTCTTTGTCAGCCAGCTCTTTCTTTTTCTTGGCCTTTTCGATGGCGATCTGCGCATCCGGCTCGGGCTGCGCCACCGGCGGCTTCGGGGGTGCGGGTGGCGGCTCGACCCGGGGTTCGGGTTTGGGCGGCGGCTCGGGTTCGACCGCGCGGGGTGCGACTTGTTGAGGCACGGCCGCCCACAGCTCGGCTTCGATGCCCTCGGGCGGACTGGCATTCCAGCTCACGCCGAATGACAGCGCGGCCACCAGCAGCAAGTGCGCGATCACCGCGAACGCCAGACCGCGCCCCAGCCCCGCCGGTGGCCGCGGCATGAAGCTGTCGTGCTGCAGGGATGCGCTGCTCGCCATCGTGATCGCGCGGACTCAGGTGCTGTTCTTGACCGACAGGCCCACGCGCTGGATGCCGGCGCGCTGCAGCGTGTCCATCAGCTTGACCACGGCTTCGTACTTGACGTTGCGGTCGGCCGAGATCACCACCGGGGTGGTGGCATCGTCGCCTTGCATCTGGCGCACGCGCGCAGCGATCTTGTTCAATGGCACTGGGGGGCCGTCTTCCTCGCCGTCGAGCTTGATGCGAAACAGCTCGTCGCTCTTGATGATCAGCTCGACCACGTGCTCGGGGCGCTGCTTGCTCTTGCCCACGCTGGGCAGGTCGACCACGCCGGTGGTGATCAGCGGCGCGCTCACCATGAAGATGATCAGCAGCACCAGCATGACGTCGATGAACGGCACCATGTTGATCTCGTTGATGGTGCGGCGGCGCCCCCCGCCGCGATGGCCCACGGACGGCATCTCAGCGCACCCCGGCAGCCGGCGCGGCCTGGCTGGCGTTGCGCTGCAGGATGTTGGAGAACTCTTCGGTGAAGGTCTCCATCTGGATCGCGATGCGGTCGATTTCGCGGGCGAAGCGGTTGTAGGCGATCACCGCCGGGATGGCGGCAAACAGGCCGATGGCCGTGGCCACCAGCGCCTCGGCGATGCCCGGTGCCACCGTGGCCAGCGACACCTGGGTCAGGTTGGCCAGGCCGATGAAGGCGTGCATGATTCCCCACACCGTGCCGAACAGCCCCACGTACGGCGACACCGAACCCACCGAGGCAAGAAACGACAGGTTGGACTCGATGGTGTCGAGCTCGCGCTGGAAGCTCGCTCGCATGGCGCGCCTGGCGCCGTCGAGCAGCGCGCCCGGATCGCTCACCCGGCGTTCGCGCAGCTTCATGAATTCGCGCATGCCCGAGGCGAACACGCGTTCCATGGGTGCCGACTGGTCGGCGTGCTTGCCCGCATCGTCGTACAGGTCGTTGAGGTTCTTGCCGGCCCAGAACTCGCGCTCGAACTCCTCGTTGCGAGCGCGCACCTGGCGCAGTCCGAAGAGCTTGCCGAAGATCACCGACCAGCTCGCCAGCGAGGTGATCAGCAGGCCGGCCATCACGAGCTGAACGACCACGCTGGCGTTGAGCACGAGGCTGAGGATGGACATGTCTTGGTTCATGGCTTCAACGGGTTGGAATTTTGTGAAATGACGTGGGTGATGCCGTCAGGAATGCGCCGTGGCGCGAACCGGGTGATGTCGACGCAGGCGATGCGGATGCTGCCTTCGGTGAGCAGTTCCTCAGCCCGCCAGACTTGCTGCTCGATGGTGATCGACACGCGTGCCACAGCGGTCAGGCGCACCGTGATTGTGAGCAGATCGTCAAGGCGCGCCGGGCGCAGATAGCGCACCCGGGTTTCGCTCACGACAAAGGCCGCCTCGTCGTCCACACGCATGCTTTCCTGGCTGAAGCCCAGCGAGCGCAGCCACTCGGTGCGCGCGCGCTCGAAGAACTTCAGGTAATTGGCAAAGAACACCACGCCGCCGGCATCGGTGTCTTCCCAGTAAACGCGCACCGGGTGTTCGAAGTCGTTCGCCGTCATGGGTGTTCGTGGCGCCGCGCGACCCGATTGCTGCCCGTGGGCCTGAGTCAGCGCCTGACCGCCCGTGCGGCCTCGACTTCGACGGCACGCAGGTCGGCCGCCATCTTGTCGATCACGCCATTGACGAACTTGTGGCCGTCGGTGCCACCAAAGCTCTTGGCGAGCTCGACCGCCTCGTTGATGACCACGCGGTAGGGGATGTCGATGCAGTGCTTCAGCTCGTACACGCCGATCATCAGCACGCCGTGCTCGACCGGCGACAGCTCGCTCATCTTGCGATCAACGTGGCGACCAAGCGCCACATCGATTTCGCTGGCCTGTTCGATGCAGCCGCGCAGCAGGGCTTCGAAGTGGGCTTCGTCACACGGCAGAAAGTCGTCCTGCGCGCGCATGTGGAGTTCGATTTCAGGCACCTGCTCACCCGACAGCAGCCAGTCGTACAGGCCTTGCAGGGCCAGCTCTCGCGAGCGCCGGCGCAGCGAATTCTTCGACGACTTGCCCGACGTTCGGCTGCGGCGCGCCGGAGCTTGCACTTCAGGTGTGTGTGTCGATGAGGGGGATTCGGCGTCGATCACGAGAGCTTTTCCATCAACTGGGCCATTTCGACAGCCACCCGGGCGGCATCGCGGCTTTTCTGTTCGGCCCGCGCCCAAGCCTGGGCTTCGTTGTCGACGGTGAGGATGGCGTTGGCCACCGGAATCACGTGATCGAGTGCCACGCGGCTGACGCCCGCACCGCTTTCATTGGCGACCAGTTCGAAGTGATAGGTGTCGCCGCGGATGATGCAGCCCAGCGCGATCAGCGCGTCGTAGTTGCCGCTGTCGGCCATGGCCATCAGGACCACCGGGATTTCCAGCGCGCCGGGCACGGTGATGTGCTCGATGGATTCGTCGTCCACGCCCAGTGCGTGCAATTCGGCGATGCACGACTCGGCCATGCGCGTGGTGATCTCGGCGTTGAAACGAGCTTGCACGATGCCGACACAGAAGTCGACACCGTCGAGGATGGGCGTGTGGCCGGTGTCAGCACCTTGCATGGGAAATCCTCGGGGTTGGTTGATCAATCGGTGCCTTGCGAGGCGTCTGCGGCGATGAAGCCGGTGACCTCGAGACCGTAGCCCACCATGCTGGGCATGCGCCTGGGGCTGCCCAGCAGTTTCATTTTGGCCACGCCCATGTCGCGCAGGATCTGCGCGCCGATGCCGTAGGTGCGCAAGTCCATGGGCTGCGCACGCCTGGGGCTGGCATCTTGCGCGGGATTCAATCTGTCGAGCAGGGCGGCGGTGTTCTCGCCGCAGTTGAGCAGCACCGCGATGCCGCGCTCGCTGGCTTGCAACTGCGCCAGTGCCCGCGGTAGCGGCCACGAGTGGCTGCAGTGGCCGGCGTCGAGCAGGTCCATCACCGACAGCGGCTCGTGCACGCGAACCAGCACCTCGTCTTGTGCCGTCCACTGGCCACGGGTGAGTGCCAGGTGCAGCCCGCCCGTGCGGTCGACGAACGAGGTGCAGCTGAATTCGCCTTGAGCGGTCATCAGCGTGCGCTGGCCGACGCGCTCGATCAGGGTTTCGTTTCGGCTGCGGTACTCGATCAGGTCGGCGATGGTGCCGATCTTCAGGCCGTGCTGCTGCGCGAAGACTTCGAGGTCGGGCAGCCGCGCCATCGTGCCGTCGTCGTTCATGATTTCGCAGATCACCGACGCCGGCGACAGCCCGGCCATCGCCGACAGGTCGCAGCCGGCTTCGGTGTGGCCGGCGCGCATGAGCACGCCGCCGTCTTGCGCTTGCAGCGGAAAGATGTGGCCGGGTTGCACCAGATCGCCAGCCTGCGCATCGCGTGCCACGGCGGCTTGCACGGTGCGTGCGCGGTCGGCTGCAGAGATTCCGGTGGTGACACCCGCAGCCGCTTCGATCGACACGGTGAAGGCGGTGCCATGCTGCGCGCCGTTCTTGAGTGCCATGGGCGGCAGCCGCAGGCGTTCGCAGCGCTCACGCGTGAGGGTCAGGCAGATCAGGCCGCGACCAAAGCGCGCCATGAAGTTGATGGTGTCGGCGGTGACGTGATCGGCAGCCACCACCAGATCACCTTCGTTTTCTCGATCTTCCTCGTCAACAAGGATGACCATGCGTCCGGCTGCCAGCTCGGTCAGCAGCTCGGGAATAGGGGAAATCGCCATCGACGGATTGTAGGTGGCGGGTGCTGCCGCCACCGGTGTCAAAGCGGCTGTCTCGCGCCCGGTGTTCAGACGTGCGTGCGGGCCGGGGCCGAGAGCATGCGCTCGACGTAGCGCGCGATCAGGTCGACCTCGAGATTGACCGCCACACCGGGATACAGCCGACCCAGCGCGGTGTTGTCGATGGTGTGCGGGATCAGGTTGATGCTGATCTCGCAGCCCTGGGCGTGATCGGCCACCGAGTTGACCGTGAGGCTCACGCCGTTGACGGTGATCGAGCCCTTGTAGGCGAGAAAGCGCGCCAGGCTGCTTGGTATATCCAGCCGCAAGGTCCACGACTCGCCGGTGGCGGCAAAGTGCGTCACCACGCCGATGCCATCGACGTGGCCGCTCACCAGATGGCCGCCGAGCCGATCGTTGGCGCGCAGGGCTTTTTCAAGGTTGACCGCGCCGGTGGCAGCCAGTGCGGCGGTTCTGGCCAGGCTTTCGGCCGAGATGTCGACGGTGAAAGATGTGCGGCTGGCGTCCAGCGAGGTCACGGTCATGCAAGCGCCGTTGAGCGCGATGCTGTCGCCCAGGCCGACGTCGTCGAGGTAGCCCGCGGGCGTGGCGATGGTCAGCCGCTTGCCGTGCGATGCGTCGTCGCCCAGCGCTTGCACGTCGGTGATGCGGCCGAGGCCGGTGATGATGCCGGTGAACATGAGGGCAGGCTCCGGGTTGCAGGTTTCAAAAGGGTTCAGCTGACACGCGGCCGCGCGAGGATGCGCAGATCGCATCCGACGCGCTCGATGTCATGGAAGCGCAGCTGGGGGGCGTGCGCCAGCGAGGCCAGCGGGCCGAACGCCGCCATGTCCAGGCCGCTGCCCAGCAGCTTGGGCGCGAGGTAGATCAGGTATTCATCGACCAGGCCTTCGTGCACCAGCGAGCCGTTGAGTTGGCCGCCGGCCTCGACGTGCAGCTCGTTGATGCCGCGCCGTGCCAGATCGGCCAGCATCGCCGTCAGGTCGACCTGGCCGTGTGCGCTGGCCATGTCGACGACCTCGATGCCGTGGGCGGTGAAGGCCTGCAGCCGATCGGCCGGTGGCCGCGCCGCGTACACCAATACCGAGTCGGGCTTTTGATAGATGCGTGCGGCCAGCGGCGACCTCAGCTGCGAATCGAGCACCACGCGCAGCGGTTGTCGTGGCGTGGGCACCAGCCGCACATCGAGTTGGGGATCGTCGTGGATCAGCGTGCCCGATCCGGTGAGCACCGCTCCGGCGCGACGCCGAAACGCGTGACCGTCGGCCCGCGCGGCCTCGCTGGTGATCCATTGGCTGCGCCCGTCGCCGAGCGCGGTGCGCCCGTCGAGCGAGGCCGCCACCTTGAGCCGCACCCAAGGGCGGCCGCGCAGCATGCGCGAGAAAAAGCCGATGTTCAGCTCGTGCGCCGCGTCGGCTTCGACGCCGGCAATCACCTCGATGCCCGCGGCGCGAAGGCGGGCTGCGCCCTGGCCGGCGACCAGCGGGTTGGGGTCTTCGATGGCCATCACCACCCGGCCCACGCCGGCTTGCACCAGCGCGTCGCAGCAAGGCGGCGTGCGGCCGTGATGGGCGCACGGCTCGAGCGTGACGATGACCGTGGCGCCGCGCACCGAGTGGCCGTGGGCGGCGGCATCGCGCAGCGCCATCACCTCGGCATGCGGCCCGCCGGCTTGCTGGGTGTGACCGCGGCCGATCACCGTGCCGTCGTCGGACACGATCAGGCAGCCCACGCGCGGGTTGGGCTCGCTCAGCGCCACCGCATCGGCGGCGAGCCACAACGCCTCGCGCATCCAGTGTGCGTGGGCGTCGTCGGCCTGACTGTCGGTGTCGGGCGTGGGGGTCATGGAGTTCGCGGTCCGGTCTCAGGGTTGGTGGGCAACGGTGGTGACAGGGGCGGTGGCCGCAGCCTTGAGATCGATTGTCGCGGCAGCCTCTGTGGGGCAGGCGAGATCTCCGCGTATCACCAGAAAGTTTTGTTGCTGCAGCGGAGCGTCGACGTTGCGGTAGACCGACGGGTGTTCGTCGTTGCGGTCGATGGCACCGCTGCCGTCGAGGTCGTTCACGTAACGGCACACCCGCCGCTGCGTCGGCGCGGTGCCTATCGTCCAGCCCACGGGCACCAACACGCTCTGGCCCGACCAGCGCGGCGGATCGCCGGCGGCCACCACCACGCAGCGGTAGGCCACGAAGCGCTCGCCGGTGTCCTGCCAGAACGCCAGGCCGCGGCTGGCCGGTGTGGCGTCGAGCGCCACCGCCTCGCGGTGCACGCCATCGGCAGCGCGGTAGATCACGGTTTTTTGCGGCTCGGCGTTGCACCACGGCGAGGCCGGCGCGAGCATGCCCGGCAGCCCGACCGACAGCGCGAGTTCGAGCGGCGTGTCGTTGGCAGCCACCGGGTCGGGCGGGTCGGCGTTCGAAAAGCGCACCGTGCCACCGAGCAGCAGCGCCTTGAATTCGACGCACTGCGTCAGGTGTTCGGCCCGCAGGTCTGCGCTGGCCACCTCGGCCGGCACGCCGGTGCACTGCTCGACGACCTGTGCGGTGGCGACGTCGACCACGAAGGCGATGGTGGCCGAGGCCGTGGGCTTGAAGGCGCTGCGCCGCTCGTCGATGGGCGTGGCCGATGAGGGCAGGGCGTTGGCGAGCGCGCTGCCACTGAGCGCTCCGCGCAGGCTCGGCACCAAAGTGAGCGCGCCCGACAAGACGGGATCTTGCGTCGACAGGGCCGACACGAGCACCGCTTGCTGCGTCGAGCCCTCGCGGCCTTGCCAGGTGATGTCCACGGTGGTCGAAGGCAGCAAGGCATTTGCCTCATCCACCTCACGACTCAAATGGAACACGGTGTTGAAGCGCTGCCCCGCCACGTCGGCGATCGTGCGCGAGCCTGAAGTCGACGGCTTTGAACCCGAGATGCGGTGGGCTTCGATCTCGTCGTGCGCCAGGCGAACTGCCTCGGAGCGCTGCCGTGCGGTGTCAGCGTGGGCCTGCAGCTGTCGATGCAGCTGGCCCATGCCCACCACGCCCAGGGACAGCACGAGCAGCGAGAACAGCACCTCGAGCAGGCTGACGCCGCGATGTGTGCGGCGCGCAGCGCGCGGCGATCGGGCCGGGACATGGTGCTGCATCAGAAGTCTTTCCAGCTGCCCGGCACCTGCGCGAAGCTGCCGGTGTGCACCTGCAAGGCACGCAGCACGCCGGTGTCGCGGTGCAGGTCGGGCGCGCCGTTGCCCGAGTAGCCCGACTCGGACACCACCGCGCCGTGAACACTCGCCTGCGGTGCTGTGGCGGCGTCCCAGCGAACGCTCGCCGCGTAGAGCAGACCGTGCACGGTGACATCGCCACTGAGCACGGCTGCGCCGTGGACCACGATGAGCACCGGCTGCTCGGGCGAGCCCAAGGTGATCGGGCCGTCAAGCGTCGCGTCGCCATCGATGGAAATCATGCGGTTGCTTCCCGTGGTCTCGATGGCAGCAGCCAGGCGCGCGCCGCACGCGAAGCTGCAGTCGAGCTGCTGCACCGCGCCATGGCGGCGCCAACTCGCGCGGTCCAACCCGAATTGCGCCGCGAACAGCCTGTCGGGCGTGAGTGCGGCCAACGCGGCGTCGTGCGTCGATGCCGAGGCCTGGGCGGGGCTGCCCGGCGCGCTGCCCAGGCGCAGCGCCGTGCCGATCAGGCTGCCACCGGCGTGCACCGACACGCCGCCACTGGCGGCATCGGCGTTGTGCACGCCCAGCGCAGCGTCACCGGCGTCGACCGACTCGCGCGCCGTGAGCGCCGCCTGCGGCAGCACCGACACACCGGGCAGCAGCGCCAGCAGCACCTGCAGCCGCACCACCGAATCGGCCCGACTGTCATGTCCGGGCCGGCACGGCCCCGCGGCGTTGGAGCAACCGGTGGCGGTCAGCCGCACCAGACCTGGCAGCGGCTCGGCAGTGAACTGCACGCTGAACGCGGGGCGCGGCGTGATGTCATCGCCCGCCGTGGCTGGAAACTGCGGGAACCCGCTCGAGGGGCATGCGCACGACCACGACCCGGCCGTGCGCAGGCACCCCGGCTGCAAGGCCAGGCTTTGCGAGCCGCTGGCCCAGCGCCTGGGTTCGTGGTGGCCAGAGGCGGTGTCTGAGGCCAAAAAGCGCTCGCGAAAAGACCGGCTGCCAGCTGAGTCCCCCTGCTCGCAGCGGTCGTCGACCGGCCGTGCCTGATTGAGCCGGGCGACGGCCCAATCGATGCCCGACTGCGCGGCCTCGAAGGCCTGAGCCTCGCGGTACTGATTGGCCGACAAGCGCTGTTCGAGCAGCAAGCTGCGGTGCGCGTAGGCGGCGGTCATCAGCATGGCAAACAGCAGCACCAGGCTGACGGCGAGCGTGGCGGCACCGCGCTGTCGGGCAAGGTGGATCGGGGCGTGAGCGCGCTGCATCGGCCGGCTTTCAAACGGGGCAGCGCCCGGTGATCTCGTCGTTGCGCAGCCGCACCTCGGCGCGCGAAGTGCGCACGGCGCTGGCATCGGCCGCGCTGTGCGCTGCGACCGTCACGATCACGCTGCGCAGCGTCTGGCGTGGCGGGCAGGCGGTATCGCCCGCGGCGCAGTCTGTGCTGCACAGCGCGCCCAGATCGATCACGGTTTCAGCCGGCGTGAATTCGAGCGCGGCGACTTTCATGAGGCTCGCGTCCGTCATCGCCTGCCAACTGCCGCCGCCCAGGCGCATCTCGATCACTTGGTTGCGCAGCCTGAAGCCGAACTGCTCGTTGCTGTCGATGCTGTGGTTTTCGACACTGTCGCGCGAGTAGTGCAGGGTCAGGGCGCCAGCTGGTGCGGGTGCGGTGTCGATGGCGGCATAGGGGTTGGCGGCGACCGTGCGATCGGGTGGCGGCGCATCGCGCAGCCAAACCCCGGCGCCCGAGTCGGCCCAATGGCCGGCTCGGCGCAAGTCGCGCGCGATCAGGCTGGTGGTGCTGCGCAGGTCCTGGATCAGGCGGTTGTGTTCGATCAACGCGCGGCTTTCCTTCAGATGGGCCATCAGCACGCCGATGCCCGCGCCCACCAGCAGCACGCCGAGGGCCGAGCCGATCAGCAGTTCGATCAGCGACAGGCCGCGTTGCCGGCCGATGGGGTTGGTGGGCTGCCGGGCCATCTCACTGACCCCAGCAGCGGCGGTTGACCGACGACGGGTTGCTGGTGGACTCGGTCTCGCCCGAGGCGTAGGTGAGGTTGAGCCCGTCCATCGTCAGCCGCAACTGTTGGCATGCGGTGTCACGGCGTTGGGCACCGACCGCCACCGCGCGCACCGAGTAGCCGCTGGGCGATGCAGACTCGACGACGATGTCGTAATGGCCCGCCGCAGACGTGCTGGCCAGACCCAGCTGGCTCAGCTCGCCGTAGGCCTCATGGTTGGCGCGAAAGCGCTCCTGCGCCGTTTGCACCGTCATGAGAGCGACCAGCGCATCCGAGCGTCTGGCGGCGGCCAGCGTGCTGCTGAAGGCCGGGTAGGCGATCGATGACAAGATGCCCACGACGCTCAGGCTGAACACCATTTCCAGCAGGCTGAAGCCTGATTGGAAGGGCCGCCGCGTTGACGGTTGGAAGCGTGAAGAGGGTGTGTTCATGGGTCTTGCTCGGCTGTTGAAGGCAGGCGAAATCAGCATGCGGGATAGCCGGCCAGCGCCGGACCGGGTGTCGTCGGGGTGCAGGTGCGCACACGCCCGAGCACGTTCACCACATGGGAAATGGCGCGGCCCGAGGTGGCTGAAACTTTCAGGGTGCCTGCGGGCGTGGCGGTGGCGTGCAGCGGGTCGAAAACCATTGAGCTGACGTTGGACTGCACGCGCAGCCGGCTCGATGACGACAGCGCCACCGTCTTGAACGCCACCGCGTCGGCCTCGCACATCGGTGTGTTTGACTCGGCTTCGCAGCGGCACTGGTTGCGCGCACCGGTGTGCATCACGTAGCAGCTGCCGCCGGTGCTTTCGTAAAAGCTCAGCCGCAGCGTTTCGTTGCGCGCGGCGGCTTCGCTGCGCAGCCACTGCACATCGCTTGCGAGTTGCGTGGCCAGCCCGGCGAGTCGCTGACGCTCGAGCAACCCGGTCAAATCGGGTGCGGCGGCGCACAGCAAGATGGCGGCGACGGCCACCGTGACCGCCGATTCGATCAGCGTCAGGCCGCGTTGTGGGTGGCAAGGGTGCAGTGAGTCCATGGGCTCACTGTAGAAATGGCGCTCCGCTTTTGCGATCCCGCAAAAGGGGGCCGCGCGAGTGTTTCTGGGGTGCCCCCGAAAGGGGGTGTCAGATGTCGCGGATCAGCTGGCGAAAGGCGTCGACGTCTTCGAAGCTGCGGTAGACCGACGCAAAGCGCACATAGGCGACCTTGTCGATGCGCTTGAGTTCGCGCATCACCAGCTCGCCCAGGCGGGTCGACGGCACTTCGCGCGCGCCGCTGCCGAGCAGCTTTTCCTGGATGCGATCGATGGCGGCGTCGATCTGCTCGACGCTGACCGGGCGCTTGCGCAGCGCCAGCGTCATCGACGCGCGGATCTTGGTCATGTCGAAATCAGCGCGTGTGCCGTCTTTCTTGATGACCGACGGCAGCGCGATTTCGGCGCGCTCGTAGGTGGTGAAGCGCTTGTCGCAGCTTTGGCAGCGCCGGCGTCGGCGAACCACGTCGCCTTCGTCAGATTCGCGCGTCTCGGCGACTTGCGTTTCAGCGTGGCTGCAGTAGGGGCAACGCATGCGATGAAGCCGGCGGCCGGATCAGTCGGGCTGAGCGATCCGGCCGGCTGTCATCAACGGTAGACCGGAAATTCGCGGGTGAGCGCCGAGACCTTGGCACGTACCGCCGCCAGATTGGCCTCGTCGTGCGGGTTGTCGAGCACGTCGGCGATCAGGTGAGCTGTGAGGCGCGTTTGCTCTTCCATAAAGCCGCGCGTGGTCAGCGCCGGCGTGCCCAGACGGATGCCACTGGTGACCATGGGCTTTTGCGGGTCGTTGGGGATGCCGTTCTTGTTGCAGGTCATGTGGGCCAGGCCCAGCGCGGCCTCGGCTTCCTTGCCGGTCAGGTTCTTGGGGCGCAGGTCGACCAGCATCACGTGGCTTTCGGTGCGGCCGCTCACGATGCGCAGGCCGCGCGAGATCAGCGTTTCGGCCAGCACGACGGCATTTTTCAGCACCTGCTGCTGGTACAGCTTGAACTGCGGCGACAGCGCTTCGTGGAAAGCCACGGCCTTGGCCGCGATGACGTGCATCAGCGGGCCGCCCTGAATGCCAGGGAACACCGCGCTGTTGATCTTCTTGGCGATGTCTTCGTGGTTCGTGAGGATGATGCCGCCGCGCGGGCCGCGCAGGCTCTTGTGGGTGGTCGAGGTGACCACGTCGGCGTGCGGCACCGGGTTGGGGTAGACGCCGCCGGCAATCAGCCCCGAGTAGTGCGCCATGTCGACCAGGAAGTACGCACCGATGTCCTTGGCCACCTTGGCGAAACGCTCGAAATCAATGCGCAGCGAGTAAGCCGACGCGCCGGCGATGATCAGCTTGGGCTTGTGCTCGTGCGCCAGGCGCTCCATCGCGTCGTAGTCGATCTCTTCCTTGGCATCCAGGCCGTAGCTCACCACCTTGAACCATTTGCCGCTCATGTTCAGCGGCATGCCGTGGGTCAGGTGACCGCCTTCGGCCAGGCTCATGCCCATGATGGTGTCGCCCGGCTGCAGCAGCGCAAAGAACACCGCCTGATTGGCCTGCGATCCGGAGTTGGCCTGCACGTTCGCAAAGCCCGCGCCGTACAACGCCTTGAGGCGGTCGATGGCGAGCTGCTCGGCCACGTCGACGAATTCGCATCCGCCGTAGTAGCGCTTGCCGGGATAGCCCTCGGCGTATTTGTTGGTCAGCTGGCTGCCCTGGGCTGCCATCACCGCCGGCGAGGTGTAGTTCTCGGAGGCGATCAGCTCGATGTGCTCTTCCTGACGCTGGTTTTCGTTTTGGATGACCGACCAGAGTTCAGGGTCGATGAGAGCAATCGTGGACTGGGATCGATCAAACATGTCGGTGGTTCTTTACGGCAGAAAACCCAAGGCACAAGGGCGGCGAGCACAGCAAGGCCCTCGGGTTGCCCAGGCGGGCGGCTTGATGCGTGACCCACGACGAATCGGTCATGGGCACGGCCTCGGTGATCGGTGTCTTGCACCCTGGACCCCACGCTGAGGTCGGGTCACTGCGCCTGTCACGCGGCTGTCAGAGTCTACCTGCAGGCCAATGGCCCCACCCCTGTGCGAGGTGATGCCATGCCGCGATCAGCGCAGTGACGCCACCTGGTCAGGCTCGGCGCTGTCATCGACGTCCTTGTCAGGCTCAGGCTGCTCCACCGAAGGCTTGTCATCGACTGGCGTGGCAGGCGCGGCGCGTGGCGCTGCGCCGTTGGGTGCATTGAACGCCACCAGGCGGCCAGAAGCGACCGATCGAAGATGAGACTGCTCGGACTGAACCTTAGACACGTATCCGTCGTCGCTGTCCAGATTGCCCGCTCCGACATACAGCCGCAGACCGTCCGCGACGCTGCCGCCACGCGCGATGCACTCCTTGAGCACCAGAACGCCCACCCGCAAATTGGTCACCGGATCAAACGCGGCCATCGTGCCACCGAAGGCCTCGTACTTGTCGTCATGGACACGCGTCATGACCTGCATCAGCCCTTGCGCGCCCACCGGGCTTTGCGCGAAGGGGTTGAAGCTCGATTCGACGGCCATGATCGCGAGAATCAGCGTCGGGTCCAGCCCGGTCTTGGCGCCGACCTCCCAGGCCTCCACGACCAGACGGCTGATCGGCTCTGGCGCCACCCGATACCGCTTGGAAAGCCATTGGGCGACCGAGGATTGCATCCGGGTCAAGTCCTTGGGGTCGATGGCAGTGGCACGAGCCACCGCATCGGGCTCCCTCAGTTCGTCGGCCATCGCCTCCAGGGCATCGGCCGGTGTTTCATGTCGGGCCTGCAGCCAGGAAAGTGTGTCGAGTTCGAGAGACTGTCGCAAATCGGCGCGACCGGCCAGAAACACGACCACCGCTACGGCGACCAGCCCAAGCACTGCCAGCGCGTTGTGGCACACCTCGATCGTGCCCTTGACCACGTCACGCGCAAACACGCCAACCGAAAGCGCGCACTGCGTGAGCACGTGGTGGGCTGTTGAAAAAATCTGGCGAATGATGGACATGCCTCGTACCTCCGTGAGCCCGTGTCGGGAAGAAGCCCGACGGGCTGTGACGCTCGCGGCGACGAACATCATCGTTCGAAGCCACTGGCTTGGCAGACCATATGGGGTCGGCTGCCGTGCGGCGCAACTCAAAATCCACTCGTTGATTGGGATCCAGGCTGGAGAAAAACCCAAGCCTCATCCAGCGAGCGGGATTCTAGGAATCAAAAATATAACCGGTCAACCTTTAGCTGGCCGCACTTAACTACTTATGTGTCTATGAAGTATCGCGACCTGCGGGAGTTCTGTGCCGCCCTTGAAACCGAAGGAGAACTGCGACGCGTAGTGGAGCCTGTGTCGACCCGGCTCGAAATGACCGCGCTCAGCGATCGTGTATTGCGCAGCGCCGGGCCCGCTTTGTGGTTTGAGCGGCCCGTGGATGCGCAAGGTCGTTTCAGCATTCCGGCCTTGACCAACCTGTTCGGCACGCCGCGCCGGGTCGCGCTGGGCATGGGTGCCAGCGAGGTGAGCGAGTTGCGCGATGTGGGCCGGGTGCTCGCCAGCCTCAAGGAGCCTGAGCCGCCCAAGGGCCTGAAGGACACCGGCCGCTTGCTGCACATGATCAAGTCGCTGTGGGACATGAAACCCGCCAGCGTGAGACAGGCAGCGTGTCAGCAGGTGGTGATCGACGGCGAGGACGTCGACCTGCTGCGACTTCTGCCGGTGCAAACCTGCTGGCCAGGCGACGCCGGCCCGTTGATCACCTGGGGCTTGGTGATCACCCGCGGCCCGCAAGGCGGGCCAAACCCGCGGCGCCGACAGAATCTGGGCATCTACCGTCAGCAGGTGATCTCTGGCCGCCAGGTGATCATGCGCTGGCTGGCCCATCGAGGTGGGGCGCTCGACTTTCGAGACTTCGCGCTGGCCAATCCGGGCCAGCCCTTTCCGATCGCAGTGGCGCTGGGTGCCGATCCGGCCACCATCCTGGGCGCTGTCACGCCTGTGCCGGACACCTTGTCCGAGTACCAGTTCGCCGGCCTCTTGCGCGGCAGCCGCACCGAGGTGACCGATTCCAGCGTTGGCGACAACGGTGTGATGTTGCAGGTCCCGGCCAGTGCCGAGATCGTGCTCGAGGGGCACATTCCAACCGCGGCGTCTGGCTATGTCGGCCACAGCGAGCATGGCGTTCCACTCAAGGAAGTGAGCGGATACTTGCACGCGCTGGAAGGCCCTTTCGGCGATCACACCGGTTACTACAACGAGCAGGACTGGTTTCCGGTCTTCGAGATCAGCCGCCTCACGCACCGCCGTGATCCGGTCTACCACTCCACCTACACCGGCAAGCCGCCCGACGAGCCGGCCATATTGGGCGTGGCCTTGAACGAGGTGTTCGTGCCCATCTTGCAAAAGCAGTTTCCGGAAATCGTCGATTTCTACCTGCCGCCCGAGGGCTGCAGCTACCGCATGGCGATCATCAGCATCAAGAAGGCCTACCCCGGCCACGCCAAACGGGTGATGTTCGGGTTGTGGAGCTTTCTTCGCCAATTCATGTACACAAAGTTCATCGTGGTGACCGACGACGACGTGGACATCCGGCAGTGGAGCGAAGTGATCTGGGCCATCACGACCCGAATGGACCCTGTTCGTGACGTCACCCTGGCGGACAACACGCCGATCGACTACCTCGACTTCGCCTCGCCCGTCAGCGGGCTGGGCGGCAAGATGGGGCTGGATGCCACCAACAAGTGGCCCGGCGAAACCTCGCGCGAGTGGGGCCGGCCCATCCACATGGACGCTGCGGTGCAAGCCAGGGTGGCTGACGTGTTTGACGAGATCATGCGTTCGACACCCAAGCGCGCCGTGTGATCCGGGTCACCCGAAGCAGCGCGGCCAGGAAATGGCGGCGGGCTTGGAAAACACAGCACAATCCCCGGCTCGCTTACCGCACTGCCGCGGGGTCAGGGATGGCCCCACATTGAACGGCGTGCGAGCCATTCCCAAACGGGGCCTTTTCAGCGCAAGTTGTTGCTCTGGGAGGCTGCCCACACATGAGGGTGTTGCTGGATGAGTCTGTTCTCACTGCTTGATCACACAGCCACGAGGTTTCCGGATCACGGGGCGGTTTTCCAGGGCCTTGAACGGGTTCTCACGTGGCGAGAACTGAAGGCCCGCGCTTTGGTGATGGGCGCTGCGATACGCGGCAGGTGTCGTCCGGGTGATCGGGTGGCGATCGTCAGCGAGAACCGTCCCGAGTACGTCGAGCTCATGTTCGCGGCGTGGGCCGCCGAGGTGGTGATCGTTCCGGTCAACTACAAACTGCACGACAAAGAGGTCTTGCAGATCCTGGAGGACGCCGAGGTTTCTCTGGTGTTTGCATCCCCCACGCTGCTCGGCGGGTTGCCCCGAATGATTGCGACCTATGGCGACAAGACGGTGGCGATTGGTGAGCCCGCCTACACGCAAATGACCACAGGTGAACAGCTGGCGGTTCCATCTGCCGACCCGCAGGCCTTGGCCTGGTTGTTTTACACGAGCGGGACGACCGGCCGATCCAAGGGTGCCATGCTGTCGCATCGCAACCTGATGGCAGCGACCATCGCCCACCTGGCCGACATCGAAGCGCTTGATGAATCGTGCAGCCAGCTCCACGTGGCGCCCATGTCGCACGGTTCGGGCATGTACATGCTGCCGTCGATCGCTCGCGGTGCACGGCAGGTTGTTCCGGCCTCCGGCGGATTCGAGCCTGCGGAATTTCTCGACCTTTGCGATCAGCATCCAGCCTGCGGAGCCTTCCTGGCGCCGACCATGATCCAGCGTTTGCGCATCGCGGTCGAAGAAGGCAAGCGAAGCCGGCCGAAGCACCTGCGCAACATCGTCTACGGTGGTGGGCCGATGTACGTCGAGGAACTGAGAAAGTCGACGACCGTGCTGGGGCCAGTTTTTTCGCAGATCTACGGCCAGGGTGAGGCCCCAGTGACCATCACCGGAATGAATCAGGCCGCGCACCTCACAGACGACGACGCCATCCTGGGTTCTGTCGGTTGGCCACGCAGCGGTGTCGAGGTCCGGGTGACCGACGCTGATGGCAAGGACCTGTCAACAGGAACGATCGGTGAAATCCTGGTTCGCGGTGATGTGGTGATGGCAGGGTACTGGCGTAACCCGGCCGCAAGCGCCGAGACCTTGCGCGATGGGTGGCTTCACACCGGTGACATGGGCACGTTCGACGAACGCGGTTGCCTGACATTGAGAGACCGCTCCAAGGACGTCGTGATCAGCGGTGGCAGCAACATCTATCCCCGCGAGGTTGAAGAAGTGTTGCTGTTGCACCCCGCAGTGGCCAAGACGAGCGTGGTGGGGCGCCCTGATACCGAGTGGGGTGAGGTGCTCATCGCCTTTGTGGTCCGTGCCGATGGGGCTGATGTCACCCCCGCCGAGCTTGACGCCCATTGCCTTGATCACATCGCACGTTTCAAGCGACCGAAGGAATATAAGTTCCTGGATGAACTGCCCACCAGCAGTTATGGCAAGGTTCTCAAGACTGAGTTGAGAAAGCTGTTGGAAAACACCTGATCAATACTTCTAGAAAACATGGGAGAGAAATGATGAGCGTTGCAATCGTTGGTTGGGCACAAACACCATTTGGTAAATTTGACAACGAAAGCGTCGAGAGCCTGATCGTCAAGGCGGTCAACGATGCACTGGCCTATGCTGGCGTTGAAGCTTCAGATGTTGACGAGATTTACCTGGGCCACTTCAATGCTGGCTTCTCAAAGCAGGATTTCACAGCGTCGCTGGTATTGCAGGCCGACGACGGCTTGCGCTTCAAGCCGGCCACACGCGTGGAAAATGCTTGTGCCACAGGGTCTGCCGCCATTCACCAAGGCATCAAGTCGATTGAATCGGGCCGGGCCCGTATCGTTCTTGCTGTTGGGGTTGAGCAGATGAGTTTGACATCGGGGCCGGAAGTTGGCGCCAATTTGCTTCGAGCTTCGTACCTGCGTGAGGAAAGCCATATCCAAGGCGGTTTTGCAGGCCTTTTTGGGCGAATCGCTGATGCGTATTTTGAGAAATACGGCGATCAGTCAGATGCTCTGGCCAAGATTGCCGCAAAGAATCACAAGAACGGAGTTTCCAACCCTTACGCTCAGATGCGAAAAGATTTGGGATATGAATTTTGTCGGCAAGTCAGTGAAAAAAACCCGCTGGTCGCCGGCCCTTTGAAGCGCACAGACTGCTCACCGGTCTCCGACGGGGCTGCCGCTGTGGTGCTCGCCGATTCAAAGACGGCTTCCACGATGCGCAAGGCAGTCACTGTTCGCTCGGTGGCGCATGTGCAGGACTTCCTGCCCATGTCGCGCCGGGACATCTTGCTCTTCGAGGGGTGTTCGATGGCGTGGCGCAAGGCGCTTTCAGATGCGAATCTGCAACTGTCCGACCTGTCTTTCGTCGAGACGCACGATTGCTTCACCATGGCCGAACTCATCGAGTACGAGGCCATGGGCTTGACGCCTTACGGGCAAGGCGCAAGAGCCATTCATGAGGGTTGGACCCTCGTTGGCGGGAAGCTTCCCGTGAATCCATCTGGCGGCTTGAAGGCCAAGGGCCATCCTGTGGGCGCCACAGGGGTTTCGATGCATGTCATGACGGCGATGCAATTGAATGGCGAGTTGCCAGCGCCCATCACTGTCGAAAATGCGACGCTCGGGGGCGTGTTCAACATGGGTGGCGCAGCGGTTGCGAACTACGTCAGCATCTTGGAGCGTTCCCGCTGAAAGTGGCTCAGCCGTCCGAATTGCGGCCGGACCCTGAGGCCGCTCTGAGGCGGCCCTGCGCTCCAATCGTCCGGAATCGAAACACTTTAGGCCTGAATTACCGGGGATTTCCCCAGTAAGTTTCAGTCCGTTGCAACGTACATTGCTCACTCTCAGCAAAGAGTCATCGCTCGATTTGCGTCCTTGGGGGACGTGCTTCAGGCGTATCACATTGGGTGATTGCTTCGCACCTTTTGCCTAGCGATCTGCTCATCCAGCATCCCTCCCACGCCAGACGCTATACAGATATCAAGGCCTATGCCGCACACCAGCCAGATTTTCTCGCACCCGGAAAATGACGACCGTGTCAGTTCGACATGGGAGAAGTTTTTGAGTGGAGAGGTTTGCGGGTCAGATGCGCTGCGCCGGTTGATCGATGACTCTTGGCGCCGCTGTCAGACGGCGGATGTGGATCCCGAGCGAGACAAAGCACCTCCTCCGCTCGCTGAAGAGCCCTTGCAGCGCCTGCTCGAGGAGCACGACGAGTTGTTGTCAGCGGGAACACCCGTGATGGCACACGCCCGCCAGTTTCTGGATGAAACCGGGACTGTGATGGTGTTGACCACGCACGACGGCGTTATTCTTAACCTCGAGGGGGACCCTTCTACCTCCGCTGCGGCCGCTGAACGTATTCGCATGCTTCCTGGAAGCAGCTGGAGCGAGGCCGCCTGTGGCACCAACGCAATTGGTACGGCGCTGGCTATAGGGCAACCGGTCCAGATTCACTCTGCTGAGCACTACTGCGCGGGTATCAAGAGATGGACTTGTTCGGCCACGGTCGTCAGAGACCCCTACGACAACAGCATACTTGGCGTCGTTGACGTTTCTGGCCTGAATTCGACCTACAACAGGCACAGCTTGGCGCTGGTGGTGACCACGGCAAGCCGGATCGAGAGCCGTCTGGCGCGCCGCGAAATGGAGTTGCGATACAGGCTGCTTGACTTGTGCGTGTCCCGCGTGGGCGGCACCACATCAGACGGAATCATCTTGCTGGACCGACGCGGCAATCCCATCAAGGCGTCTGATCGCGCGCAGACTGCGTTGAACGCGCTGAGCGCCAACGGACGAATGGCGGCGCCTATTGAGTTGTCCAAACTGAAGATTCCTGCATCTTTCAAGGGTGATTTGAGGGCAGGCCTTCCCGACTGGATCAACCATGATTGGCTTGAACCGATTGTCGACAACGGACAGAAAATTGGCTCGATTCTGACGATTCCCAACCGTGGATTGCAGATTGGACCTCGCCGTAGCGAAGCCATTCTCGTGAAGAGTTCCGGCGTCAAAAATCAACACTTTGCGCGGGTCATTGGCAAGTCACCCAAGTTGCTCGAAGCCGTGGACTGCGCCCAAAGGCTTGCAAAGTCCAACGTCCCAATACTTCTGCTCGGAGAAACAGGTGTAGGCAAGGACGTATTTGCCAATGCAATTCATGCCACGAGCATCACCACGGGTGAGGCCCCATTTGTCGCCTTGAATTGCGGCGCATTTTCTCGAGAACTCCTGACCAGCGAGTTATTTGGTTACGCCGAAGGATCCTTCACCGGCGCACGCCGCGGGGGAATGATGGGGAAGATTGAGGCTGCAAGCGGCGGCACCTTGTTTCTTGATGAAATCGGCGAGATGCCACTCGATTTGCAGCCTCATTTCCTCAGGGTGCTGGAAGATGGTGCGATATTCAGGGTAGGAGAGAACAAGGCGCGCAACGTTTCCTTCCGACTTCTGGCTGCAACCAATAAAGACCTTCGAAAAGAAGTCTCCGAGGGGCGTTTTCGAATGGATCTTTATTACAGAATCGCAGTTGCAGCGATCAACATTCCCCCCCTTCGGGAGAGATCTGAAGATATTCAAGCGATTTCAGAGTACTTTCTAGAAAAACTGTCAGCAAGGCATGGCCTTCAAAGGCAGAGTTTAGATGGCGAGGCTATCGAAATTTTGAATCGCCACGACTGGCAGGGTAACGTAAGAGAGTTGCGTAACGTGCTCGAGCGAGCGATGCTGATGTCCACCGGGCCTGTACTGACAAAAGATTCTCTACCAGAAGAAGTGCGAAAATCTTTTGTGATAGATTCAATTAAGACCAATTCGGTAAGTTTGCGATTGGACATGAAGAGTCTTGAGCAAGTGGAGAAAGATGCAATCATTTCAATGATCGAACGGCTGGGCGGAAATATGACGGCCGTCGCCAGAGAGTTGGGGATTGCCAAAAGTACCTTGTATGTGAAACTGAAAAAGTTTGACATTTCTACACATGCTGCTGAGGATCAGGCCTCGGCCATGCCCGCGCAGTTCTGATTGCCAAGCTGCGCTTTGAGTAGAGCATGGTCCGCATCGCGACTGGGTATGTCGGAGTCGCCGCTGGTGTCCTGGCAGGTTGAACCTATTTGTGTCGGTCACTTCTTAGCATGCGGCGTATGAAATCCGAACGCTGAACATTGCCAAGGCCCGCCAAACCAATCCTAAGTTATTGATTTTTAAAGTATTAAAAAATCGAGTCGATTGGCATGAGTTCTGCTCTATCAAACCCTAACCATGCCAAGCCATCGGGGCAGTGCAGTTGATCGGAGTCGGGTTCGTGTCAAGTAAAAAGTCGTCTAATTATTCTCTCACCTCAACATTACTAAAGGGTTTCCGTAAAGCAGCCGTTGATAATGCCCGTGAGTTGCAATACGAGGCAGCCTTGCTGTTGTCAAACAACCATTATTCCAGGGCGTATTTCTTGGCCTCGGCCTGTATTGAGGAGATCGGTAAGGCCGTTCAAGCCTTTGATGCACTCGGGCGCAATGTTCGGGATCCTGAGGTCTCGACCCGGGTCAGGTTGAACTTTCAAGACTATTCAAAGAAGGTTGCTGCTGCCGCTTTTCCTTGGCTGCTCAATGATCCGAACTGTCGAGATGAGGTGTCGGCATTTATCGAGTCTTTGATAGAGTCGAAAAACGCCAGCGAACCCGCTTTGTTCGTTGGCATTGAACCTCAGGGAATGAAACTACACGCGCCATCTGCGGATGTCTCCAAGGAGTCCGCGGAGGAGTGTGTCCAGATGGCGAGAAACATTTTCGCTCATGCCTCTCTTCATGTCCTTGACGCACACCAGAAGGTTCGAACCAAGGCAGAGGATGATTTTTTTGTGATGAAGCCGTCTTCCATCCTAAACGTTTCGAGCGGAGCGGATTTTTGGCAGTACTACATTGCTTGCATGAAATCTGGTGACTCGGCATTCGAGGCTGCATTGATGGACTACACGCAAAAATATCTAGCCAAAAATGAGAGGTATGGGGGTCTAGGAGTTCGGGGTCTAGGTGACCCTCTTTGAGTTTTTGTATTTGAATGTTGAAAAATAAAAAATTAACTTGATGTGGTGTTTTGTTTAAAAATAAATTTAGAAAGGTTATGCCAATGAAAATCTATGACTGGGCCGCGGCGCCCAATCCGAAACGACTGCGCATGTTTCTCGTCGAGAAGGGGTTGAACATTGAAATTGTTCAGGTGTCTGGAGATGCGCTGCGGTTGCGTCCAGACTATGTTGCAAAGTTCCCTCAGGCCATGGTGCCCATGCTAGAGCTGGATGACGGTCGCCAGATTGGCGAGTCGATTGCAATTTGCCGTTACTTCGAAGAGTTGTATCCGAACCCACCTATGCTCGGGCGTGATCCTTACGAGCGTGCCATCGTCGACATGTGGGAGCGGCTTGCCTTCGACGAGGGAATGATGGCAGCTGGTGAGGTGTTTAGAAACACGGCGGAGGCCTTCAAGGATCGTGGTTTGCCTGGCTTTGCCGTGCCTGTGCCGCAAATTCCTGCGCTGATCGAACGCGGCAAGATGCGCCTTGCTCACTTCTTCACCAAGTTCGACAAGCAGCTGGGCAAGAACCGCTTTATCGCTGGTGACCAGTTCACCCTTGCCGACTGCACCTTGTATTGCAGCATTGAATTTGCAGGCTGGACGGACATCAAAATTCCGGACAACTGCAAGAACCTCCTGCGTTGGCAAGAGGAAGTGAGTGCTCGGCCCAGCGCGAAAGCCTGACCGGAGAGTAAGGGTTGAACCCTGATGACCGGAAGACGAACGGGGCTCAAAATTCCGTCCGGCTTCCATCCGTCCTAGGCCCATTGATTCGAGTTGAATTCTGGGCCGAAAGACGAAAAAACTGATGTAAATCAAACAGTTGGTCTTTCAACTGACATCAGGCTGACGATCTGGCATCGACCTTGCAGTTAGGTGGGTGTTCGGTCCTTGATGGATCGTTCGGTAATTTCGGGCCCCTCGGGGCCATTGGCGTAGACCATATTGTTTTTTTAATGGAGACGTGGAGATGACAACGGAAAATTCGTCGGTTCAGGTGCTTGGCATTGATGCCGGCGGCACCATGACCGACACATTCTTTGTTCGTGCTGACGGGCGGTTTGTGGTCGGTAAGGCGCAGAGCAACCCTGCAGATGAGTCGCTGGCGATCTACAACTCCTCAGTGGACGCCTTGGCCCACTGGGGTCGTAAGGTCGATGATGTGTATCCCGAACTGGTGACGTGTGTCTATTCCGGCACCGCCATGCTGAATCGCGTGTTGCAGCGCAAGGGCCTCGACGTGGGTCTGATGTGCAATCGCGGTTTCGAGCAGAACCACTCGATGGGTCGTGCTCTGCAAAGCTACCTCGGCTACGCTCTTGAAGATCGTATCCACCTGAACACTCACCGCTACGACGATCCTCTGGTGCCTATTCATCGCACCCGTGGCGTTGCAGAGCGTACTGACGTTCAAGGCAAGGTAGTGATTCCTTTGCGCGAGGACGAAGTCCGCGTCGCAACCAAGGAGTTGGTCGACGCTGGCTCCAAGGCCATCGTGATCTGCCTGCTTCAGTCGCACAAGAACGGCACCAGCGAAACCCGCTGCCGCGACATCGTCAAGGAAGAGCTCAAGAAGATGGGTGTTGATATTCCTGTGTTCGCGTCGGTAGATTACTACCCGCAGCGTAAGGAAAGCCACCGCATGAACACGACGATTCTGGAAGCCTATGGCGCAGAACCGTCGCGTGCAACCCTCAAGCTCGTCGCTGATCGCTTCAAGAAGCATGGCGCCAAGTTTGCACTGCGCGTGATGGCCACGCACGGCGGCACCATCAGCTGGCAGGCCAAGGAACTGGCCCGTACCATCGTGTCCGGCCCAATCGGTGGCGTGATCGGCTCGAAGATGCTCGGCGAAGCACTCGGCGACGAGAACATTGCTTGCTCCGACATCGGCGGCACCAGCTTTGACGTGGCACTGATCACCAAGGGTAACTTTGCGATCAAGTCTGACCCTGACATGGCTCGTCTGGTTCTGTCGCTGCCTCTGGTGGCCATGGACTCCGTCGGTGCAGGTGCGGGTAGCTTCATCCGTATCGATCCGTACTCGAAGTCGATCAAGCTCGGACCTGACAGCGCAGGCTACCGCGTCGGTACCTGCTGGCCAGACAGCGGTCTGACCACCTGCACGGTGTCTGACTGCCACGTGATCCTGGGTTACCTGAACCCGAACAACTTCCTCGGCGGCGCCATCAAGTTGGATGTTCAACGCGCTCGTGACCACATCAAGGCACAAGTTGCTGATCCTCTGGGCCTGTCGGTTGAAGACGCAGCAGCTGGCGTGATCGAGTTGCTGGACCTGACCTTGTCGGAATACATCCGCGCCAACATCTCGGCTCGCGGCTACAACCCGATCGAGTTCACCTGCTTCTCGTACGGTGGCGCTGGTCCAGTTCACACCTACGGTTACACGCAAGGCGTGGGCTTCAAGGACGTCGTGGTTCCAGCTTGGGCTGCAGGCTTCTCGGCCTTCGGCTGCGCATGCGCTGACTTCGAGTATCGCTACGACAAGTCTGTTGACCTGGGCTTGCCTGAACTCGCACCGGACGCTGACAAGGCTGCCGCCTGCAAGACGCTGCAAGCTGCTTGGGAAACGCTGGCAGAAAAGGTGGTTGAAGAGTTCGTGATCAACGGTTTCGGCCGTAAAGACGTTCTGTTGATCCCTGGCTACAAGATGCAGTACATGGGCCAGCTGAACGACCTCGAGATCATCTCGCCTGTCGCCAACGCTGCCACGGCTGCTGACTGGAACAAGATCGTCGAAGCCTTCGAAAACACCTACGGCCGCGTTTATGCTAACTCGGCTCGTTCACCAGAACTGGGATATTCGATCACCGGCGCCATCATGCGCGGTACCGTGGCGACTCAAAAGCCAGTGCTGCCAGAAGATAAGGACGAAGGTCCTACGCCTCCAGCAGATGCACGCCTCGGCACCCGTCCTTTCTATCGCAAGAAGAAGTGGGTTGATGCAGTGATCTACAAGATGGAATCGCTCAAGGCAGGTAATCACATCACCGGCCCCGCGATCATCGAGTCTGATGCGACCACCTTCGTCGTGCCTGAAGGTTTTGCGACCCGCGTTGACAAGCACCGCCTGTTCCACCTCATTGAAATCAAGTAAGGAGAAACAACCATGAACATGATGAGCAACAAGGAAGTTGGTTTTGCCGATCTCTTGAAGAACGGCAAGTCCCTCAAGCAGCACCGTGACGAGATCCTTGCGAGGACGGCGTCGACGGGCCACTACAACGGTCTGACCAAGCTGGCTTTCCGTGACCGTGACCCTATCAGCTACGAGAAGCTGTTCTCGAAGCTGCGCGGTGGTCTGGTTCACGCTCGTGAAACCGCCAAGAAGATCGCAGCAAGCCCTATCGTTGAGCAAGAAGGCGAACTGTGCTTCACGCTGTACAACGAAGTCGGCGACTGCGTGCTGACCTCGACCGGCATCATCATCCACTGCGGAACGATGGGCGCTGCGATCAAGTACATGTGCGAAAACAACTGGGAATCCAACCCAGGCATCGCTGACGGTGACATGTTCACCAACAACGATTGCGCCATCGGCAATGTGCACCCCTGCGACATCCAGACGATCGTTCCGGTCTTCCATGAAGGCCGTCTGATCAGCTGGGTGGGCGGCGTGACTCACGTGATCGACACCGGTGCAGTAACTCCTGGTTCGATGAACACCGGACAAGTCTCGCGTTTTGGCGACGGCTACATGATCACCTGCCGCAAGACTGGTGTGAATGACGTTTGCCTGCGCGACTGGTTGCATGAGAGCCAGCGTTCGGTCCGTACGCCAAAGTACTGGATCCTGGACGAGAAGACCCGCATCGCTGGCTGCCACATGATCCGTGAGCTCGTTCACGAAGTCATCGCTGCTGACGGTATCGAAGCATATGAGGCCTTCTGCGCGGAAGTGATCGAAGAGGGTCGTCAAGGCCTGATCATGCGCATCAAGGCCATGTGCATTCCTGGCGTTTATCGCAAGGTCGCTTTCGTTGACGTGCCATATGCGCACGAAGACGTGGGTGTGTCTTCGAAGTTCGCCAAGCTTGACTGCATCATGCACTCGCCTGTCGAAATGACGATCTACAAGACCGGCAAGTGGCGTCTTGACTTTGAGGGTGCAAGCCGTTGGGGCTGGCACACTTTCAACGCTCACCACGTCGCTTTCACCAGCGGCCTGTGGGTGGCGATGTGCCAAACCCTCGTTCCTACCCAGCGTATCAATGACGGCGCTTACCTCGCGACCGAATTGCATATGCCTAAGGGCACTTGGTGCAATCCGGACGACCGTCGCACGGGTCACGCCTACGCTTGGCACTTCCTGGTGTCGGGTTGGTCTGCACTGTGGCGCGGTCTGAGCCAGTCGTACTACAGCCGTGGCTACCTCGAAGAAACCAACGCGGGTAACGCCAACACCTCTAACTGGCTGCAAGGCGGCGGTATCAACCAAGACGGCGAAATCCACGCTGTGAACAGCTTCGAGGCTTCGTCTTGCGGTACCGGTGCTTGCGCACTCAAAGACGGTCTCAACCACGCTGCAGCCATCTGGAACCCAGAAGGCGACATGGGCGACGTCGAGATCTGGGAAATGGCTGAGCCTCTCCTGTACCTCGGCCGTAACGTCAAGGCCAATTCGGGTGGCTACGGCAAGTACCGCGGTGGCTGCGGTTTCGAGACCCTGCGGATGGTCTGGAACTCGCAAGACTGGTCGATGTTCTTCATGGGCAACGGCTACATGAACAGCGACTGGGGTCTGATGGGCGGTTACCCATCGGCAACTGGCTATCGTTTCGAAGCTCACAAGACCGGTCTCGAGCGTCGCATCGCCAACGGCGAGCCGATTCCTCTGGGCGCCGACTTGGATCCTACCGCCAAGATCTACGAGCAGAGCATCGACGCAACGGCAGTCGTCAAGCGCGACCAACAGTGCATCACGACCGAAGAATGCTATGCGAACCATGACCTGTACCTGAACTACCTCCGTGGTGGCCCAGGCTTCGGGGATCCTTTGACGCGTGACCCGAAGTCCGTCGAAAGCGACCTGAACCAGAAGTTCTTGCTGGTTGAGTTTGCTCGCAAGGTCTACGGTGCTGTCGTCACGCAAGATGCCAAGGGCGTCTATCACGTTGATGCCGCTGCAACCCAAGCCCGCCGCGCAGAAATCCGCAAGGAGCGTATCGCTCGTTCGGTTCCAACCCGCGAGTGGATGAAGGAAGAGCGTAACCGCATCATCAACAAGCATGCTTCGCAAGCAGTTCAGCACATGTTCGCGACCAGCTTGGCCTTGTCCGAAAAGTGGACCACGAAGTTCCGTACGTTCTGGGATCTGCCTGCCGACTGGCAACTGCTCGAGACCGAGCTGGGCATTCCTTCGTACGGCTCGAAGTTCCGTATGGACCTGTCCTTGATGCCTGACGTTCGCACCGTTGTTCAGGTTGAAGAGTAATCTTCAACTTATCAGCAACGATTCCGTAAATTTGGAGATTTAGATGTCGACTTACACTCAAGAACAAGTCAATAACATGGTAGCGGGAACGCTCGATTGGGATACGACTTTCCGCATGTTGTCTATGCCGAAGGACGCAGACCGATTTTCCATGTACCTGCACACGCTGCAGGCTAACGTGACTTTCCCTGACAAGATCGTGCTTCCGCTTTCGCCGCACATGTACATCGTGCAATCGGTGAAGACGAAGAAGTGGATCGTCAAGTGCGATTGTGGCCATGAGTTTTGCGGCTACAAGGAAAACTGGAAGCTGTTTGCGAACATTTACGTTCGTGATAACGCTGAGGCAATGGCTGAGGTGTATCCTAAGTTCATGGCTCCAGATACGAACTGGCAGGTTTATCGCGAGTACTATTGCCCAAGCTGCGGCGTCATGCATGACGTCGAGGCACCGGTGCCTTGGTACCCTGTGATTCACGACTTCGAGCCCGATATCGATACGTTCTACAAGGAATGGGTCAATCTGCCTATGCCTGAACGAGCTGATTGATTTAGTGTTCGGATGCCTGTTCGTGAGAGCGGGCATCCAAGGCACGGCTGGAGTATTCCGGCCGTGCTTTTTTTGTTTTAACAAAGCCTCGAGAAGAAGGTGGTTTTCTTGGTTAGTCTGTACTGGTAAATCAAATATTTTTTGATCTGAGCCATTCAATATAGTTGGCACAACGCGAAATGCGAATGGCCACATAAAGGAGACAACGGTGGTAGAGAAATCAAAGAGTGGTTTGTCGAGGGTTTTAAATTTCATCCCTCAGGTGATGCCGATTATTATTATCGGCGGACTTCTTTATGCTGGCTTTTTCGTGAAAGCAGAAGCGGTCATCACGAAGGTGGAACCCAAGGCGATTGAGCGCCGAGACAATTTCATCAGTGTGGCTGCGCCATCCGAACAAGTCGCGTGGGCAGCGGGCACTGCCGGCAAGGTAGTCCGCACCGAAGATGGAGGAAAGACTTGGGTCGCTCAGAAAACGAAGACGCTCGAAAATCTTCAGGGCCTCGCCGCCTTTGACGATAAAAATGCGATCGTGGTCGGCAATCACAGCCTGATTCTCTACACCACAGACGGCGGCGCGACTTGGAATCAGGCAACGCAGCCCACCCCACCGAAGCCCGAAATCAGCAAGTTGTTCCGGGTTCAGATTGCTGGTAACACTGTCTGGGCCGTAGGTGAGTACAACACGCTCCTGCGTTCGGACGACAAAGGCGTGACCTGGACTCGTGTGCTTCCAGAGATGGACCGCAATCTGAACACCATCGCGTTCGCCGGGGACGTGGGCATCATCTTCGGAGAAGCTGGGCTGACCCTGCGCTCAACCGATGGTGGCGCAACTTGGGAGGAGATCAAGGTCGACAACATGGTCAGCCTGATGAACGTGGCCTTCCGTGACGACAAGCATGGGGTTGCCGTTGGGCTGACTGGAACCATGATGACCACCGAAGATGCAGGCATGACCTGGGTGGCGATGCCTAACGCGACCGACGAGCACTTGCTCAACGTGCGCTGGGAAGGTGATCAGTGGTTTGCCGTTGGTGACAAAGGCGTCGTCGTGACCTCGAATGCCGAAGCCAAGGAATGGAAGGCAGGCAAGATCTTTGAGGGCGATGTTGCGTGGAGGACACAAATGGTAAAGCAGGGTCCACGCTACTACGTTGTCGGAGCGAATCTGGCTATCCTCGAAGGTGGAAAGCTTGCCGTCGCTGGTCGTTGAAGTGACTGCAAAAATCCGGAGACAAAATTGAAAAATACAACATTCAGCAAAGTTCATAGGGCGTTCTCGTGGTTCATAGACCACCGAATGATGTTGATTGCACTGATCCTGCTCGCAACGGCCGCTATGGGTTACATGGCGAGCAAGGTTGAGGTCAAGACGATCTTCAGTGACCTGCTTCCAAAGACCCACCCTTATGTGAAGGTCAACCAGCAATTCAAGTCCACCTTTGGCGGCTCGAACCTGGTGACCATCATGGTCGAGAATCAAAAGGGCGAGATTTTCGACCTGAAGGTTCTTGAGGCTGTCCAGAAGTTGACCGTTGGCATGCAGCAGGTCAATGGAATTGACACCTACCAGATCATTTCGCTGGCTTCCAAGAAGATCAAGGAGATTCGCGCGTCCACGGAAGGGGTGGAATCCAAGCCCATCATGTGGCCGCGGCTGCCTGAAGGGCCTGAGCAAATGGCGAAACTGAGGGCAGCGGTCCTCAACAACCCGCTCGTTTATGGTCCCTATGTGTCACTGGACCTGAAGGCAACGCTGATTACGGCCGATTTCCGCGATGGCGAAATCGACTACACAAAAGCCTTCAACGAGATCATGGCGCAGATCGAGGAGGTCAAAAAAGGCGCTGACGGCGTCACGATTCGTGTTGTGGGTGAGCCGGTTCTGTATGGCTGGGTGAATTTTTACCTTGACGAAACCATCAAGATCTTCTTTGGGGCCATTTGCTCACTGTTCATTATCTTGCTGGTCATCACCCGCACTTGGCATGGCACGTTCCTGCCCTTGGTTGCGGGAGCCATCAGCGCCATCTGGGCGCTGGGTGCGGCAAAGCTGATGGGTTTCCATCTTGACCCGCTGGTGATCGTGGTGGCCTTCTTGATCACAGCGCAGGCCGTTTCTAACTCAGTCCAGTTGATTTCGCGTTACGACGACGAAATTGCCGCAGGAGCGAAAACCTCAAAAGAAGCGGCTGTTGCGAGTGCTGAGAATCTGTTCAAACCCAGTATGTTGGCAATCGTTGCTGACGCTGGATGTGTGCTGGTGGTGGCTTTGACCCCCATTCCCATGCTGGAGAAGATTTCCTACATTGGCACGGTTTGGATCTTCTCCATCATCATCAGTGCGTTGATTCTCACTCCCGTCTTGTTGTCATTTGTCAAGCCTAAGACGCATTTCGTTCATCCGATCAATGTTCGGCCGCTTCTTGACAGCATCCTGGGAGTTAGCGCAAGTTTGGTGACCTCCTCTGCGCGCTTCGTCGTTCTGGGTTTGACGGTTCTGGTCTTTATTGGCACAGGCTGGTATGCGTTCAACCTGAAGGTGGGTGATGCCAACCCGGGGTCACCGATCTTGTGGCCTGATTCGTCTTACAACACCGACGCATCCGAAATCAATCGCCAGTTCCAGGGTTCGGACCGGATGTTCGTGGTCGTGGCGGGCAACCAGAACGGTTCGCTGCGTGAGCCGGAAGTGCTGCAAAGCATGACCAACTTCCAGCGTTATATGGAAGCCCAGCCGGAGGTCGGTGGCAGCGTTTCTGTGGCAGACATCTTGCCGCAGGTTCGTCGTGTGCTTCGCGAGGGCAATCCGATGTACGCCGAGCTCGGCGCGACATCTGACGAAAACAGCGAACTGACCTACATCTTCGTGGCGGGTTCAGACCCAGGCGACATGGATCGCTACGCGGATGCTTTCGCGAAGAACGGCGCGGTCACACTGTTCTTCCGTGATCACCAAGGCGACACGATCAGCACTGCTATTGCTCGTGTGCAGGCTTACGTGAATGCTCCGGAAAACCAACTCAAGAACGCGCAGTACATGCTTGCGGGTGGTCTGGTTGGCGTTCTGGCAGCGGTGAACGAGGTGATTCTGGCGGGTCAGATTGAAGCCATTGCTCTCGCCTTGCTGGTGCTTGTGGTGTGCTGCACGTTCACTTATCGCTCGATGGTTGCGGGTGTGTTCTTCATGATTCCGGTCATGTTGTCGAACACCATCACCTTCAGCTACATGGCGTGGGCGGGCATCGGCATGAACATCAACACCTTGCCGGTGGTGGCGCTGGGTATTGGCTTGGGTGTGGACTACACGTTCTACATCGTTGACGGTATCCGCGAAGAACTCCACCACTCGTCCGACGTCGAGGCAGCGATTCTGAAGGCGCTGCGCAGTTCCGGACGAGGTGTGATGGTCACAGCCATCACGCTGGTTGGCAGCGTGGGTCTGTGGGCGTTTTCGTCGGTTCGTCTGCAAGCAGACATGGGCTTTTTGATTGCCTTGTGGCTGTCGATCTCGGCGTTCAGTGCGCTGTTCATCATGCCGGCAATCGTTTATGTGTTCCGTCCTGCGTTCGTGGTGGGTGATGAAGATCATCCCATCGAGCAGGCGAAACCAGTGGGTGTGTGAAGGTCGCCTCTTGCTTGTTGGCTCCGGTTTACGCCGGGCCAACAGGTGAGGGGTGTTGGTTAGTGGTGGTATCAACGGAAGGAATGGAGACATGAAAATAGAAAAGAGCTTCAAGCGGGCCATCCCTGGCCTCGCCGCGGCAGCAGCCCTCGCAATGGGTCTGCCTGTTGCACACGCCGCGGACGCCGCAGGCGCTGGTGATTTCAAGTTCGCTTTGTCGGGTTATGCGCGTGCTTGGGTTTCGATCAACCTTGAAAACCAAGGTGAGTTCAAGCCAAACAATGGTCTGCACAACGGTGTCGGTTGCCCAGTGGGCGCGACAACTGGCGGTACCGGCGGTGGCGGTGCTTGCGCAGGACCCTACGCAGCGAACAGCTTGGCCAATCAAGCTTTCGCTCCGAACAATAACAAGCAGAGCAACGTGACGGGTACCGCCGACGGCGCGACCCTGGTACCCAACAACGCCGGGTATGCCGCCAGCGACTACAACTCGAAGTACAAGCCTTCGATGATTCGCGGTTCGATCTTGCTGGACGGTGATGCGTCTTACATGGGCTTGAAGTTCAAGGCCATCGCTCGCCTTGATCGTGAATACAAGACCGACTACCTCGAAGAGCTCGAGGACCTGCGCAAGGCCAACTTGTCAGGCAATGGCTCCAGCCCTTTTGGATACAACGACGGCAAGTTGAATCCAAGCAGCATCATGGACAACTACAACAACTTCGACTTTCGCGAGTTCTGGGTTGAAGCGCCGATCGGTGACCGCACCACGGTCAAGATCGGCCGTCAGCAGATCGTCTGGGGCGAGTCCGACTTCTTCCACGCCATGGATGTGGTGCACGGCTACGACTTGAGCTGGCGTCTGTTCTTTGAGGGCGAGAACGAAGAGTGGCGCAAGCCGCTGATCTTGATCTCGACCAAGATCCGCATCCCCGAAGCCGATGGCATGCTGGCTGCGTACATCCGTCCAGGCTGGGACCGATGCCAAGACATCGGCAACACCTATGACGTGAACGGTGGCCGCTGGTTCTTCAACCCTTATCGTGGTTACACGCTCGAAACGACCACGAAAAAGGATTGCTCGCAAGAGAATTGGGACGAGAGCAACATCGGTGGCGGTATTCGCTGGCAGGGTGAGGCGTTCGATCTGAGCTACTCCATCGCCTATCTGCACGCAAATTCCGCAGATCCGGTGGCCAACCCGAATCCGAACGTGACAGGTGCTGCCACTGGCTACAAGGGTTCGCAGGTTCAAGGTTCAATCTTTGACCGAATCCACCCAGAAATCGACGTGATTGGCGTGACGCTCAGCGGTTACTCGGCGATGATGGATGCAGTGATCAGTACCGAGGTGGCTTACACCTTCAATCAGCCGTTCAACCAAGGAACTGGCGGTTTCTTTGGCTATGCGGGCAACCCAGATGATCCTTTCGCTGGTGCACAAAATTGCCCGACAGGTTCGCTTGGGTCAGGTGTTGGCTTTGACGTAGCCGGGGTTTCTCCCGGCGTCGGCCTTTGCGGTATCAAGACCAAGGGCGTGATCAACTCGATGCTGCGCATCGACAAGAACCTGAGCCTCGAAGACACCTTGGGCACCTCACGCCCTTCGTTCTCGTCGATTCAGTTGTTCGACCAGTGGGTCATGGACTGGAAGGACTCTGAGCAGTTGGTTCGTTTGTTCGCCTACGGCACGCCGCTGAAGGAGCACAACACGATCCTGACCGCATTCACCGTGCTGAACTACATGAACGACAAGATCAACCCGAGCTTTGTGGTTGGCTTCGACATCAACAACGGTGGCGGTTTCGCGATTCCAGCAGTGGCATTCACCTTGAACGACAACTGGGTCGGCAAGATTGAGGCTGACATCTTCTGGAGCGGTGGTCGCACCGAGAACGCGCAGTTCTCGAACGAGCGTTCACAGCTGTTTGGCTATTTCGACAAGTCCACACAGCTGGTTTTCCGTCTGACACGTCAATTCTGATCAAAAGGAGTATTTCAAATGACTATTGAGACCAATGGTATGGATCGCCGCGACGTTTTGCGCGCTGGCGTGGCAGGTGCTGCTGCTGTAGCAACCGGCTTGGCTTCTACGCCTGCAATGGCGAAGGAACTGGCTGCCGGCTTCATCATCAACAAAGAAAACTACGACAGCATCAAGGGCGACACGTTCGAGGGCAAGACCATCGCTTCGATGGTTCCCGAGAAGCTTGAGTGGATGATCAAGAACTACAACACCACCATCAAGTTGGCCAACTCGAAGAAAATCGAGATGGACAAGAAGTACATGCAAGCCACCAAGGAAGGCGCGCCCAACGTCAAGTTCAACCCGGCTGACCGCACGGTCTCGGGTTGGAAGGCAGGCATGCTCTTCTGGCCAAACGAAGTGGACCCGAAGGACCCCAACGCAGCCGACAAGCTGCTGTGGAACCTGCGCGCCGCAACGTACGGCGCCACCATGGACCTGCGCGACATCGCCTGGGCTTTCCTGGACGCCAAGACGGGCTATGAGCGCGTTCAGGCATTCCAGTCACGCCGCTACTACATGGAAGGCCGTCTGGACGGCGGTCCAGTGACGGTTGGCGACGGCACCATCTCGCAAAAGACCTACTTCGTGGCCATCTACCCGCAAGACATTCGCGGTCTGGGCCTGTTCTCGGTGCGTTACAACCAGCCTGACTCGAAGAAGCCAGATGACTCGTACGCTTACCTGAAGTCAGTTCGCCGCGTTCGTCGCCTGTCGGGCGGCGCTTGGATGGACCCAATCGGTGGTACCGACCAGCTGTATGACGACTGGGACATCTGGGACGCTGCTCCTACGAAGTACAAGTCGAACAAGCTCTTGTCACGCCGCTGGATTCTGGCCATTGCTCACAGCCCAGAAATCAGCGTTGACCTGAAGTTCCCGTTCACCGAGCCAGCCAAGCGTTTCCCACGCATCGGTATCACGATTCCTCCTCACTTCAACCCAGCACCGGACGTGGGTTGGGAGCCACGTGAAGTGTTCGAAATCGAAGGCGTTTGCCCAGACGAGCACCCATACAGCAAGAAGACCGTGTACATGGAATGTGATTTCCCACGTCCATACCTCGGCTTCTCGCTGGACCGCAAGGGCGAATTCTGGAAGATGTTCATTTTCCAGAACCGTCCGGACGTTGGCGACGACGGCTACAACGCTGTGATGCCTGTGCTGGGTCACATCATCGACGTCAAGCGCGGCCACGCCACCAACTGGTCTTCGAACATGAAGTCCAATCCAAAGGGCGTCACGGAACAGATGGTTTCCCTGAACGTTCTGGAAGAAGTTGCTACCGGTACCGGTCAGTAATAAGACAGGCCTGGCCTGATCTGTTGGTGCGTTGAACAGACGCACCGGCCCGCCACGGCTTCATGCGGTGGCGGGCTTTTTTATTTTTGCGGTTCCATTGGATTTCATCGAGCTGATCGATGACCCACTCGGACATGAGGGCCAAAACGCCCCGTGCACCGAGGCTTGAAAATCAAAACCCTCTCATTCAGGAGTTACTGATGTACACGAAGAAATTCCACACTCAATCTCTCGACTGGCTGCCCAGCGGCATCGATGGAGTGACCTACAAGACCGTCGACGGCGACATGACTGCCGGCAAGTCTGTGGTGATTTATCACTTTGACGCAGGGTCCGTGGTGCCAGCGCATTCGCATACGCACTCAGACGAACTGGCCTACGTGATCGATGGCGATTTCATCGAAGACGGTGTGACCTATCACGCTGGTTCCATGTTTGCCGCGCCAGCGGGCACGGTTCACGGAGAACACCGCACTGCCACAGGCTGCACGGTGATGTTTGTGCTGTCGGACACGCTGGATTTCGTCACGGCCTGAGCCGGCGTTGATGCGGTATCGCCGCCTTGCTAAAGCCTTTGCAGGGTTGGCGTTGCTGTCGAGTGGCTCAGCTCAATCGGCCACGGTTTTGGTGGCGGTGGCGTCGAACTTTCATGAGGCGTTTGGCGAACTGTCAAGCGATTTCACGGCGACCACCGGCCACGTGCTCAAGCACTCAACAGCGGCCACAGGGGTGCTGCGCGCCCAGATCAGAGGCGGCGCTCCGTTTGAGGTGTTGCTGGCGGCAGATGTCGAAACGCCGCTGCAGCTGGTGGCCGATGGCCTTGCGGTTGAAAACCACGCCTTTACGTATGCGTTCGGGCGCCTCGTACTTTGGAGCGCGGATCGCCGCTTGGTCGACGATCAAGGTGCGGTGCTGACGCGGGGCGGCTTCAGCCACATCGCCATCGCCAATCCAAAGCTGGCACCTTATGGCCGCGCTGCGATGGAGGCGATGGCGTCCATGAAGTTGTCTGCGCAGTTGGCGGCCAAGCTGGTGACAGGTCAAAGCATCGCGCAGGCCTATGGCTACGTGGCCACCGGGAATGCCGAACTTGGTTTTGTGGCTTGGTCGCAAATCGCCAAACAAGGCCAGGATGTCCAGGGTTCCTACTGGATGGTGCCGCCATCGTTGTACGGAGAGATTCGGCAAGA
>CAMCNE010000002.1 GCA_945875935.1 Bordetella parapertussis
TGTCTCAACGCTTTTGCGTGTCCAAGGCGTCATGCGAGCTTTTGTGCAACGCCGCAGACAATGACGAGGTGTATGCCGGGATCATTCGCGAAGGGCACCACAGCATCAGCGGCATGGCCGAAAAAGCGATGGCCGGCAGCGTGAACGGTTGCCCCAAGAGTTCGGTGGAAGCCCTGCTATCCAAGGGCTCTGAGACGCGCAACGCCAAGTTGATCGACCTGGCCAAGAACGTATTGAACCGGCACGCGGAGAAGATCGGCGACACCTCGGCCCTGTCGAGCAAGATCGATGACCTCAAGAACCGCTTTTGTACCAAGGGCACCCAGGTCAGTCTGGGTCTGATGCACGGCCGCGCGGCCGGTGGCCTGAGCCTGCGCGCCTAGTAGGGCTCGAAATCAGACCCGGCGCTGCCCGGCGCCAGGTTGTCGAACTTGGTCAGCGGCTTCAAGAAGGTGAGCTTGACCGTGCCGGTTGGCCCGTTGCGCTGCTTGCCGATGATGATTTCGGCCACCCCGGGTTCCTTGCAGGCTTCCTTCGTGTAGTACTCGTCGCGGTAAATGAACATGATGACGTCGGCGTCCTGCTCGATGGCACCCGACTCGCGCAGGTCGCTCATCATCGGCCGCTTGTCGGTGCGTGACTCGACGCTGCGGTTGAGCTGAGACAGCGCGATCACCGGGCACTTGAGTTCCTTGGCCAGCGACTTGAGCCCACGCGAGATCTCGCCGATCACGGTGGCGCGGTTCTCTTCGTTCGCCCCGCCGCTGCCGCTCATGAGCTGCAGGTAATCGACCACGATCAAGCCGAGCTGTCCGCACTGTCGGGCCTGCCGGCGCGCCCGTGCCCTGACCTCGCCAGGCGTCAGCGCCGGGCTCTCATCGATGTACATGTTGACCCGGCCGAGCTTTTCGATGGCTTCGGTGAGCCGGCCCCACTCGTCGTCTTTCAGCGCACCGGTGCGCAGGTGCTGCTGATCGATGCGCCCGAGCGATCCGACCAGCCGCAAGGCGAGCTGCGCCGCGCCCATTTCCATCGAGAACACCACCACCGGCAAGCCCTCTTGGACAGCCACGTGTTCGGCGATGTTGAGCGCCAGGGCGGTCTTGCCCATCGAAGGACGAGCCGCCAGCACGATCAGGTCGCCGGGCTGAAACCCGGCCGTCATGCGGTCGAGATCAAAGTAGCCGGTGCGCACGCCGGTGACTTCCTCGGCGCCGTTCTCGTGCAGCTCGGTCACCCGATCGAGCAGTTGCACGACCAGCGAGTCCATGGTCTGGAAACCCTGCTTCGAGCGCGAGCCTTCTTCGCCGATCTTGAAGATCTTGCTCTCGGCGTCGTCGAGGATTTCGGACACCGCACGGCCCTGCGGATTGAAGGCGCTGGTGGCGATGTCGTCGCTGGCGGAGACCAGCTTGCGCAGCACCGATCGCTCGCGAACGATCTCGGCGTACCGACGCAGATTGGCCGCGCTCGGCACACTTTGCGCCAGCGAGTTGAGATAGACGAGCCCGCCGCAGTCCTCAGCCTTGCCCAGGCTTTGCAACTGCTCGAACACCGTGATCACATCGGCTGGCTTGGTGGCGTTGACCAGGGTGCCGATGGCGCCGTAGATGGCCCGGTGCTCAAAGCGATAGAAGTCGCTCTCGGTCAGCAAGTCGGCGGCACGGTCCCAGGCGCTGTTGTCCAGCAACAAACCGCCCAGCACGCTTTGCTCGGCTTCCAGCGAGTGCGGAGGAACACGCAATCGGGCGACTTCGTCGTCGCCTCGAGACATGGGCGATGGAATCTGGGCAGAAGCAAACAGGGCAGACATCAACCCATCATAAGTTCGGGGCGGCCGATCGCCTGTGGGTAAAGCTGTGCAAATGCTGGGCATGAGCGGTGGAAATTCGACCAGACTGGCCGATCACTCCGAAGGTGCGTCATCGCCATGAAAAAAGGCCGGCAGTGCCGGCCTTTCAAAGCGACGAAGGCAAGTCGTGATCAGGCGACTTCGCCCACCACCACCACCTTCACTTCAACCACCACATCAGTGTGCGGAGCCACCGTCACGAGGTGCTCGCCCACGGTCTTCAATGGGCCGTTGGGCAGGCGGACCTGCGACTTGAGCACCTTGAAGTCGATGCGCGTGAGCGCCTCGGCGATGTCGTTGTTGGTGACAGAGCCGAACAGGCGTCCGTCGACACCGGCCTTCTGGGTGATGTGCACGGTGCGGCCGGTCATTTTTTCGGCCAGCGCCTGCGCTTCAGCCAACTTGGCGGCAGCCGCCTTTTCGAGATCGGCGCGCTTGGCTTCGAACTCGGCGATCGCAGCCGTGGTGGCACGACGTGCAGCACGGGTCGGGATCAGGAAGTTGCGTGCGTAGCCGTTCTTGACCTGAACCACGTCACCGAGGTTGCCCAGGTTGGCCACTTTTTCGAGCAAGATGATTTGCATGATCGTTCCTTACTCAGACGCGATGCTGATCGCTGTAGGGCAACATCGCCAGGAACCGTGCCCGCTTGATGCAGGTGGTCAACTGACGCTGGAAGAAAGCGCGCGTGCCGGTCAGACGGGCCGGCGTGATCTTGCCGTTCTCGCCGATGAAGTCGCGCAGGGTGTCGACGTCTTTGTAGTCGATCTCGGTCACACCAGTGACGGTGAAGCGGCAGAAACGCTTGCGGCGAAACAGCAGTGATTGCTGGTTGCGCTTGGGCTTGCGATCTTTGGAGAACTTGCCTTTACCACGGGGCGGTGCCATATGAAACCTCTTTCAAATCTTGTTCGGGTGCTGACCGTTGCGGACATCAGTCCAGTTCGGTCACGTGAAAAACGATGCCTTTGCCGTTGCGCTGCGAACCCAGAAAGCCGCCAAAACCGTGCGTGCTTCCCAGTTCGATCCGGCTCAAGGTGCCGGTGATGTCGCCCACTGCCCGCGCCTTGATTTCCATGGAAACCTGACGCGGCAGACCGTTTTGCGTGACCTGCGATTCATGCCTGAGGCTCAAATCGAGGGCCGGCAACCCGGCGGGGGTGTAGCGCAAAGCACCCCGCTCAATCACACAAGCCGTGAGAACCAGTCGGTTCATGGGCGCCGCGCGATCAAGCGGACATCACCAAGCCATCTCAGGCCATCGACTCCTGATGCGAGCGGCGGTCTTCGCGGTCGGATGTCTTCATCATCACCGACGGCGTCGTCTCGGCCTTGGCCTTGAGCACGGTCAGGTGGCGCAACACGGCGTCATTGAAGCGAAAGCCCGTTTCGAGCTCGGCCAGAACTTCCTTGGTGCACTCGATATTGACGCACAGGTAGTGAGCCTTGGCCAGCTTCTGGATCAGATAGGCCATCTGACGGCGGCCCCAGTCCTCGACGCGATGTACCTTGCCACCGCCAGCGGTGATCACACCCTTGTAGCGCTCCAGCATGGCTGGAACCTGTTCGCTCTGATCTGGATGGATCAAGAGCACGATTTCGTAATGACGCATTGAATCTCCTTGTGAATTCCGACATTGGAAGCCACCCCGAAGCGTCTGACTGGGTGTGGCAAGGCGAGCCCGCGAGTATAGGCCCCAAGACGTCTGCTGGACAGGGGGGTAAAAACTAGCCAGCCACACCCGCGCCGCGATTGGCGAGCGCGTCGGCCCGCTCGTTGCCCGGGTCGCCTGAATGTCCCTTGACCCAGCGCCACTCCACCTCGTGCAGCAATCTCAAGGCATCGAGCCGCTGCCAGAGGTCGGCGTTTTTCACCGGCTTGCGGTCGGCGGTTTTCCAGCCGCGCAGCTTCCAGCCGTGGATCCATTCGGTGATGCCCTTGCGCACGTAATCGCTGTCGGTGTACACGACCACCGAGCAGGTTCGCTTGAGGGACACCAGTGACTCAATCACCGCGGTGAGTTCCATGCGGTTGTTGGTGGTGAGCGCCTCGCCACCGAACAACTCCTTTTCATGCCCGTCACAACTGAGCCAAGCGCCCCACCCGCCACGACCCGGATTGCCTTTGCACGCGCCGTCGGTATAGATCGTCACATGGGGCCGCTTGATGCCGGTCTCGTCACTCATGGTCTGCAGGCTCTCGTGCCGGATCGAGCAGCATCACGCGACGAGGCTGCTGCTGTGTCACCACCGCCTGGTGGGCTTTCGCCCTGCGGCGGCGCGCGCGCTCCAGCCCCACCAGGCGCATGCCGCGCACGCGCTTGATCGCCGTCAGCGCATAGACAGCGCCAAACACCGGCCACCAGCGATCTCCCGCAGGTTCCATCCACGCGAAGCGAGACATCCACTGGTCCGAGCTCATCGGCGGGCGGTAGCAGCCAAAACGACCCGTCTCGACCTCGAAGCTGAGCAGGCGCAGCCAGTCGCGCAATCGTCGGTAGGCGATGAGCTCGCCGTGGGGCGGCAGGAACCTTGGCTGACTCGGACCCAGGCCCAGATAGCGGCGCACCGCGCAGGCTTGCTGGCGCATGCCCCACAAACTGCTCGGGTTGAAGCCAATGATCACCACACGGCCCTCAGGCATCAACACACGCTCGACCTCGCGCAAGGTCAGGTGCGGATCGCGTGCCAGTTCCAGTGCGTGCGGCAGCACCACGAGGTCCAGGCTTTGACTGTCGAATGGCAGGGCATCGAAGTCGCAAGCCAAAGAAACCGCTGTCGGGTTGCTGGCCATCGAGTCGACCGCACGCCAGCGGTGCGGCATGCGATTGGCCCTCAAGGCGTCGAGCTCAGGCAGCCCCAACTGCGCCGCATGAAAGCCGAACACATCGGCCACCGCGGCGTCGAGAAAACGCTGCTCCCACTCGAGAAGATAGGCTCCCGGAGGGCTCTGCAGCCAGGAGCTGAAACATATACTCGGCGCGGATTCAGCCATGGAATTGCTCGCACTGCCCGCGTTTACTGACAACTACATCTGGATGTTTCACGATGGGGTCGAAGCCGCCGTGGTCGATCCGGGGGATTGTGCTCCGGTACTCGATACGCTCGATCGTCTGGGGCTGCGATTGGGGGCGATTCTGGTGACACACCACCATCAGGATCACGTGGGCGGACTGCTTGGCTTGCGCGCCCGCTTCGATGTGCCGATCTACGCGCCTGCGCTCGAATCCATGCCTGTTGCCTGTACGGCCGTGACAGGCGGCGACGGCGTGATCGCGGTGGGTTTGCGCTTCGAAGTGATGGATGTGCCCGGTCACACGCGCGGACATATCGCCTACTTCCACGACTCGCGCCAGTCTGCCCACGCACCTTTGCTGTTTTGCGGCGACACGCTTTTTTCAGCCGGCTGCGGTCGGCTTTTTGAGGGCACGCCGCAGCAAATGCATCACTCGCTGCAACGGCTGGCCGGATTGCCGGGCGACACTCGGGTTTGTTGTGCCCATGAATACACCTTGTCCAATCTGAAATTCGCGCGGGCGGTGGAGCCGCAAAGCGCCGCGCTGGCCGCCTACACAGGCTGGTGCGAAGAGCGACGCGCGGCCGGCTTGCCAACGCTGCCCGCACGCATCGACATGGAGGGCGCGGTCAACCCTTTCATGCGCTGCACCGAGCCGGCGGTGATCGACGCCGCAAGGCAGCACGGCTGTGACAGCGAAGACCCGGTGGCTGTCTTTGCCGCACTGCGGCAATGGAAAAACAACTTTCAATGATGCGTCGGCAACCCACCCCCATTCGGCGCCTTGGGCTCGCCTGCTTGATGAGCGTGTCGGTGTGGTGGGCAGGCTCTGGCTGCGCCACGCACACGGCCGCACAGCCAGGCGCATCTTCGACCCAGGTGGCCGACGGCCAGCCGACGGGACAAGCCGGCAGCGGCAGCGACGGCACTGACGTCCTGGGCCAGGCCTTGGCATCGGGGGCGATCGCCGCGCCCATTGATCCGATGCGTCCCGATGTGCGTATTGATCTCGACAGCGACGCGGCCAGGGCTGATCTGTGGGCGCGGGTGCGCCGCGGCTTCGCCATACCGGACATCGACACCTCGCTGGTGGACGATCGCGAGCTCTGGTACTCGGCACGTCCAGACTATGTGGAACGCATGACCACTCGCGGTGGGCGCTACCTGTTTCACATCGTCGAAGAACTCGAAGCGCGCAACATGCCCACCGAGCTCGCGCTGCTGCCGTTCATTGAAAGCGCCTTCAACCCACAGGCGATGTCATCGGCCAAGGCCTCGGGCATGTGGCAGTTCATGCCTGCCACTGGGCGGTCGTTTTCACTCACACAGAACGTCTTTCGCGACGACCGGCGCGATGTGCTGGCCTCGACGCGTGCCGCGCTCGACTACCTGCAGCGACTGCACCGGATGTTCGGTGACTGGCATCTGGCACTGGCGGCCTACAACTGGGGCGAAGGCAGTGTGCAGCGCGCCATCGCGCGCAATCAGAAAGCCGGGCTGCCCACCGACTACCTGAGCCTGAAGATGCCCGATGAGACGCGGCTTTACGTGCCCAAGCTGCAGGCGATGGAAAACATCGTTGCCTCGCCGCGCATGTTCGGCCTGAGCCTGCCGACGGTGGCCAACCACCCCTACTTCCTCAGCGTGCCGATTCAGCGAGACATCGATGTGGACACGGCTGCCCGATTGGCCGGGATCACGCTGGACGAATTCAAGACGCTGAACCCCCAGATGAACAAGCCCGTCATCCTGGCTGCCGGAACGCCGCAGGTGCTGCTGCCGTATGACAACGCGAGCACCTTCGTTCGCGCCATCAGCGCTCACCGAGCACCGCTGGCCACATGGACAGCCTGGGTCGCCCCCAAGACCATGCGACCTGCGGATGTGGCCCAACTGGTCGGCATGACAGAGCAACGCTTGTGCGACGTCAACCGCATTCCGCCTCGCATGCTGGTCAAGCAAGGTTCGACGCTGCTGGTGCCGCGCAGCGACAGCCGGCACGTCGATGTGGCAGAGCATGTGGCGGACAACGCCACCATCATGCTGGCGCCCGATGTGCCACCGCGCAAGCGCGTGGTGCTGAAAGCCGGTGCGCGTGAGTCGGTGGCCAGCGTGGCCAAACGCTACGGCGTGAGCGCAAAGCAGGTGGCCGAGTGGAATTCGGTGCGCGTTGATGCGCGCTTCAAGCCGGGCTCATCGGTCGTCGTCTACCAGACGACCAAGAGCCGTTCTGCAGTGCGCACCAAGCTGGCGGCACGAAAGACACCTGTCAAGAGCACGGTATCGGCCAAGACAACCAAAGCCCGCACCACTGCGACCGCACCCACCAAGCAGGTGCGCGTGGCAACGCGTTGATCAGGCCCCGGACAGCAGCAACGCCACATTGACCGCCAGCGCTGCCACGAATGCCACCGAGCGCGCCAGCGGCTTGTCGGCCAGGTAGCTTGCGATGTAGGCACAGCGCAAAAGGATGAAGCTGACGGCCAGCGAATCCACGAGCACCTGATTGGCAGCGGCCTGTTGAGCCAGCAGCACCGCCCCAATGAAAAACGGCAAGGCCTCGAAGCAGTTGGATTGCGCCCAGTTGGCGCGTTGGCGCCAGCCCTGCTGCCGCGACAGCCACTCGCGCGGTGCGTTGTTGTCATAGCCGCCTTCCGAGGGTGGCTTGGAGAACGTGCCGCCCTTGGCGATGCCCGCGCAGATGATGGGCATGAGGGCCGCGACCAGCACACACCCGGTGGACAAGATGCTCATGGAAGACTCCTCAACGGCGGTCAACCAGCGCATGCGCGATGGTGCCGAGATCAACGTATTCAAGTTCACTGCCCACCGGAACGCCGCGCGCCAGACGCGTCACGCGCACACCGCGCGACTTCAAGGCCTCGGACACCGCGTGTGCGGTGGCTTCGCCCTCGGCGGTGAAATTGGTGGCCACGATCACCTCTTCGACGCCGGCATCGACCGCACGGTCGATCAGTGCGCGCAAGCCGATGTCATGCACCCCGATGCCGTCAAGCGGGCTCAGGCGCCCCATCAGGACGAAGTAGTACCCGCCGTAGCTGCCGGTGCGCTCCATCGCGGCTTGGTCGGCCGGCGTCTCGACCACGCAAAGAAGGCGGGCATCGCGCTGTTCATCAGAGCAAATGCCGCACAGGTTGCCTTCGGTGAAGGTGTGGCAGCGCTCGCAGTGTCTGACGTTGGCCACCGCGGCCTGCAAGGAAAGCGCCAGACGCTGCGCGCCCGGGCGGTCGTGCTGCAACAAGTGCAAGGCCATGCGACGCGCCGACTTCTCGCCGATGCCAGGCAAGCTGCGCAGCGAGTCGATGAGCGCCTCGAGCGCCGGCTCAGCCATCACGCGCCCCGACCCGGTGAGCGTCAAAACGGGAACTTCATGCCCGGCGGCAAAGGCATGCCTGCAGTGATCTTGCCCATCTTTTCCTGAGACACCTCTTCGGCGCGGCGCAGCGCGTCGTTGAAGGCTGCAGCGATCAGGTCTTCGAGCATGTCCTTGTCATCTCCCAGCGCGCCGGGGTCGATCACCACGCGCTTGACCTCGTGCTTGCAGGTCATGGTCACCTTCACCAACCCGGCACCGGACTGACCCTCGACCTCGATCTGGGCGAGTTCGTCCTGGGCCTTTTTCAAGTTGTCCTGCATGGCCTGGGCTTGCTTCATCAAGCCGGCTATCTGACCCTTCATCATGCTGAGTTCTCCTTAGTGAATGTGAGCGCTGTGCGCCGTGTCATTGGTACTTGACCGAGCCGGGCACGATGCGTGCGCCGGGGTACTGGGCCATCAGGGAACGCACGGCCGCATCGTCGTGAATGATCTGCTCGGCCTCGCGCTGGCGGCGGTTGCGTTCGGCAGCGTTGCGCAGCGCCGGCGTGTCCGTGACCGGACCGCCGCGCACCTCGATGCGAGCCGCGCCGCCGAGGTGCTGTGTCAACGCTGCTTCGAGCTTGTCGCATTGGGCTGCCGAACGCAGCGTTTCGCGATCGACCTGCAGCACCCACAGGGCAGGATCGGCTTGATCATCGATGCTCAGGCACTGCGACTGTTGTGCCAGTTCGCGCACCATGGCGCCGATGCTGCCGGCGCTCACCATCTCGCCCACCACGTCAGCCCATCGATCGCCAAGCGGCGTCAGGTTGAGCACGGCCAGCGGCGTTGATGCAACCGGTGGACACACTGGCAGGGGCAGCATGGCAGGTTCATCGTGCGCCGCGATCAAGGGCTCAGGCCGGTCATCGATCAGATCCACCCAGGGCGGCGGCGTGGGCTCGGCCGCCGTCACCTTCGGGGCGGCCTTGCCAACCGCGGGCTGATCGAGCTTGGGCTCAGGAGCGTGCAAGGCAACAGGCACATCACGACGGGCCACCCGGCTCGCCACCGAAGCCGCCTGATGGGGCCTGGCCACGGTGGGCGCCCGCTCACTCGAGGGCTCGGCGCTTGCCGGAAGAAACGCCAGCATGCGCAGCAACACCATCACCAGACCGCAGTACTCATCGGGCGCCAGCGACAGCTCACCGCGGCCATGGAGAGCCATGCTGTAAAGCAGTTGCGTCTCGTCCGCAGCCAGACACGACGACAGCCTGGCGGCGGCCACGGCATCGGGCTCAGTCGCATCGAGCGCATCAGGCACCGCCTGCGCCACGGCCATCTGCTGCAACAGGTCAGCCAATTCCTCGAGCGTGCCGGCAGCCGACAGGCCCAGCGCGCGCAGCGAATCGGCCTCGGCCAGCAGCGCTGCCCCGTTGCGGTCGGCCAGTGCCTCGATCAGGCGGATGGCGTGGCTGCGGTCCACCGCACCCAGCATCTCACGCACGGCGGACTCGATGAGCGCACCGCCACCGAACGCGATGGCCTGATCGGTCACCGACAGCGCATCGCGCATCGAACCCCGCGCCGCACGTGACAACAGGCGCAACGCGCCTGCTTCGGCGGCGATGCCTTCAGCGGCCAGAACCTTGGCCAGGTGATCTTGCACCGTGCGCGCACCCATCGGCCGCAGGTTGAACTGCAGGCAGCGTGACAGAACTGTGGCGGGTACCTTTTGCGGGTCGGTGGTCGCGAGCACGAACTTCAGGTATTCGGGCGGCTCTTCCAGCGTCTTCAACATTGCGTTGAAAGCGTGTGAAGACAGCATGTGGACTTCGTCGATCAGATAGACCTTGAACCGACCGACCACCGGCTTGTAGACAGCCTGGTCCAGCAGCGGGGTGATTTCTTCGACGCTGCGGTTGGAGGCGGCATCCAGTTCGATGTAGTCGACGAAGCGGCCAGCATCGATTTCCCGGCATGGATCGCAAACGCCGCACGGGTTGGCCGTGATGCCGCCGAGGCCCTCGGCACCGACGCAATTCAGCGATTTGGCCAAGATGCGTGACACCGTGGTCTTGCCCACGCCGCGCGTGCCCGTGAACAAATACGCGTGGTGCAAACGGCCCTGGGTGAGCGCATTCGCAAGTGCCTGCACCACGTGCTCCTGCCCTACCAGGGCATCGAAACTGCGCGGTCGGTATTTGCGGGCGAGCACCAGATAACTCATCGATCGATTCTAGTTGTCGCCCATGGGCAAGCGCCGCTGCGCAAGGGCTGCCGGATAATCCCGCGGCTTCTGCCTCATTCCCTCTTGCCTCGGCTCATCGCAGCCTTCGCCCATGACCACCACTTCGCCATCAGCGGCCGATCACGGCACGCTCAGCTACGCGCAATCCGGCGTCAACTACGACCTGATCGACCCGCTGAAGGTCACGGCACAGCGTGCTGCGGCGGCCACAGGCGCTCATCTCGCTGCGCATGGTTTCAGCGAAGTCACGGCATCGCGTGGCGAATCGGCCTATGTCGTCGATGTGGGTCCGTTCTACCTGGCCAGCATCGTCGAATGCCTGGGCTCGAAGGCGCTGGTGGCAGACGAGATGCACCTGCTGACCGGCAAAAGTTATTACGACGCGATCGCCCAGGACACCATCGCCATGGCCATCAATGACCTGATCACCGTGGGCGCGACGCCGCTGGTGGTGCAGGCGTACTGGGCGGCCGGCGGCTCGGACTGGTTTGCGGATGGCCAGCGCGCACAGGCGCTGGTGGCAGGTTGGAAGAGTGCCTGCGACCGCTGCGGCGTGGCGTGGGGCGGCGGCGAGACACCTGCCCTGGCAGGCATCGTGGTCGATGGCCGCATCGATCTGGCAGCGTCGTGCACCGGTTTGATCAATCCCAAGGAACGCCTGTCGGTCGGCGACCGTCTGGCACCCGGTGATGCGATCGTGCTGCTGGCATCAAGCGGCATTCACGCCAACGGCCTGAGCTTGGCGCGCAAGCTGGTCGAGCGCTTGCCCGAGGGCTATCTCACGCCGATCGAGCCCGGTGTGTCGCAGACCACCTATGGCGAGGCGCTTTTGGCGCCCACCGAGTTGTATTCGCCCGTCACTGAAGCCCTCTATCGGGCGGGCATCACACCGCGTTATTGCGCCAACATCACCGGGCACGGCTGGCGCAAGCTTCTGAGGCATCCGGCGATACACACCTACCGCATCCACACGCTGCCCGACGTGCCGCCAGTGCTGCGCTTCATCCAGCAGCAAGCCAGGCAAGACGATCTTGAGGCCTACAGCACCCTGAACATGGGCGCTGGTTTTGCGCTTTTTGTGTCGGCTGACCAGGCTCAACAGACGGTCGCCGTGGCCCAGGCGCAGGGCATCAAGGCATGGGTTGCGGGCCAGGTGGAAGTCGGCGCGAAGCGCTTGCTGATCGACCCGCTCGGGCTCGAATTTGGTGACGACGCGCTGCAGCTGCGTTGATCTGGAAGCCGGCCACGGGATGACCGGTCACTACAATCACTCTTGACGGGCCTCCCCGCATGGAAGCGCGGCCAACCGGGTCAGGTCGGGAACGAAGCAGCCCCAACCGTTGTGACCAGTGCCGGGGTCAGGCTCGTCACCCTCCACCGTTTCAGGATGCTTGCTTGAAGCCCATCACCGCCTGATTGCGTAAGGTGCGCAGCAGCGCCGCGGCAGGACTCATCTCAGCCGGAAGCCGCTGCCTGTCTAGGCTTTGTGATCGTGTCGGAAAGTCCGTTCGAATCAGAGGTCTGCAAAGGGGCACCGGTGCGCAGCGCCTCGCGCGCAGCGGCCAAGGCCTCTTGAACCCGCCGAGGCGTCAGCCCCAAGGTTTTCGCGTAGCGCTGAGCCGGCAAGTTGCGCTGGGCGGAAGCGCGTGTCGATGCGATCTTTGCGGCACCCATCGCTGCCCCGGGCGCGGCACCGCTGGCTTCGGCCTCTTGGGCTTGCGACAGCACCATGGCATCGACCGCCTCATTGGCCGCACTGGCCGTCATGCGCAAGACCTCGCTGTCGTTTTCGGCTGCACGCACGGGCTTGTCCTTGGGCAGGCAGCGAATCATGTGCAGCATTTCCTCACCCAGACCCCAGTGGCGCGCCACAGCTGCACCCAGTGCCTCGATGTCGATGCCGAGCACTGCAAAAGAGGCTTCGGACTCGCTCCAGCCGGCGCGCGGTGGCGTGTCGGGGTCGGCCACAGCATCTGCGCTCGGGCTTTGCATCAGCCTTTGGATCTGCTCGTACTCGTCAGGAAAGTGATAGCGGGCCAGCAGGCGACCGAGGTTCTGCAGCAGCGTCACGAGATAGACCACCTCGCCGTCGTAGCCTGCCGGGCGCAGCAACTGCGCGGTGTAGCCCGCCAGACGCGCACGGTCCATCAGCACGCGCAAGGCTTTGGCATGGGTCTCGGACAACGGTCCCGGCCAAAGCCGCAACGAGTTGGCAACGCGCCGCACACCGTTGAGCCCCAGCAGCGCGATAGACCGACGAATGGTGAGCACTGGAGCCGCGGCACCAGCGTTCATGCCTTGAACCTGCGACGAATTCACCTCACGCAACAGCTCGAAGCTCAGCGCCACGTCCTGCAGGATGTGGTGAGAGATCTCCTCGGTGTGCTGACCGTCCATCGCGGCCATGCGTTCAATACGCGCGCTGATTCCAGCCCCCGCGGGCAGCACGCCCACGCTGCGCAAACGGCCCAGCATCAATTCGAGTGGCCCGTCGCTGCCCAGCGCCTCGGACTCCATCCAGCCCTGCAGCGCACGCAAAAAACTGCGTGCATTCATGTAGCGCTGCGCGGGCTGGCTGGAGGTGCTGCGATTGGCAATCGCCCGCAGCGCCTCGGGTATCGGGTGCGCGGTACTCCAGGGCAGCCTGAGCAGGTCATGGCCCCACGGCGCAAGACGCCCCACCACCTTCGTGACGTCGGGCTCGTCCAGCGGAGCAACGCCCGTGAGCAGTCGATGCAACAAAACACCGCAGGCCAGCACGTCACGCCCGGCGGCCTCGCGGTGAGCGCGCAATGTGTCGGCCTCCAGCAGCGAATCACGGTCAGAACTGCGCACAAAGGACTTGTTCGTCACCGCTGGCAGCGCTGGCTCCGCACTGCAACTGGCAAGCGCCATCACCTGCAGCCTGCCGGCATCGTTGACTTGCAGGCTGTGGAGTTGCAGATCGTGGTGAGCTGAACCCGAGTCATGAGCAAACGCCAGCCCCTCCAGAACCTGGCATATCCAGCCAACAGCCTCGAGTGGTGAGGGGTTGGGGTGTTCGAGCAAACGCTCGCTCAGCAAGGCGCCGTTTGAACGCGAAGCCGCTGCAAAGGGCCACTGCTCCTGAACAGAAAGCTCAACCGTTCGAGCCAAGTGCGGGTGCGCCAGTCGGGCCGCATGCCGTGCACGGGCCATCCAGTCCTCTAGAGCGCAGGGGTCGCCGGGTTGCACCCTTGGCAAGGTGAGCACCAGTTGCTGCTGGGTCTGTGGGTCGTTGACCAGCCACACCATGCTGCCTTGGCTCTTGCCAAGCAGGCGCAACAGCTCGAACCGTCCGAAATGGGGACTGGGCTGGGCCGGTCGACTGGCAGCGGGAGATGCGGATGCCGTCATGGTGAGGTTCTGGCGATGCTGGTGCATTGCAACCGAGTTTCCACGCAGCCAAAGCCTCGAAATCAGGGCGCTTTGCGGCTCAAACAAAGCAAAGCCCGTGCTGCGGCTCGGTCCTTGCCCATCCAAGCCACGCCAATTGCAGTCGCAACCTCATGAAAACGTTCACCGCCTTAACTGCCAAGCTGTGTCCCGACGTCCGAAAGGCAACGACTCCGGAGCACTTTGATGTGTCAGAATCTTTTCAGCCCGACGTTGATCTTGCGGTACGGCGCGTAACGAGGATTCACCATGAGCAGCGAACTGATCAAGCACATTTCTGACGCATCGTTTGACGGCGACGTCACCCAGTCAACGAAGCCGGTTCTGGTGGATTACTGGGCCGAATGGTGCGGCCCGTGCAAGGCAATTGCGCCCATCCTCGACGAGGTGTCCAAGGACTATGACGGGCGCCTGCAAGTGGCAAAGATGAACGTCGACGAGAACCGAGACGTACCCGCCAAATTCGGCATTCGCGGCATTCCCACCTTGATGCTGTTCAAGGACGGCAAGCTTTGCGCCACCAAGGTAGGCGCCCTGACGAAGACCCAATTGACAGCCTTCATCGACGCCAACCTATAATTGGTTTCAGGCGAGGATTACGACCCCGCCTTCTCCAACAGGCAGCCGCCCACCGCGTGGGCTTCGGTAGCCGAAATTTCCACAGTGTTGTCAGCCCAGCGGCCAGCTCGCAGCGAATGGTCGGCCCTGCATCCGCGGCTAGCCCTTCTCCGGTGCTTGTCTCGCGAATGACCACCTCCTGATCCCCTTTCCTGGTTTCACCCCATGCACTTGTCCGAACTTAAAGCGCTCCACGTTTCCGAACTCATCACGATGGGCGAAACGCTGGAGATCGAGAACGTGACACGCATGCGCAAGCAAGAGCTGATGTTTGCGATCATGAAAAAGCGCGCCAAGGGCGGCGAGCAGGTTTTCGGCGACGGCGTGCTGGAGGTTTTGCCAGACGGGTTTGGCTTCTTGCGCGCACCGGATGCGAGCTACATGGCGTCAACCGACGACATCTACCTCAGCCCAAGCCAGATTCGTCGCTTCAACCTGCACACCGGAGACGACGTTGAGGGCGAGGTGCGTGTTCCAAAGGACGGCGAGCGCTACTTCGCTCTGGTCAAGGTCGACAAGGTCAATGGCCTGACCCCAGAGGAGAGCAAGAACAAGATCATGTTCGAGAACCTGACGCCGCTCTTTCCCAAAGAGCAGTTCAAGCTGGAACGTGACATCAAGTCAGACGAGAACATCACCGCGCGCATCGTTGATCTGATTGCCCCGATCGGCAAGGGGCAGCGTGCGTTGCTGGTGTCGGCGCCGAAAAGCGGCAAGACGGTCATGATGCAGCAGCTGGCTCACGCGATCGTCGCCAATTACCCAGAGGCTCACCTGATCGTTTTGCTGGTCGATGAGCGCCCGGAAGAAGTCACCGAAATGCAGCGCACGGTGCGCGGCGAAGTCATCAGTTCCACCTTCGACGAGCCTGCGGCCCGACACGTGCAAGTAGCCGAGATGGTCATCGAACGCGCCAAGCGTCTGGTCGAACTGAAGAAGGATGTGGTCATCCTGCTCGACTCGATCACCCGACTGGCACGCGCCTACAACAATGTGCTGCCGTCGAGCGGAAAGGTTCTGACAGGCGGTGTGGATGCCAATGCATTGCAGCGCCCCAAGCGGTTTTTTGGCGCGGCCCGCAACATTGAAGAAGGCGGCTCACTGACCATCATCGGCACGGCGCTGGTGGACACCGGCAGCCGCATGGACGAGGTGATCTACGAAGAGTTCAAAGGCACGGGCAACTGCGAGATTCACCTCGATCGCCGCATGGCCGAGAAGCGTGTCTATCCTTCCATCTTGCTGAACAAGTCGGGCACCCGACGCGAAGAGTTGCTGCTCAAGCCAGAGATCCTCCAAAAGACGTGGATCCTGAGAAAACTGCTTTATCCGATGGACGAGATCGAGGCGATGGAGTTCATCCTTGACAAAATGAAGTCCACGAAGACCAACCACGACTTCTTCGACATGATGCGAAGAGGCGGTTGATTCCCTGACCTAGACTTGGCCGGCTAGAATTGGCGGCTTGGCCCAAAGCGGAAAGTGCTTCGAACGGTTCGATGTGGCTCCCGCAACACTGCGCAGAGGTTTCCATGAAAGAAGGTATCCACCCCAACTATCGCGAAGTTTGCTTCGTCGATTTGTCCAACGGCTTCAAGTTTGTGACCCGCTCATGCGCGCAAACGAAAGAGTCGATCAAGCTTGACGACGGCCGCGAGATGCCCTTGTTCAAGCTCGAGACGACCAGCGAGTCCCATCCGTTTTACACGGGCACCCAGAAAAGCGTTGACTCGCTTGGCGGTCGCGTCGAGAAGTTCCGCAACAAGTTTGCGCGTGTCGGCCTCAAGAAATAAAGCTGGCATCGCTTGTCGTTCGACCTTCAAAGGCAGCTTCGGCTGCCTTGTTTTTTGGTGGCATCGGTGAGCACGTGGCCATTCAAGCCGTGCCAAGCCCTGTAACTTGCCGCATGATCACCGCAACACACTGACGCTCCTCCGTTGAATCTGCCCAATCCTGCTCTTGTTTCCCAGCGCGCCGTGCAGCGACTGCCTCGGTGGGCTCTGGTTCTGCTTTGCACAGCCTATGTTCTGCCTGGAGTCTTTGGCCGCGACCCCTGGCGCAACGCCGACGTCACGGCATTCGGTCTCATGTTCGGCATGGTCGAGGGCCGTGCCTCTTGGTGGAGTCCCTCGATCGGGGGCGTGACGGCCACTACAGCGCCGTTGCCCCACTGGCTTGGGGCCGGTTTCATTCGGCTGCTGGATCCCTGGCTTGATCCCGCCTTGGCAGCGAGGCTGCCGTTCGCTGCGCTCTTAGCAGCCGTCCTGGCGCTGACCTGGCTGGCCTCATATCACCTTGCTCGCAGCGAAGCGGCCCAGCCCGTGCCGTTTGCCTTCGGTGGCGAGGCCGTTCCCGCTGACTACGCTCGAGCCATCGCGGACGGTGCTTTGCTGGCATTGATTGCCAGCCTGGGGCTGCTCCAACTCGGGCATGAGACAACTCCAGAACTGGCTCAACTCGCTTGTATTTCCTTGTTCACCTACGCGCTGGCGGCCAGTCCGATTCAACAGGGATGGCGGGCCAAGGCGGCGGTGATGATCGCATTGCCCGCGCTGGCCGCCAGTGGCGCACCAAGCATCGCCGTTGCGCTCGGTCTCACGGGTGCCGTGATCTGTGCCAAGTCCACCTACAGCAAGGTGCGCAAGTTCTTCCCCTGGGTGTTGATGGCCATGGCACTGGCGATGACCGTCAGTTCAGCTCTGGAACTGTGGACTTGGCAATTGAGCGGCATGCGCAAGCCCGAACAGATTCTGGCGGTTGCTCGGCAGTGGGCTTGGTTTCTGTGGCCGGCATGGCCTATGGTGATTTGGACCCTGTGGCAGTGGCGCCGTCAAATACTGCACCGCCACATTGCAGTGCCTTTGGGTTGCGCTGCAGTCACGTCCGTGGCGAGTCTGATGTGCGGTGGGGTCGATCGGGTGCTGATGCTGTCTCTTCCAGCTTGGGCGCTACTGGCCGCCTTTGCGCTACCGACATTCAAGCGCAGCACTGCTGCAGCGATCGACTGGTTTTCGGTATTTTTCTTCAGCGTTTGCGCCATCGTGATCTGGGTGATTTACGCCGCGCTGCAAACGGGCATTCCAGAGCCCACCGCGCGAAATGTGATCAAGCTTGCACCCGGATTTGCTTCAGTCTTCTCGGCAAGCTCGCTGGCTTTGGCGGTTGCGGGCAGCCTTGCTTGGCTGTGGCTGGTGCGCTGGCGTACCGGGCGCAACCAGCATGCACTTTGGAAAAGCCTTGTCCTTCCGGCGAGCGGCGTGGCTTTGTGCTGGCTGTTGCTGATGACACTGATGCTGCCCTTGGTCGACTACGCAAGAAGCTTCCGCCCCTTGGTCAATCGGATTGCCAAGCATGTGCCGCTGAATGAATGCATAGCAACACCAAAGATACCCCGAAGCTTGCAAGCTTCTTTAGAGTACTTCGGCCCGTTTCAAATAGATGGCGCGATGGGCGCATCGGCCAGCGCCTGCGAGTACATGATTCAGATCGAACCGCGCCGCGAAAAAAGAGTCGCTCCCGAAGGATGGGTGCGACTCGCGCGCGTGTCGCTGCCAACCGACCGCACGGACTGGACGGTGATCTACCGCCGCGAATCGACTGCAGCCAAGCCAAAGCGTTGAGTCAACACCGACCCGCTCGCCAAATCGCACGGTCACTCAGCGCGTGTTAGTGCTGGCCTCTTGCGGCACGTCCATAACGGAACGGTCCACTTCTCCCACTTGAACTCCGGGGATCGCAGCACGAACTCGAGCGGCCGGGAAAAGCAACCTGAAACTCGAGCCGTTGCCCGGATCACTGCGAATTTCAAGCTCACCGCCGTGCCTTTGCACAACATGCTTGACGATGGACAGGCCGAGCCCGGTTCCTCCCGTGTCACGCGAACGGCTCCCATCGACACGGTAAAAACGTTCCGTCAAACGCTGCACATGCTCGGGAGCAATGCCGATACCCGTGTCGCGAACGTCCAGTTCTCCGGTTCCGTCGGGGCGTATGGACCAAACCACCTTCACCGAGCCGCCTACCGGGGTGTATCGGATGGCATTCGTTACAAGATTCGCAATGGCGCTGTGCAGTTCAGACTCAGAACCCGCGATCAGATCGCTAGCTCCATCGCCCGTGCTCGGGCTCTCGCAAACCAAGGTGTGCCGCCCCGCTGACAGGGCTTCGGCTGCCACGCGAACCTGAACCAAAACCTGCTGCACTGACACCCATCGATCGGCGGGTGGTCTCGGGCTGCCTTCGAGTTGAGCGAGTGTCAGGAGGTCGCCAACCAGCAGGTGCATGCGACGAGTTTGTTGCGCCATCAATTCGTTGACTCGACGCCTTTCGACCTCTGTCAACTGCAGGCTTGACATGGTTTCAATGAACCCGGACAGAACCGTCAGCGGGGTACGAATTTCATGTGAGACGTTAGCCACGAAACTTCGGCGCATGCTGTCGTTTCGTTCACGCTCGGTGATGTCCTGCGACAAGACCAGTCTCATGCCATCGCCATAAGGCCGAACAGCCACCGAAACCGTCCCGCGCAATCCAGGGCCTGGGAAGATCACCGGCTCGTCGAAGACCCCGGCCTGCATATAGGCCACAAATGCTGGCTCGCGAACGAGATTGGTGACCGGCTGCATCCGGTCGCGATGGGGATCTAACCCGAACTGATCAGCTGCGACGGAATTGCACCACTCGATCTGATCATTCGAATCCAGCAACATCACGCCATTAGGTGAGGCCTCGATCGCTGAGAGAAATTGATCCAACCGAGTCTGTTCGAAATCCACCCGATTTTCGAGTGTCCTCAAAGAGCGCTCGACCCGTTGGCCCACCTCGCCCCAAAAACCCACTTCGCGTGGAGCGGGTTCCGGGTTCTGTTGCTGAAGCCATCTGATGAAGCGCTGCGCACGCAAAACATCCACCGAGGTGTAGGCCAGCGCGCCGGCGAGAGATCCAACCACCACGCCTATCGCAGGCGCGTGCCACCACTGACCGACCAAGCCACCAAACGAGGCAGCCAGTAGCACAGACAGCAACGCTGCCAGCAGGCGTGGGAACAACCAGTCCATCGATGAGCTTGATCGCCCCGAGGTCAGCTTGCAGCCACCTGCATCTGTTGGGTGAGGCGATAACCTGCGCCACGAACGGTTTCGATCATCCGTGAGCAGCCCACTGGGTCAAGCGCCTCTCGCAGGCGTTTGACGTGGACGTCTACTGTGCGCTCCTCGATGAAAACATGGTCGCCCCACACCCTGTCCAACAGTTGCGCACGGCTGTGAACGCGCTCGGGATGCGTCATTAAAAAGTGCAGCAACCTGAATTCGGTCGGCCCGATACGCACTTCAAGGTCATTCTTGGACACACGACGGGTTGCGGGATCCAACTGCAAACCACCCACGTCCACCATGGTGTCAAGGGCCTCAGGCGCCTTGCGTCTGAGAACGGCGCGAATGCGAGCCAGCAATTCATTGGTCGAGAAAGGCTTCGTGAGGTAGTCGTCCGCACCAGCATCCAGACCAGAGATCATGTCGCCTTCTTCCGCTCGGGCCGTCAGCATGATGATGGGCAGTTCACGGGTACGCGACTGGCCACGCCAGCGTTTGGCCAGCACCAGCCCAGACTGCCCGGGCAGCATCCAGTCCAGAACCACCAGGTCGGGCAACACGCCATCCACCTCAACCTGTGCCTGATCGGCAGTGGCCGCAATCGTCACGTCGTAGCCGGCATGGCGCAGGTTGATGGATATCAACTCGGCAATCGCTGACTCGTCTTCAACCACCAAAACGCGGCTCATCTTTGTATCCTCAAAGCTTTTGTCATCGCATCAGCGTTTCAACAGCTTCCACCGAGCTGTGTCGCACATCCGTGCCCTTGACGATGTAAATGATCTGCTCGGCGAGGTTCTTGGCGTGATCCCCGACCCGTTCAATCGCCTTCGCGACAAACACGAGATCAATGCTCGACGAAATCGTGCGGGGATCTTCCATCATGAAGGTGATGAGCTTGCGCATCAGCCCCTCAAATTCCTGATCGATCTGATCGTCTTGCTTCAAGACTTCGAGCGCCTTGTCCACGTCGAGGCGGGCGAAAGCATCAAGCGCTTTCCTCAAGAGCGCGATGGCGAGATCAGACTCGAACTTCAAGTCCTCGACAGGCAAGCGAAGCCGGCTCGACATGCCCGCGCTGATCAGGCGCTGCACCGTTCGCGCGATGCGCGCGGCTTCGTCCCCGACACGCTCCAGATTGGCAATACTTTTGCTAACGGCGATCAACAGACGCAAATCGCGAGCCGTGGGCTGACGCCTTGCAAGGATTCTTGAAAGATCACGATCAATCTCGACTTCAGCAGCATTGACCGTCTCTTCGCGAGCCAGCACTTGAGCCGCGGTAGCCTCACTGAAATTGGTGAGCGCATAGATGGCCTGCGCAACCTGGGACTCCACCAGCCCACCCATCTCCAGCACGCGCGTCGAGATACCGCTCAGCTCGGCATCAAATTGTGCTGACAAATGCTTTTCCGTCATGGCTTACCAATCAAATACAAACGCATGTTATTTATCCAAACCGGCCGGTTATATAGTCTTCCGTTTCTTTCCGCTTTGGCTTCATGAAGATATCAGAGGTGGCGCCCACCTCCATCAAATCACCTAAATACATGTACGCCGTATAGTCGGAACACCGCGCTGCTTGCTGCATGTTGTGAGTCACGATAAGAACGGTGTAGTCCGACTTCAACTCATGGATCAATTCTTCAATCTTCCCTGTGGAAATCGGGTCAAGTGCCGAACAAGGCTCGTCAAGCAACAGAATCTCTGGTTTGATCGCGACCGCCCTTGCAATGCAAAGCCTTTGCTGTTGCCCGCCCGACAGGCCAGAACCGCTCTGGTTAAGTTTGTCTTTGACTTCGGACCATAGCGCGCCTTTTTTGAGCGCCCATTCAACGCGCTCGTCCATCTCTACACGCGTCAGTTTTTCAAACAGTCGGACGCCGAAAGCGATATTTTCATAAATAGACATTGGGAATGGAGTCGGCTTCTGAAAAACCATTCCTACCTTCGCACGAATCAGCGAGATATCAAGCTTCGAACGGATCACGTCCTCGCCATCAATAAATATTTCCCCCTCAGCGCGCTGCTCCGGATAAAGCTCGAACATTCGGTTGAAAGTTCGAAGCAAGGTGGACTTGCCACATCCAGAAGGCCCGATGAATGCAGTCACCTTTTTTTCGGGAATCTCTAACGAAATATCTTTGAGGGCGTGAAATTTCCCGTAATAAAAATTCAGGTTCTTGACCGAAATTTTCATCTTTTCAATTTCTGAAGAACTAGGCTTGGTTTCCATAATAAGCCACTCCAATATTTATTTTTTATTTGCGAACAAGAAGCGCGCTGCAATGTTCAGCATCAACACGCCAAAGGTAATTATAAAAACTCCGGCCCACGCCAGCTTTTGCCAGTTCTCGTATGGACTCAATGCAAACTTGAAAATAGTGACCGGCAGACTTGCCGTGGGCTCTGAAAGACTCGATGACCAGAACTGATTGGACAGTGCCGTGAAGAGCAAGGGAGCCGTTTCGCCTGAAATTCTTGCAACGGCCAGGAGAATTCCCGTGATGACCCCGGCGCGAGCAGACTTCAAGGTGATGCTCAATATCACCTTCCATTTTGGCGTGCCCAGGGCATAGGCGGCTTCTCGCAGCGCTCCCGGGATCAAAGACAACATGTTTTCTGTTGTCCGTATCACCACAGGAATGACAATCAAAGACAACGCCAGAATTCCCGCGTAGGCCGAGAAATGTTTCGAGGGTGCTACGACTGCGGCGTAAATGAACAGCCCCACGACGATTGATGGCGCAGACAACAAAATGTCATTGATGAATCTGGTGAGTTCACCCAGCCAAGTCTTTTGACCATATTCGACCAGATAAATCCCAGCAAGCACTCCAATCGGAGTACCCAGGAGTGTGGCCAATGCCACCATGACCAATGAACCTGCAATCGCATTGAGCAACCCGCCGGTTTCAGCCATCGGCGGTGGCGTCATCTCGGTAAAAACAGCGAGACTCAACCCACCCAAACCCAGATAAATGGTTTCGATCAGGATCCACGCCAACCAAAACAAACCAAATGCCATCGCACAAACACATGCCATCAAGGCGACGGCATTTGTCAACTTTCTGCGCTTGTGCATGGCAAGCCGGGACATCTGCAATTCAGCAGCGGCGCTCATGCTCATGATTTCCCCCCCTCATTTTTTCGAAGGCGATTAAGCATCAGCTTTGACATCGCAAGAACGATGAAAGTGATCAAAAACAGCACAAGGCCCAAATACATGAGCGAAGCTTGATGCAGCCCAGGATCGGCTTCAGCGAATTCGTTGGCCAGCGCGGAGGTGATGCTATTGGCAGCCTCGAACAAGGACAGACTGTTTAGCTGGTTGAAGTTGCCAATGACGAAAGTCACCGCCATCGTCTCTCCGATGGCCCGACCCAATCCCAGCATGATCCCGCCAACAACGCCAGTCTTGGTAAACGGAAGCACGACCTTGGAGACCACCTCCCAAGTCGTAGATCCCAATGCGTATGCCGACTCCTTCAGCATGGGAGGAGTCACCTCGAATACGTCCCTCATCACCGATGCGATAAAGGGAATGATCATGATTGCCAAAATGATCCCTGCCGACAGTATTCCAATACCAACCGGGGAGCCAGAGACGAGAACTCTCAGATACGGCACGTCCCCAAATAGTCCCTGAAGAGGTAATTGAACATACTTAACGAGCACTGGACTGAAAACCAGCAATCCCCACATGCCATAAACGATCGATGGGACTGCCGCGAGCAGTTCAATTGCGATACCCAAAGGGCGCCTCAGCCATCCTGGAGATAATTCGGTTAGAAAAAGAGCGATACCAAAACTCACCGGCACAGCGATCACCAACGCGATGATCGAGGTTATCACGGTGCCATAAATCATCACCAAGCCACCAAACTTGTTTTGAACAGGATCCCACTCTGAATGCCAAAGGAATGAAAGCCCATACTCCGCAATGGCAGGCCATGCACCAATCACCAAAGAACCGATGATTGCGAACAAAAGCAACAATGTCAGGATGGCCGCACTGTGAGCAAGACCCGAGAAAACCTTGTCAATCCAAACCGGCGACTCCTTCATTGAAGGCGGTCGCCGCATCGGTTCCCGACGCTCCAAAGAAAAGCCCTCAGCACGATGATCAGAAATTACGGATGACACGGTTCCCCTCCCAAGCATCAGGACCGCCCGACGGCCCCAAGAATGAAACAAAAGGAGCGCCACTCATCCACCGGGTTCGATGATGACTCTCATGGCTTCGGTCACGCTCGAAGCCTCAACACCCTCGAGTACAACGGTCTGATCTCGTCAACTGACAGCGTTAGCGACTGCTACATCAGACTTGCACTCCGTCTTAATGTAGTCCCTGCCCATGTCAAGCCCATGACAAGCCCATGAAGCGATGACGACAGTCTGGTTCGTGATGTTTTGCATCACTGGCGTTGTCATTCGGTATTCACCCGCTTGTCATGGGGCGCCGCTAGCCTAAGCTTTTGCCACGGTAGGGGTTCGCACCTCTTCAGACTATCTCTCGGAAACCTAAATGTTGATTCGGAAATTGCGTGTTATCGCGAGCATTACAGCATTGAGCATTGCCGGCTGTGCCACGCCGCCTGCGCCAAAAACCATCTCGGAAACGGTCGCCGATTACCCTCAATTGTCGACGCTGAAGAAACTCATCAATGACGCGGGTCTCACCGAGACTCTGAAGGAGACGGGGCCATACACCCTCTTCGCTCCGACGAACGACGCATTCAAGGCTGTGCCAGCCAAGACCCTTGATGGCTTGGCCAAGGACCGGGCAGCGCTCATTTCACTGATGAGTTACCACGTGCTGCAGGGAAAGATCGAAACCTCGCAGTTCAAGGAAGGTCCGACCAAAACGGTCCAAGGCGCTTCCGTGGAGATCTACAGGGCAGGACCTTACGTCACCGTGGGCGAGTCGATGGTGACTGTTGCCGATGTAGAGGCGAACAACGGTGTGGTGCAGATCATCGACCGCGTGCTAGTTCCACCGACCAAGAAGTAAGTCGCCCCACGGGTCAGATGTTCGCCACGGCCTGGCTTGACTTATCGGGCAGCCTGGCCAGCGGCGTCGGCAAGGCTTTGCGCAAGGCGTTTGGCGGTTGAAGGCTCGTGGGTCTCGACCATCACACGCAGGACAGGCTCCGTACCTGACGGTCGAACGAGCACTCGCCCGGAGCTACCCAGCTCACTCTCAACACTCCTCAGAGTCTCCTGAAACCCTTCATGAGTGCGCCAATCGAATCCCTGGCGCAACTGAACGTTGATCAGTGACTGAGGAAACAACCGGACGCCTTCGAGTTGATCTTCGAGCGACTTTCCGCTGCGGATAACAGCCTGTAAAACCTGCAGTGCACTGATGATGCCGTCGCCTGTCGAGTGCCGGTCCAGCACCAGCAGATGCCCTGAGCCCTCGCCTCCCAAGACCCAGCCGCGGGCACTCAGTTCCTCGAGCACATAGCGATCGCCAACCCGTGCCCGAGCGAAGTCCACGCCCTTTCTTTTGAGCGCCAGCTCGACGGCGAGGTTGGTCATCAAGGTGCCAACCGCGCCGGCAACGACCTGCCTCTGGGCAAGACGATCTACGACAAGCCCGTACAACAACTCGTCGCCATTGAACAAACGACCGGCCGCATCGACCAGTTGCAAACGATCGGCGTCGCCATCCAGCGCGATGCCATAGTCGGCACCGCTGTCAATCACGGCCTTGACCAGCGCGGACGGGTCAGTGGCTCCGAATCCAGCATTGATGTTGTACCCGTCGGGACTGCAGCCAATCGCAAGCACCTCAGCGCCGAGTTCATGGAAGACCTCGGGTGCCACCTGGTAAGCCGCCCCATGCGCTGCATCGACGACGATCTTCATCCCCCGAAGTGAGATGTCACCACCGAAGGTGCCCTTGCAAAATTCGATGTAGCGTCCTCGTGCGTCGTCCAACCTCCGGGCCTTGCCGAGGGCTGCCGAATCGACCCAGTTCGGCTCCTGAGCGAGCATCGTCTCGACGCTCGATTCCCAGCCATCGCTGAGTTTTTCACCAGATGCCGAGAAGAATTTGATGCCGTTGTCGCAAAAGGGGTTGTGCGATGCACTGATGACCACCCCCAGGCTCAGACGCAGCGCGCGCGTCAGATAGGCCACACCCGGCGTCGGCAGCGGGCCGGTCAAAAGAACATCGACGCCCGCGGACGCAAATCCGGCCTCCAGTGCGGACTCGATCATGTAGCCGGAAATTCGCGTGTCCTTGCCAATCAGCACGGTTGGCTTCGACGCGCTGGCCTTCAGTACGCGACCGACCGAATGACCGAGACGCAGCATGAGGTCTGGCGTGATCGGGCTTTGGCCCACCGTTCCCCGGATGCCGTCGGTACCAAAAAGCGCTCTGCTCATGAATCAATGACTTTCAAAAGGGGTTGGTGCAGACACAGGCAGACCAGTTGCCAGCAAGACTTTCAGGGCATCGACTGTGGCGCCTACATCATGAACGCGCACGATGCTGGCGCCGTTGAGAACTGAAACCATGGCAGCCGCCAGACTGGCGGCCAAACGATCGTGCACGTCGCGCCCCGTGACCACGCCCAGCGTCGATTTTCGCGACCAACCCGTCAACAGCGGGAAACCCATAGACAAAAGCTCTCGCTGGCGACGCAGCAAGTCGAGGTTTTGCGCGGGGGTCTTTCCAAAGCCGATGCCAGGGTCGATCACGATGCGCTCTGAGTGAACCCCTTTTGACAGCAACGCTTTGGCCCGCAAAGACAACTCGGCACCCACCTCCGCCATCACGTCGTTGTATTCCGCCAATGACTGCATCGTTTCGGGCTTGCCCCTCATGTGCATCAGGCACAGGCCGCACTTGGGATGGGTAACTGCGACTCGCAAAGCTTGGGGCGCACGAAATGCGTTGATGTCGTTGACGATGTCGATACCCATCGCAAGGGCTTCCGACATGAGGTCAGGTTTGGTCGTGTCCAGCGAAACCGGATGCCCCCAGGCAAGCACAGCCTCGAGCACCGGGAGCACCCGGCGCCGTTCTTCCTGCAGGGAAATCGACACGGCACCGGGGCGGCTGGATTCGCCTCCAATATCGAGGATATCTGCGCCCTCATCGATCAAGCGCCTGCAGTGATCGATTGCCGACCGGGGCTCGCCAAACGATCCGCCATCCGAAAACGAGTCGGGCGTGACGTTCACGATGCCCATGACCTTGGGCTTCGTCAGATCGATGCGGTGGTTTGTCGTCTGCCAGAACATGCGATGTCGTGTGAACAGATTGCCGATCAAATTAAAAACGGGGCCGAAGCCCCGTGAAAAATTGTTACCGATCACCTCATGCGACTGCGGGCGCTCCGTCAGTGGACACCGGAGCCGATGGGCCGTTGGGCTTGCTCGACGACGATGTCCAGTCTTTGGGTGCACGAGGGGGGTCGCCCTTCATGATGTCGTCGATCTGGTCGCTGTCGATGGTCTCCCACTCGAGAAGAGCCTTCGCCAATGCATGCATCTTGTCGTGGTTTTCTTCAATGTGCTTGCGCGCAATGGCGTACTGCTCATCAATGATCCGACGAATGACCCCGTCGACCTTTTGCATGGTCTGCTCGGACACATTCACTTGTTTGGTCACTGAGCGTCCCAGAAAAACCTCGCCCTCGTTCTCGGCATAAACCATGGGGCCCAGCTCATCGGTCATACCGTAGCGGGTGACCATGTCCCGCGCTATTTGCGTGGCCCGCTCGAAGTCGTTGCTCGCGCCCGTGGTCATCTGATTCATGAAGACCTCTTCCGCAATCCGGCCGCCAAACAGCACGGAGATGGTTGAGAGCATCCGCTCCTTGTCCAGGCTGTATCGATCGCCTTCAGGCAGTTGCATGGTGACTCCCAAAGCGCGTCCACGAGGAATCACGGTCACCTTGTGCACGGGATCGGTCTTGGGCATCAGTTTGGCCACCAACGTGTGCCCGGACTCGTGGTAAGCGGTGTTCTTACGCTCCTCCTCCGGCATGATCATTGACTTGCGCTCGGGGCCCATCATGATCTTGTCCTTGGCCTTCTCGAAGTCGACCATTTCAACGACGCGACCAGCCCGACGCGCAGCGAAAAGGGCTGCTTCGTTGACCAGATTGGCCAGATCTGCGCCAGAGAAACCTGGCGTGCCTCGGGCGAGGATGTCAGCACGGATGTCTTGCCCCACCGGCACCTTGCGCATGTGCACGTTGAGAATCTGCTCGCGTCCACGCACGTCAGGCAAGGTCACATACACCTGTCGATCGAATCGGCCTGGACGCAACAGTGCCGGGTCAAGGATGTCGGGCCGATTGGTGGCCGCCATCACGATCACGCCCAAATTGGTCTCGAAGCCGTCCATCTCGACCAGCATCTGATTCAGGGTTTGCTCACGCTCATCGTTTCCGCCGCCCAAGCCAGCTCCACGGTGGCGTCCAACAGCGTCAATCTCGTCCACGAAGATGATGCAAGGCGCACTCTTCTTGGCTTGTTCAAACATGTCGCGCACGCGGGCGGCACCGACGCCGACAAACATCTCGACGAAGTCCGAGCCTGAAATACTGAAGAAAGGCACCTTGGCCTCACCCGCAATGGCCTTGGCCAGCAGCGTCTTGCCAGTCCCCGGAGGCCCCACGAGAAGAACACCACGCGGGATTCGGCCACCGAGTTTTTGAAAGCGCTGGGGATCCTTCAAGAAGTCGACCAGTTCCTTGACCTCTTCCTTGGCTTCGTCGCAGCCTGCCACGTCGGCGAATGTGGTCGTGTTGTTGGCCTCATCCAGCATGCGAGCCTTCGATTTTCCAAAGCTGAAGGCGCCTCCCTTGCCACCACCTTGCATCTGCCGCATGAAATAAATCCACACGCCAATCAAAAGAAGCATCGGACCCCAAGATACCAAGATGTTCATGAGCAGCGACGGTTCTTCGCGCGGCTTCACATCGAACTTCACGCCGTTGTTGATCAGGTCGCCGACCAAACCACGATCAAGGTAAGTGGCCGTACTGCGCAAGCGCTTGTCATCGGTGGTGGTGGCGATGATCTCGGTGCCCGAGGGGCCTTCTTGCAAGGTGACGGCCTTGACCCTCTTGCTTCGGACCTCTTCCAGAAAGTCCGAATACCCGATTTGGCCGCCCGATGCCGAGCTGCGATCAAATTGCTTGAAAACCGTGAAGAGCACGAGGGCGATCACGAGCCAAACAGCCACCTTTGAGAACCATTGATTGTTCACCGCAGCTCCAATTTTTTAAGCGTAAAAGATTGCGCGAAGCGAGACAGCGCACGCAACTTCAACGTGGGGATGAGTTTATGCGAGTCAAGCCCGCCAAAGCTGCCGTGACGGCAAAGCCACAGCGCCTGCAGAAGGGTCAATCACAACAGATCATCTGTCGGCAGACCTGCTTGCTGACTTGAGACCCGCAGCGACAAGAAAAGTTTCTGACGATTTGTCTCTGGACGCTTTGGGCTTGATGGGTCTGACCGAACGGAAATTCGCTTTCAGAAGTTCCACGAGCTGGCTGTAGTTGCCACCATGGAAAACCTTGCACACCAAGGTTCCGTCGTCGACCAGGTGTCGCGTGGAGAACTCGACCGCGAGTTCAACCAGATGCCCCACTCGGGCTGAATCCGAACTGGCTATGCCTGAGAGATTGGGCGCGAGGTCGGAGACCACCACGTCGACAGACCGCCCCGTGACGGCCAGCTCAAGCCGCTGAAGCACTTCTTCGTCACGGAAGTCGCCTTGAATGAAAACCACACCGTCGATGGGCTCGAAGTCGAGGATATCCAGAGCAATGATGGTGCCGTTGAGAGCCCCCATGCCAGCGCCCGCCACGTTCGATTCCTTCATCGCAAGGCGGCGCCGCACGTACTGGCTCCAAGCACCGGGCGCGGCGCCCAGATCGACGACCACTTGACCGGGTTTGAACAACCCCAGCGCCTCGTCTATTTCTTTCAGCTTGTAGGCCGCGCGCGCTCGGAACCCTTCTTTCTTCGCCAGCTTGACGTAGGTGTCGTTCAGGTGATCGAGCAGCCAAGCCTTGTTGATCTTCTTGCTTTTGGATTTGACCTTCATGCTGAGCCGATAATAGGCTGATGCCTGCAATCCAACTCACTTCCCATCAGCGTAAAGAAAAACGTGCAGATGCACACCATCTCGATCCAGTGGTACTGATAGGCGGTGACGGACTGACCCCTGCGGTGGTTCGTGAAACGGATGCAGCACTCAGCGCGCATGGCCTGATCAAGATTCGTGTCTTTTGCGATGAGCGTGCCTCCCGCGAGTCGATGTTTGCGTCTTTATCCGATGAACTGAACGCTGCGCCGATTCAGCACATCGGCAAATTGCTTGTGCTTTGGCGTCCGATCCCGCCCAAGGAAAAGCCAGAGCGCGAAGATCGCATGCCAGGGCCCAAGGTGGTGAAGCTGCTGAAGTTCTCGAAGAGTGGCAACCACCGTCCTCAAGTCAAGAAGATCAGGGTTCTGGGCAATGAACGACTTGCCGCGGGCGGCGAGGTCAAGCGAGCCCGCAAGCGGGTGGTCAGCGTCAAACGGAAGGTGCCTGACTGAGTTGCTCGACTGGCCCTGGGGCAGTCGAGTCAAAGACTCAGACCTTCGGGCCAGAGCTCAGACGCCAGGCGAGCCAGACGATACACAGCGTTTTTAACGCAAAAAAGCCGGCGGCCAACCCGTGAAGGGCACCGAACGACAACGCACCCTCGCCGGCTCTGGCCGCTGCCATCATGGGCTGCAGCACGAAGTAGCCGGCAATGGTGCAAAACAGGCTGCCGAAAACCAGCAGCATGTTGACATCAATCGGAATGCCCGATGGGCGCGGGCTCCTGATGTTGCGAAGCGCAAGCAGCAGCAGCACCGCGACAGCCAGGCTGGCGTAAGCCTCGATGGCGAACATCCTTCCGGCGCTTCGACCGGCGATCTCCGAAGAGGCCACAGCGAAGCCGGCAGGCGCTCCGATCAAGCCCACTCCCAGCAGCACTCCCGCCCATAACCCGGCCAAGCACGACGCAATTCGATGCAGCATGAGCGGGCAGCCGATCAGCAATAGCGCACGGCCATGACCTCGTAACTCTTGACGCCGCCGGGAGCGTGCACCTCGGCAATGTCACCGACTTCCTTGCTGATCAGCGCGCGTGCAATCGGCGAGCTGATGGAGACCAGACCCAGCTTGAGATCTGCCTCATCGTCACCCACGATTTGATAGGTGACCATGACGCCGTTGGACTCATCCTCAAGGTCGACGGTGGAGCCAAACACCACGCGGCCCTCGGCATCCAGGGTGGACGGATCAATCACTTTGGCGGCTGCAAGCTTCCCCTCAATTTCCAGAATGCGGCCCTCTATGAAGCCTTGCTTGTCCTTGGCGGCCTCGTATTCCGCGTTCTCGGACAAATCGCCTTGGGCGCGAGCCTCAGCAATGGCTTGGATCACGGCATGGCGCTCCGACGTCTTCAAACGCTGAAGTTCATCCTTGAGCTTTTCAGCTCCGCGCTTGGTCAATGGAATGGTTTGCATGGTGATCACCCCGGGGAAAAAATGAAGCCGCCGCAGGAAGCTCCCGCGGCGGCCTAATGTCAAAAAAATTGAGTCTCAAGGCAGTTTAGTTCAACTGCGCATGAAGCTCCTGCAGTGGTCTCACGACCAAGTCGTCCTGATGCTTCATGCCCTCCACAGCCGCCTCGCAACCCGCCATGCTGGTGTAGTAAGTCACTCGATGAGCAAGAGCTGCCTGACGAATGTGGCGTGAGTCAGCAATCGCCGTGCGCGTTTCGTCAACCGTGGTGAAGACCAACTGAATCTCACCGGCCTTGACCATGTCGACAATGTGGGGCCGACCGTCCTTGACCTTGTTGACCACCCTCACCGCCACGCCGCCCTCGGCAATGGCCGCAGCCGTCCCCTTGGTCGCCACGATCTGAAAACCCAAGGCACAAAGATCGCGAGCCACCTCAACGGCCCTCAACTTGTCGCCATTCTTGACCGTGATGCACACCGTGCCACGTTCGGGCAGACGCGAGCCTGCTCCCAACTGGCTCTTCAGCATGGCCTCCCCGAAGGTTCGGCCAGCGCCCATGACCTCACCGGTGGATCGCATTTCGGGACCGAGGATCGGATCGACACCGGGGAATTTGTTAAACGGAAATACCGCTTCCTTGACACTGAAGTAGGGTGGGATCACCTCGCTCGGGACTCGGCCATTGCGTTGCTGCTGATCCGACAACTTACGCCCCACCATGCAACGAGCCGCAATCTTGGCAAGCTGCAGTCCCGTGGCCTTGGACACAAAAGGCACGGTGCGCGATGCCCGCGGGTTGACTTCCAACACATAGACCACCGCGTCCGCACCCTCGCCCTGGATGGCGAACTGCACGTTCATCAGCCCCTTGACCTTGAGCGCGCGCGCCATCATCTTCGTCTGCCGTCTGAGCTCGTCCTGCAGCTCAGCGGGCAGGGAATAAGGCGGCAGCGAACAGGCCGAGTCGCCCGAGTGAATGCCCGCCTGCTCGACGTGCTCCATGATGCCGCCGATCATCACGCCCGAGGCCTCGTCGCTGCCATCGGAGATGCAGTCGACATCGACCTCGATGGCGTCATCGAGAAAGCGGTCTAGCAGAACCGGCGATTTTTCGCTGACCTTGACGGCCTCGCGCATGTAGCGCTCTAGATCCTTGTCGCCATGAACGATTTCCATCGCCCGCCCACCAAGAACGTAGCTCGGTCGCACCACCAGCGGGTAGCCGATTTCTTGCGCAAGCCGTAACGCCGACTCTTCGGTACGGGCGGTGCGATTGGGGGGCTGTTTCAGACCCAGTTCATTGAGCAGCTTCTGGAAGCGCTCACGGTCCTCGGCAATGTCGATGCTGTCCGGAGAGGTGCCAACAATGGGCACGCCGGCTCGTTCAAGATCCAGCGCAAGCTTCAAGGGAGTCTGGCCACCGTACTGGACGATCACGCCCACCGGCTTTTCCTTGTCCACGATCTCGAGCACATCCTCGAGGGTGACCGGCTCGAAGTACAAACGATCCGAGGTGTCGTAATCGGTCGACACCGTCTCGGGATTGCAGTTGACCATGATGGTCTCGTAGCCGTCTTCGCGCATGGCGAGGGCAGCGTGCACGCAGCAGTAGTCGAACTCGATGCCCTGACCAATGCGGTTCGGGCCGCCACCCAGCACCATGATCTTCTTACGATCGGTCGGCTCGGCCTCGCACTCCTCATCGTAGGTCGAGTACAGGTACGCGGTCTGGGTGGCGAACTCGGCCGCGCAGGTGTCCACCCGCTTGTAGACAGGCCGCACGTTCAGTGCATGCCGCAGCGCACGCACCGCATGCTGGTTGGTGCCGACGAGCTTGGCGATGCGCCGATCAGAAAAGCCCTTGCGCTTGAGCAAGCGCAGTTCATCAGCACCGAGACCTTCCAGCGTGCGGGTGGCGAGGGTTTTTTCGATCTGGATCAGCTGCTCGATCTGCGCGAGGAACCACGGGTCGATGGCGGTTTCCTCGAACACCTCGTCCAGGCTCATGCCAATGCGAAACGCGTCGCCCACATAAAGAATGCGTTCAGGACCTGCCTCACCGATTTCCTCGACGATCTCGTCTTTGTCGGTGCTGCGCTCGCTCAGCCCGTCGATGCCGGTCTCAAGGCCACGCAGCGCCTTCTGGAAGCTTTCCTGAAAAGTGCGACCCATCGCCATCACCTCGCCCACGGATTTCATCTGCGTAGTCAGGTGAGAGTCGGCCGCCGGGAATTTTTCGAACGCGAAGCGAGGAATCTTCGTGACCACGTAGTCGATGCTGGGCTCGAAGCTCACAGGCGTGGCACCGCCGGTGATGTCGTTGCGCAACTCGTCAAGCGTGTAGCCGACCGCCAACTTGGCCGCCACCTTGGCGATCGGAAATCCGGTGGCCTTGGACGCCAGTGCCGACGAGCGCGACACACGCGGGTTCATCTCGATGACGACCATGCGGCCGTCTTGCGGATTGATGGCGAACTGCACATTCGAGCCGCCGGTGTCCACGCCGATCTCGCGCAGGATGGCGATGCTGGCATTGCGCAGCAACTGATATTCCTTGTCGCTGAGCGTCTGCGCTGGCGCCACCGTGATCGAGTCGCCAGTGTGGATGCCCATCGGATCCAAGTTTTCAATCGAGCACACGATGATGCAGTTGTCCGCCTTGTCGCGCACCACTTCCATCTCGAACTCTTTCCAGCCGATGAGGCTTTCCTCGATCAGCAGTTCCTTGGTGGGCGAGAGGTCGAGCCCGCGTTTGCAGATTTCCTCGAACTCGTCAGGGTTGTAGGCGATGCCACCGCCGGTGCCGCCCAACGTGAAGCTCGGTCGGATCACCATCGGGAAACCCGGGCCATCGATCTCGGCCGAAATCCTTTGCTGCACGGCCAAGGCCTCTTCCATCGAGTGGGCGATGCCGCTGCGCGCCGAACCCAGACCGATGCCGGTCATGGCGTCCTTGAACTTCAACCGATCCTCGGCCTTTTCGATGGCCTTTTCGTTGGCGCCAATCATCTCGACGCCGTACTTGGCCAGCACACCATGCTTGTGCAGGTCGAGCGCGCAATTCAGGGCCGTCTGGCCGCCCATGGTTGGCAGCACTGCATCGGGGCGTTCCTTGGCGATGATCTTTTCAACCACCTGCCAGGTGATGGGCTCGATGTAGGTCGCATCGGCCATCTCCGGGTCGGTCATGATCGTCGCCGGATTGCTGTTGACCAGAATGACGCGATAGCCCTCTTCGCGCAGTGCCTTGCAGGCCTGGGCGCCCGAGTAATCGAATTCGCAGGCTTGGCCGATGATGATCGGACCTGCGCCGATGATCAGAACGGATCGAAGGTCTGAGCGCTTAGGCATTTGCACCTCCGGTCGAGGCGGCGCGGCCCGTTTGCATCAGCGCAATGAACCGGTCGAAAAGGTAGCCAATGTCTTGCGGCCCCGGAGATGCTTCGGGGTGGCCCTGAAAGCAGAAGGCCGGGCGATCGGTGCGCGCCAAGCCCTGCAAGGTGCCGTCAAACAAACTCACGTGGGTCGGTCTCAAGTTGTGCGGCAAAGTGGTCTCGTCTACGGCAAATCCGTGGTTCTGGCTGGTGATGCTCACCCGGCCTGTATCAAGGTCCTTGACAGGATGGTTCGCGCCGTGGTGCCCGAACTTCATCTTGAAGGTCTTGGCACCCGAGGCCAGCGCAAGAATCTGATGACCGAGGCAAATCCCGAATACCGGGACGCCGGTTTCGATGAGCGTGCGCGTGGCTTCGATGGCGTAATCGCAGGGCTGCGGGTCTCCGGGGCCGTTGCTCAGGAAAACCCCGTCGGGGCGCAGCGCCACAACGTCCTGCGCTGGTGTCTGCGCAGGCACCACCGTGACCTTGCAGCCACGACTGGCCAGCATGCGCAGGATGTTGCGTTTGACGCCAAAGTCGTAGGCAACCACATGCCAGGTCGGGTCACCCTGCGTGCCATGGCCCGCGCCCAACGCCCATTCGGTTTCGGTCCAGACGTGGCTCGCGGTGCTGCTGACGACCTTGGCCAGATCGAGACCGGCCATGCTGGGCGCTGAGCGCGCAGCATTCAAGGCGGCCCCGAAGTGCGCTTCGCCGATCACCTCGCCAGCGCCCAGCGACAGGATGCAGCCGTTTTGCGCGCCTGTGCTGCGCAGCAAACGCGTCAGCCTTCGGGTGTCGATGTCGGTAATCGCCACCGTGCCCTCGCGCTCGAGATACTGCGCCAGCGTTTCAGTCATACGGAAGTTCGAGGCCCTCAGGGGAAGGTCCTTGATGATCAAGCCAGCGGCATGAATCCGATCAGACTCAACATCTTCTGGATTGACGCCGTAACTTCCGATGTGCGGATAAGTCAGCGTGACGATCTGACGGCAATAGCTCGGGTCGGTCAGGATTTCCTGATAACCGGTCAAGGAGGTGTTGAACACAACCTCCCCACGGGTTTGGCCCGGTGAGCCGATGGAAGTGCCGATGAAGCGGGAGCCGTCTGCGAGTACGAGGATTGCGGGAGGCGAGACGGGCAGCAAGGAAAACTCCATTGATGCACCCAGTTCTGCCCCGCAGTCAGCGCTGCAAGATCGAATCCTGGTGGGAAACTGGAGGGGTTTCTCTGGGGGCGGGGGATGTTCGGGTGAGAGAGGCGATTGTAAGTCGAGACCGCCGCCTCGAAGCCGCGCAAAGGCCCTTGAATGCCTTGGCCTTACCAAGGGGTGCAGCGAGCGGAGAAACCCGAGGGAACTAGAATTCAGTCGTCGGTATCGAACCTACATCCCGTTGTTTCAGGAGGTTTTCATGAGTCAAGGTCTTCGTTCATCCCCCTACACGTACTCTGGGTCGGTCACATCGACCGAGCAGCGCAATCGGGTCTTGCGCAACACCTATTGGCTGTTGGCGCTGTCGATGGTGCCCACGGTTCTTGGCGCTTGGGTTGGCTTGGCTACCGGCCTGACCAACGCACTTTCTCCCATGGTGGGCCTGATTGTTTTCCTGGGCGGCGCGTTCGGTTTCATGTACGCGATCGAGAAAACAAAGAACTCTGCGATGGGCGTTCCTGTGTTGCTGGGCTTCACCTTCTTCATGGGTCTGATGCTCTCGCGCATGGTCGGCGTCGTGCTGGGCATGTCCAACGGTGCCAGCCTCATCATGATGTCGTTCGCCGGCACGGGTGCGATTTTCCTAGGCATGGCCACGCTGTCTTCGGTGATCAAGCGCGACCTGAGTTCGATGGGCAAGTTCTTGTTCATTGGCGTGATCATGTTGCTGGTGGCTGGCATTGCCAATGTGTTCATCCAGTCGAGCGCGCTCATGATCACGCTGTCGGTGCTGGCGATCGGCATCTTCTCTGCCTTCATCCTTTACGACCTGAAGCGCGTTAAGGATGGCGAGGAGACTAACTACATCACGGCCACCTTGAGCGTCTACCTGAGCGTGTACAACGTGTTCCAGTCCTTGCTCGCCATCTTCGGCTTGGCCGGGGGTAGCGACGACTGAGTCAAAACCGTTTCAAAAAACGGGGCCTTCGGGCCCCGTTTTCGTTTGTGCGTGTTCTCGGGATCAGTATCGGTCGAACACAGCGATGCTTTCCACATGAGCCGTGTGCGGGAACATGTTGACGGCACCTGCCGCCGACAGGGTGTAGCCGGCCTGATGCACCAGCAAGCCAGCATCTCTTGCCAAGGTGGCTGGGTTGCAACTCACATAGACGATGCGATTGGGAAGACGGCGGCCCCCTTGGGCCGACTCGTCTGCGGCAAGCTCGACCAGCGCCTTGACGAGCGCAAAAGCGCCCTCGCGCGGAGGGTCCACCAGCCACTTTTCGGCAGCCCCCAATGCAGCGAGCGAACTGGCTTCAATCTCGAAGAGGTTGCTCGCAGCGAAGCTGACCTTGGCGGCAAGCTCGTTGAACTCGGCGTTTTCACGTGAGCGCGCGACAAGGGCTTCGCTGCCCTCGACACCCAGCACCTCGCGGGCTCGTGTGGCGATGGGCAGCGTGAAGTTGCCCAGCCCGCAGAACCAGTCGATCACGCGCTCATCTGGCCGAGGATCAAGCAGGCTGATCGCGCGCGCCACCAGAGTGCGGTTGATCTGGTGATTTACCTGCGTGAAGTCGGTCGGCTTGAAGCGCATGGCGATGCCGAACTCGGGCAGCCTGTAAGACAGCTCGCAATCCTGAGCATCCAGCGGGTGCACCGTGGCCGGCCCTTTCGGCTGCAGCCACCATTGAACGGCATGCTCCCTGGCAAATTCGCTCAGCCGCCGAAGATCACCGTCGACAAGTGGTTCAAGGTGCCGCAGCACCAGCGCCACGGCGTCGTCACCGACTGCCACCTCGATTTGCGGCAGTCGATCACGCTGCTCCATGCTGCCAATCAGTTCAGCTAATGCGGGCAACAGCGCGCTCAGCCTCGGCGGCAAGACCTCGCAGCTGTTCATGTCGGCAACATAGCTTGACTTTCGCTCGTGAAACCCGACCAGCACCTTGCCCTTCTTGGCCACGTAGCGCACCGACAAGCGCGCGCGATAGCGATAGCCCCAGGCGGGCCCCTCGATGGGCCTGAGCACTTGATCCGGCTTGACCTTGGCCAAATGCCACAGACCATCCTCGAGCGCCCTTTGCTTGGTCGCAATTTGGGCGCCCGCATGAAAGTGCTGCATCTTGCAGCCACCACAAACGCCGAAATGCGGGCAGCGCGGACTCACACGTTGCGAACTCTCGCGACGCAAGGCCGTGATGGTGGCTTGTTCCCACTGGTTCTTGCGGCGGTAGACGCTGACTTGCGCCTGCTCGCCAGGCAATGCACCCTCGATGAAAACAACCTTGCCCTCGGCGTTGTGAGCCACGCCCTGGCCATCGAGGTCGAGTGACTCGACGCTCAGCCATTCGGTGCTCGGTGTCATGTGTTGATGCAGCACCGATCAGCGCGGTGGCAGCAACTTTGCGGGGTCTGTGGGCTTGCCTTGTCGGCGGATCTCGAAGTGCAGCTTGACCGACTCGGCATCGGTAGATCCCATCTCGGCAATCTTCTGGCCACGCCTGACCACCTGGTCCTCTTTGACCAGCAAAATCTGGTTGTGGGCGTAAGCGGTAAGGTAGGTGCTGTTGTGCTTGATGATCACCAGATTGCCATAGCCGCGAAGTCCTGATCCGGCGTAGACCACCCGCCCATCGGCAGCTGCCACCACAGGGTCTCCGGCCTTGCCCGCAATCGACAGTCCCTTGCTTTTGGGTTCATCGAAACCGGTTGTCACCGCGCCGCTGGCCGGCCACATCCACACCACTGACTCATCGCCTTGGGAGGTGGCCGCGCTTGCCGCAGCGCTGGTTGCCGCGGCACCAGAAACGCTCGCAGCGGGCTGGGTCGCCGATGAATCTGCGGCCTTCGAATCGAGCGGCCTTGTTTCAACCTTGGCCACCGTCACCGGCCGGGTGGACGGCTGTGACGCATCAGCGCCCGGGGGAACCACTCTCAAGACCTGACCCACCTCGATCAGGTTGGGGTTTTCAAGCCCGTTCCATCGCGCCAGATCTTTCCAGTTCTGACCGTTGTCAAGAGCGATTCGAACCAGCGTGTCCTGAGGCCGCACGGTGTAGTAGCCCGGCTTGCCCGCGTTTTCCGATCCGGCGGGCAGCGCTGCAGGCGCAGCTTTGGGGTCGACAGACTGGGATGCTGTCGGCTTGACAGTTGAGCGGCGGTCCTCGACCGGTGCTTTTTGACGAGGCGAAGAACAGCCCAGCAACACCAAGACCGCAGCCACCACACCGAGCCAACCCAGCCCTCGAGGCCGAGCATCCAACTTCGTTCTCATGCGAGCCGTCACCTCAATCAAATCGAGCCTGATTTTAGGGGGACGAACTGCACGGCCTCATATTCCGTGCGCTGGAATGCGCCGCTGTCGAGGCGGTCGATGACCAGCAAACGTTGTCCCTTGGCCGCATCGAGCACCGGCGAGATCAGGCGACCACCCACGGCCATCTGCGCAAGCCATGCATCGGGCACTTCGGCGCCGCAGGCTGCCGCGATGATGCTGTCATAGGGCGCATTGGGTGCGTGGCCCAGCATGCCGTCACCATAGACCAGCCGCAGTTGATTCATGCGCAGCGGCGCGACGAGTTCGCGCGCCTTGTCGTGAAGGCCCTTGATGCGCTCGACCGACACCACCAGGCGCGAAAGCCGACACAGCACGGCGGCCTGATAGCCGCAACCCGTACCCACCTCAAGCACTCTGCCGAGATGCCCGGCAGCGCGCGCGGCCGCACCGTCCATCAGCACGCCGATCATGCGTGCGACCACAGAGGGCTTGGAGATCGTCTGGCCATGGCCGATGGGCAAGCTGGTGTCTTCGTAGGCCTGTGTGACCAGCGCGCCATCCACGAAAAGGTGCCGGGGCACGGCCTCCATCGCCTCGAGAACGCGAGGGTCGTGGGGCCCGGCGGCACGCAGGCGATCGACCATCCGGCGTCGCACGTCCTCAGAGTCAAGTCCAAGGCCCGTGGGTCGCGCGGCGGCCGCCTTGTCAGCAGGCGCCGACCGGCGCGTTGCAGCGCTTGACGACGGCGCAGATTGACCCTGCGAAACATTCGAGACCTGGCCCGAGGGTTCACCGGGCGCGCTGACCAACTTCTTGGGCGGACGCGACATCTGCTCGAGCTTGAGCGGAAACTTGCCCCCCCGCGGCGGCGAACTGCTCACGATCTTGCGCCCGCGACCAGCCAGCTTTGCCAATCGGGCACCGCCACATGGTCGGTGAGGTCGACTTGCAAAGGCGTGATGGAGACAAGGCCATGGGCCACGGCGTGAAAGTCCGTGCCGTCTCCGGCTTCGCGGGCATCGCCTGCGGGTCCGATCCAGTACATCGTGTCGCCACGTGGACTGGTCTGAAGAATCACAGGCTCGCTGGCATGGCGGCGACCCAGGCGCGTGATCTGAGTGGGCAGTTGGTCTGCATCTTCACGGTTCGGGATGTTCACGTTGAGCAAAAACGGGCGCCTTGCTGGCGGCTGACTCAACACCTGCTCGATCACCCGCCTTGCCGCTCTCGCCGCCGCATCAAGATGACCCCAGCCTTTGTCGACCTGCGAGAAGGCGATTGACGGGATGCCGAAAAGGAACCCCTCCATCGCTGCGGCGACCGTACCCGAATACAAGGTGTCGTCGCCCATGTTGGCGCCCTGGTTGATGCCTGAGACCACCAGGTCTGGGCGCTCGAGCAACAGGCCCGTCAGGGCCACGTGGACGCAATCAGAAGGCGTGCCGTTCAGGTAGCGAAACCCGTTTGGCGCCACATGCAGCGACAGTGGGCGACTGAGCGTCAGAGAGTTCGAAGTGCCGCTGGCATTTTGCTCGGGGGCGATCACCTCGATATCGCCCAAACCCTCGCAAGCGCGCACCAGGGCCGCAAGTCCCGGTGCCAGGTAACCATCGTCGTTGGCAATCAGGATACGCATGCAAATCATTGTAGGAGTCGGTGCGCTCGTCCTGAGGCGAACGCACTGCTAGCATTTGCCGATCACAGATCAGCGCCTGGCCATGTCCGTCAATGTTTTGATCTTCGAACAAAACCCGCAGACCCGGGCATTTCTGGCCCGCGTGGTGAGCGAAAGTTTCAGCGATGCGCTGGTGCTCACCGAGGTCGGCGATCTGGCGTCAGCGCAAGAAACGATCGTGTCGTCGATGGCTGTTAACCAGGGCACTGGAGATCCTCAACAGCCATTCGACATCCTCCTGATCGACCTCGACTTGCCTGACCACGCAGGACTTGATCTGCTGGTTGAGTTTCCGACGGCCAGGGGCGTGAAGATCGTCACATCGCTGTATGCCGACGATGAGCATCTGTTTCCCGCCTTGAAACTGGGCGCGGATGGATACCTCTTGAAAGAAGAACGCTTCGAGGCCTTGGTCGAGAACCTGCAAAAAATCGTTCGTGGCAAGCCACCCCTGTCACCCGCCCTCGCCCGTCGCGTGCTGGCCTATTTTCAGGAAGCGGGGCTCAAGGGTGACGGCTTGAGCGATGTGGAGCGCGACGTGCTCACCCACCTGAGCAAAGGTTTCAGCGCCAAGGAAGTGGCGGGGCTGATGAAACTCAGATTGCTCGCCGTCAACGAGAACATCCACGCCGCCTGCAGGAAACTGGGCGAGTCGGCTCGCGCCAATGCTGGGCGGCGATAACCCACTCAGCGATGACCGCCTGAGCCTCATCGCCGACAGCCATGCCCGTTTGACGGGGCGCGATCTGGTCGCGCGCTCGGGCCACCTGCGCGATGCGATGTGGAACGCCAGCGCAGTGATCGTGGCCCACGGCACCGAGCCCGACCCCTTGTTTTTTTACGGTAACCGCTCGGCCCTGTCGCTCTTCGAAATGGATTGGGCGGCTTTCGTGGGCATGCCTTCGCGGCTGTCGGCCGAACCGCTGCTGCGCGAAGAACGGGCCCGGCTGCTTGAGCGGGTCAGCCGTGATGGCTTCATTGCCGACTACTCGGGCATCAGGATCGCAGCCAGCGGCAAGCGATTTCGAATCGAGCGAGCCGTCGTGTGGAACCTGATCGACGCCGCGGGCACCTGCCACGGCCAAGCCGCCACATTCGACCGCTGGACGCCAATCTAGACGGCGCCCAACCACTCAACGCTTGCTGTCAACAAGCACGGTGGCCTTGGCCTGGTTGTCACTCGCGGCGGGCACCGTTCTCGAGCGTTGGCGCTTGTCGGTTCCGACTGAGGTGGTCTTGACAGGCGTGCGGCACACCGGCGCGTCGGGCAAGGCGACCATCACCGGCGGCTCCAGGCCCACCCAGCGTGCCATGCGCGTCCACAACCCGTTGTCCACCTCGGGCTTGATGAGGCGCATGCGTGCCGGCCCAAGCGCTGCGGTGCTTCCGGAGGGGTTCACCGTCAGGTTGGCCATCATCCCCGCGTCTTCGTGACCCACGATGTGGCAGTGATAAACGAAGTTTCCAACCATCGTGGGATCGTTGAAGGGGATCTTCAAGACGACCTTGCCGGGCACGCCGTTTTGCGCATAGGGCAGGTCAATCACATCGCGCAGCCCCTCCTCATCCTGGTCGTCGTTGTTGATCGACTCAACGAGGAAATCAAGTTGGTGAATGTGGAACACATGGCGCTCAGTGCTGGTGTTCAAGATGGTCCATCTCTCGACAGCGCCCAGAGTGACGGCGATGTTGATGTAGTCGGGGTCATAGACCTGAGGGCCTCTGCCGTCACCGCTGTCAATGTAGAACGTGTTGCCATCATCGGATTCGCTGAAGGTCAGCGTGCGGCTGTTCGTCACTGCCAACGCAGTCACCGAATCCACGGTCGGGTTGATGCCGGCTTGATCGGCCGCCGGTTGCGTCAGGGCGTATTGCAGTGAAGTCGCGTTGGTCGACGCATCGCCACTGACCACCAGCTTGGCCAGATTGACGGTGGGGTTGGGATCACCCGCAGGTCCGGTGTCCACATTGAGCGAGTCAATCGAATAGGTGCCTGGGGTGCTGGGCGCCACAACCACCACCACCGAGCGCGCACCCGGTGGCAAGAACACCGAGGTGAGTTGCTGTGGTTGTTCCAGCACGTTGCCGTCGTGGCCTATTTCCCAAATCTGAACCGGAGCAGCCACGGCGAAGTTGAAGTAGGCATCGGCGCCGAAGTTGCCCAGATTCCACACCTGCATCTCGCCCGGACGCATCTGGATCGATGCACCGATGGTGCCGTTGATGGTCTTCGTCTTGACGTCGCCGTCCTGAAAGCCGGGGAAAGTGAAGTCCTTCAAGAGCAAATTGCGCTCCTTCAGGCCGGCGAATGCTGGGTAGTGCTGACTGACCAGACCATCGATCACCAGCATGCCCGCCATGCCGCTCAGTACCTGCGGCTCGACGAGGCCATGGTCGTGCGGATGTATCCAGTAAAGGCCCTGGGGATGATTCGTCGGAACCTGCCACTGGTATGAATACTTGGCGCCCGGCTGCAGCGACAGAAACACGTTGTCATTGCTGGGCGAGATGTTCATCCCGTGGAAGTGCGTGTTGCTGGTCTGCGGTCCGGAGATCTGCACATCCGCCGCACCGATGCGGTTGACCACGGTGAGATTGAGCGTGTCGCCCCGCGCCAGTTTGAACACGGGTGGGATGTACCTGCCGTTGTAGACATTCGACCGCACGGAGGTTCCGCCCACCGTGATCTGGGCAGGCGCTTGCGTCAAGGTGTAGGTGAGCGATCCGTTGGTGCTTTGAATGACCTCTGGTTCGGGCACCTGGACATCGGATGACCCGGAGCCACCGCCGCACGATCCCAGTTGCAAAGCCACCAATACGGCTGCTGCCAATTGACAAAAACGCGCGGTGACCGAGGCGTGCGCGGCAAAGACCAATGGGGCTCGAACAGTCATGGGAAGAACCTCGTCAAGAAACTATCAAAGCGGGCGCTCTGCAAATTGAAATGGATGGTTGCCGCCGCAAACCGAGCATGCAACGGTCAATTGCAATTGGCATGCCGCACGGAGGGAGCACGCAGAGTCGCCAAATCAAAGTACAAGCTCACCCCATGAGCCTGCGGCCTTAGAGGCTTGATCTTCGCTCCACCGACGGCTTCAAGACACGGGGAAATTCCAGCCCTCCACGGCTACATGGCGGCTACATGAAACCCAGAAACAACAAAGCCCAACCGTGGAGATTGGGCCTTGCCTTTGATTGACTTGGGGTGGCTGATGGGGCTCGAACCCACGACAACAGGAATCACAATCCTGGACTCTACCAACTGAGCTACAGCCACCGCACAGGCGCAATTATAGGCTGCAGCCCGCGCATGTCGGCCTGTTGAAGTTCTGTGTCAACGCGACTCGGCTGAATCGCTGCTCAACTTCTTGGCGACTTCTTTTTCGTTGATCTGCACCTTGTAGCGGTTGCGCAAAGAGGCGAAGTAGGCCTGCGATTCGGCGGCTCCCCAGGCCTCGGCGTACTGGCTGATCGCTCGGGATGTGTCGGCCGCCGCCGGGTCACGACCGATCACCTCGTCGATTCGCGCAACGACGTAGCCCTGAGCTGCGAGGTCAACGCCGACAAAGCCTGGCGCAGACTTCATGTCAACGCTCAAGATGGCAGTGATCAGTGGCTCGCCCAATTGCCCGGTCTGCAAACGCGAGACCAGCTGCGGCTCGATTCGCATGTCGGTCTGCGGAGCCTGCTTGAGTTCAGCCAAACGCTGCTCACCCGCCTTGCGCGCCAGTGCCGCTGCCTGAGACTGCGATACCAGCAGCCGAACCTTGTCCTTGACTTCGTCCAGCGACAGCGCGTGGGCGGCCTGGTAATTGAGCACTCGACCGGAGACCAACTGCCTGGCCGCCACTTCAACCGCCGGCGTGTTGCGCTTGCCGGTCAAGGCGTCGCTGGAAAAAATTGCATCCAGAAACTTGGCTGATGCGATCACACCTTTGGCGTTGGCCGCAGGCTTGCGGGTGACACCCTGAGCCGTCTTGGGCTCGAGCTTGTACTTTTCAATCACGGGATTGAGGCTGTCGGACTGCTCATAGACCATGTTGGTGAATTCTTCAGCCGCTTCGGCAAACTGGGCCTGCGCCAACTGCTGACGAACCTCGACCTCGATTTCAGGCCGTGCCGATTCAAAGCTGCGCTTGTCACCACCACGGATGTCGGTGAGCCGAATGATGTGAAAACCGAAGTCGGTTTCAACCACCGCGCTGGTCTGGCCCACCTTGAGGGAATAGGCCGCATCCTCGAAGGGCTTGACCATGGCACCCGGCGCGAAAAAGTCGAGGTCGCCGCCCTTGGCCGCCGAGCCGGGATCTTGCGAATTCTTTTGGGCAAGCTCGGCAAACTGAGCCGGGTTCTTGGCCAACGCGGCGCTGATTTCCTCGGCCTTGGCTCGCGCCTTGGCGCGTTCATCAGCGGGCAGTGACTTGTCGGCCGCAATCAGGATGTGGCTGGCGCGACGTTCTTCGGGTGTGCCAAAGCGCGACGCGTTTTCTTCGTAATAACGGCGCAGGTCCTCTTCGTTGACCTCAATGCCCTTTTTGATGACATCCACATCGAGCACCACGTATTCGATGCTCGCCTGCTCAGGCGCCTGAAATTGCGATGCGTGGGCCGGGTCCTTGTAGTACTGCTCGATGTCGGCGTCTGTGGGGTTCACCTTGGATGCGTAAGCAGACGCATCGAAGCGCTGCACGCGCACTTGCCTTTGCTGAAAGAAGGTGTCTACCGCATGGTCAGCCGCCGACTTCGAGGCGAAGACCGTGCTCGACAAACCCTGCGCCACCTGCTGCACTGACAGATCCTGCCGCAGACGTTCGGCGAACATCTCGCTGGACATGCCCTGCGCGGCCAGCAGTTCCTTGTTCACGCTGCCATCCGGATTGCGGATCGGTGCGAACTGCTCGGACGTGGCGAACAAACGCTGCAGACGATCATCCGTGATGGACAGATGAAGCTGGTTGGCCGCGGCCATCAGCACTCGCCTTTGGACGAGGTTTTCGAGCGAGTCCTTTTTCAACTCCGGACTGTCAAGCAGTTTGGAGTCGACGTTGGGCATCCTTCGGCGCATCTGCTCGACCTGATCACGATGCGCGGAGTCCCACTCAGCCTGGGTGATCGCCTGACCATCAACCTTGGCTGGCGCCGAAGCGGCATTTTCAGAAAATCCCGTGTAGCTTTCCAAACCAACGAGCCCCAGAGAAGGAAGGATCAGCAGCGTCAGGATGAACTGAAGCTTGCGCATGTGGTTGCGGACAAAGTCAAACATCGTCAATCTCGGGTGGAATGAGGCGGGTTCAGATCAAGGTGAGCCCGCGCACAGGGTGGGTGGCAAGCGCAATGTGAAAAGGGGCGAACACTGGTTCGCCCCCGTTGGATCGGTGCCGCAAAGTCTATCTGCGCGAAGATGACACCCACCGTGTCATGCATGAGCCGGCCGGCTCAGGCGCCAGGGCTTTGTTCCTGCACCGTCGGCGCAAGACCGGCCACGGCTTTCATGAGTTCTGCGCGAGGCAGAAACACGGCCAGTTGCAGGCCGCCAATGGTCAGGTTGGCCACCACTTCAGCATCGGATCGACCCGCGCGCATTTCAACGCTGCTCACATCGGCCTGACACTGGGCGGGCTTTTCCGAGCCCATCCGGGATGACGTGGCGAACACGGGTTCGGCAGCCAGACCCAGCAAACGGTTCGTCAATGCGGCAATGCCGTTGACATCAATGGCAGCTGCAAATGAGCGGCCTTGGCCATCAACCAGTTCGAGTGCGACCACTCCGGGCTCGTTGGTCTCACGGGTAAACACTTCGGCCAAGCCGTTGACGCCCTTGCGTTTCATTGATGCCCTTTGTTCTGTGGTGGGTGCTGAGGGGCTCGAACCCCCGACCTACGCCTTGTAAGGGCGCCGCTCTACCAACTGAGCTAAGCACCCACAGTCTCGAATCACTTGACCGCGTCTTTCAAAGCCTTGCCGGCGCGGAATTTTGGAATCTTGGCTGCCTTGATCGTGATGGCTTCGCCGGTGCGGGGGTTGCGACCGCTGCGCTTGGCGCGCTTGGTGACATCAAAGGTGCCAAAACCGACCAGGGTCACGCTGTTGCCTTTCTTGAGCGTGGTCTTCACAGCACCAATGAAGGCCTCGAGCGCTCGGCCCGAGGCCGCTTTCGAGATGTCGGCCTGCGCGGCGATGTGCTCGATCAGTTCTGACTTGTTCACTGACTTCCCCTCGAATATTGTTTTGGATGTGTGGTGTGTTCGCGGACCGCGATTGTGAGTGTCGCCAGATCCGGACCGCCAAGAATTACAGCCGTGGGCTGACGGGGTGTCAAGCGAGGAAACGGATTCTATCGATGCATCGGCAGTGTGCTGTGGTGTCGACCTTCAGGTGGCTTCATCGTCCCTTCGCACGAATTTCGGGCAGGGCTTTTTGAAGGTAATAAACCATCGACCACACCGTCAGCACCGCCGACAGATAGATCAGCACCGTGCCCCACAGCTGGGTGTCGATCACACCGAACAACACACCGTGGTACAGCAAGAAAGGTATGGCGATCATCTGCACCGCGGTCTTGACCTTGCCCAGCATGTGCACCGCCACGCTGCGCGAGGCACCGATTTGCGCCATCCATTCACGCAATGCCGAAATCGCGATCTCGCGTCCGATGATGACCAGCGCCACCAGTGCGTGCAGTCGGTTCAGATGCACCAGGATCAGCAGCGCTGCACACACCAGAAACTTGTCGGCGACCGGATCGAGAAAGGCGCCGAATGCCGACGTCATGTTGAGCTTGCGCGCCAGATAGCCGTCAGCCCAATCGGTGAGCGCCACCACGATGAACAGCACGGTGGCGATGAGATTGCGGGTCTGATCCTGCAAGTCAAGGTAGAAGACACCCACGACCAGAGGAATGGAAACGATGCGGGCCCAAGTGAGCAGAGTGGGCAAATTGAAAAACATGCGGAGGATTGTGACTTGCTGCAGTGACATGACTGCAGCCGTTCAGCGCAAGCTTCGGTAGATCGCTTCGGCCAGGTCCCTGGATATGCCGTCGACCTTGAGCAAGTCATCCACGCTGGCACTGGCCACACCACGAACGCCCCCGAAGCGCTGCAGCAGCTTGGCGCGCTTTTTCGGACCGACACCGGGGATGTCTTCGAGCTGGCTGCCGCCCGTGCGAACGCTCGCGCGCTTGGCACGCATGCCGGTGATGGCAAAGCGATGGGCCTCGTCGCGTATCTGCGCAATCAGCATCAGCGCGGCAGAGTCGTGACCCAGACTGACCTTGGCGCGTCCGTCGGCAAACACCAGCTCCTCCAGCCCGACCTTGCGGCCCTCACCTTTTTCGACGCCGGCGATCAGGCCAAGGTCCATGCCCAGTTCTTCGAAGACCTCGCGCGCCATGCTCACTTGCCCACGCCCGCCGTCGACCAGCACCAGATCGGGCGGGCGCAGCCCGGGCTTGGCGAGCGGCTCGTCGCCTGACCCTTGAGAAGAGTCCGCCGCATACTGAGCCACTGCCGCATCGCCGGCCTCAGCCCACCTGGCCCATTGCGCGGCGACCTTGCCGTAGCGGCGCATGAGCACCTGCCGCATCGCCGCGTAGTCGTCACCTGCGGTGATGCCGTCGATGTTGTATCGGCGGTACTGGGCGCTTTGCATCTTGTGGTGTTCGAACACCACGCATGAAGCCTGCGTTGCCTCGCCAGCGGTGTGGCTGACGTCAAAGCATTCGATCCGAAACACGTCGAGCTGGTCGACCTCAAGACCCAGCGCATCGACGAGCGCGCGGGTTCGCGCCTGTTGCGAGCCTTCCTCGGCGAGCAGCTGAGCCAACCTCAGATCGGCGCCCTTGATGCACATGTCAAGCCACGCCCGTCGGGCATCACGGGGCTGATGCTGCACGCTGACCTTCACGCCGCTGTGTGCGGCCAGCGCTTCGATGAGCGACTTGTCGACCGCGTGGCTCACCAGCAGCAGCGGCGGCATGGCCCCTTCAAGGTAGTGCTGTGCCATGAAGGCCTCAAGCACCAATGTCTCGGGGGCAACGTCGGGTGTCGCGCTGGAGGGTTCGTCGGCAGCAGCACCTGCGGCCAGCGACGTGGCGTCCTCAACGTGAACCGGAAAGTAAGGTCGGTCCCCCAGATGTCTGCCGCCTCGCACCATGGCGAGATTGACGCAGGCACGCCCGCCTTGCACCTTCACCGCGAGAACATCCACGTCCTTGGTGCTGACGCCGCTGTTGTCCTCGACCGACTGCTGGTGCAGCACCCTGGACAGCGCGCTCAGCTGGTTGCGGATCTCGGCGGCCTGTTCGAACTTGAGCTGCTCGGCCAGGGCCATCATCTGCGCTTGCATCGTGTCCATCACCTGCTGCTGCTCACCGCGCAGGAAGCGTTCGGCATGCTGGACGTCGACCGCATAGTCGTGCGGCGAAATCAGCTCGACGCAGGGCGCCGAGCAGCGCTTGATCTGATGCAGCAAACAGGGCCGGCTGCGGTTGCTGAACACACTGTCTTCGCAGGTGCGCAGGCGAAACACCTTTTGCAGCAGCTGGATCGACTCCTTCACCGCCCATGCGCTGGGGTAAGGGCCGAAGTAGCGGTGGCGCTTGTCGATCGGGCCCCGGTAGTAGGCCATCCGGGGGTACCGCCCCGCGTGGGATGACGCCTTGCCGGACGAGTTCGAGGTGCCGGTGATCTTGAGATACGGGTAGCTCTTGTCGTCGCGAAAGAGGATGTTGTAGCGCGGGTTCAGCGCCTTGATCAGGTTGTTCTCGAGCAGCAGCGCCTCGGCCTCGGAGCGCACCACCGTGGTCTCCATGCGCACGATTTTCGTGATCATGTGGCCGATGCGCGTGCCGCCGTGCTGCTTCTGAAAGTAGCTGGACACGCGTTTTTTCAGATCGCGCGCCTTGCCCACATAAAGCACGCCGTCGTTGGCGTCGAAGTAGCGGTACACCCCGGGCAGCGGCGGCAACGCGGCCACATCGGCCAGCAACTGCTCGCGAAGCGCGCCAGCGTCTGGCGAGACCGCTGAGTTGGCAGGGCTGGCTGACGGCGGTGGTGTGGCTTCGGGCAAATCGGACATCGTCGACGATTGTGCCGATTCGGATAATCCAGCGATGCCCTCTGATCCGATTGCACCAACGCGGCAACCCGTCATCTGGGATGTCTTTTGCCGCGTGGTCGACAACCATGGCGATGCCGGCGTGTGCTGGCGCCTGGCGACCGATCTGGCATCCCGAGGCATCGAGGTGCGCTTGTGGATTGACGACGCGAGGGCGTTGGCCTGGATGGCGCCCGAGGGCTGCGCGGGCGTCACGGTTCATCCCTGGCCCGCAGGCGATGACGAGATGCGCATCGCGCGACGTGCACCGGCCGACGTGGTGATCGAAGCCTTTGGATGCGCGCTGCCCGATCCTTGTCTGAGGTGGATGGCCAGCCTTCAACCAAGCGACCTGACGCCGCTGTGGATCAACCTGGAATACCTGAGCGCCGAGACCTACGTCGAGCGCAACCATCAACTGCCATCCCTGCAATGCAGCGGTGCGGGCCGTGGCTTGACGGCGCACTTCTTTTATCCCGGCTTCACCGAAGGCACCGGCGGCCTGCTGCGCGAACATGATCTGCTTGAGCGCCGCAACAACTTCCGCCGAGACATGTGGCTGGCCGAGCAGGCAATCACGCCGCGGCCCGGCGAACGGCTGGTCAGCCTGTTTTGCTACGACAACCCCGAGTTGCCTGCGTTGATGAAATCGCTGGCGCAGCGGCCCACACTGCTGCTGACCACACCCGGCCATGCCACCGAGCAGGTCGAGCGCGTGATGGCCGAAGTTGCCGACAGCGCGCACTGCTGGGACCTGCTGCGCAGCCATCCCCTGCCCTGGCTCAGCCAGCGGGGCTATGACGAACTGCTGTGGTCATGCGATTTGAATTTCGTGCGCGGCGAGGACTCGCTGGTGCGCGCCATCTGGGCCGGCGCGCCTTTCGTCTGGCAGATCTACCCGCAAGACGACGACGCGCATCGCATCAAGCTGGATGCGTTCCTGTCACGTGCATTTCCCGACCGCTTCTCAGCGACAGCCGATGCGGTACGCGAAGTCTGGGCCTGCTGGAACCGAGGTCAGGAAAACCTCGACTCGCGATCGGCCGAAGCCTGGTCGGTGTTGAATGGCAACGAATCAATGTCGCGCTGGCGCGAGCGTTGTGAGGCCTCGCGAGACGAACTTTTCTTGCAAGCTGATCTTGCGACGCAATTGCTGGCCTTCGCGCACGCCAAACGCCTTGCCGGAGCGGCTAAAATTTAGGGCTTTTCGCTGCACCCCGCGCAGCGCTTCGCGTCTCGTCACGCGCAACCCACCAGCCCATTTCCCGGGCACTCAACGGACAGCGTCATGAAAATCGCACAGGAAATTCGCGCCGGCAACGTCATCATGCACGGCAAGGACCCGATGGTCGTCTTGCGCACGGAATACAGCCGCGGCGGCCGCAACTCCGCCACGGTGCGCATGAAGCTCAAGAGCTTGCTCAGCAACTCGGGCACCGAAGTCGTCTTCAAGGCCGACGACAAGATGGACCAGGTCATCCTCGACAAGAAGGAGTGCACCTACTCCTACTTCGCCGATCCGATGTACGCCTTCATGGACGCTGACTACAACCAGTTTGAAGTCGAAAGCGAGAACATGGGCGACGCCCTCCAGTACCTGGAAGACGCCATGGCCGTCGAAGTGGTCTTCTATGACGGCAAGGCGATCTCGGTCGAATTGCCCACCAGCTTGGTGCGCGAAATCATCGAGACCGAGCCTGCTGTCAAGGGCGACACCTCGGGCAAGGTCATGAAGACCGCCAAGCTGTCCACCGGCTTCGAGATCTCGGTACCTCTGTTCGTGCAGACCGGCGACAAGGTCGAAATCGACACCCGCACGCACGAGTACCGCAAGCGCGTTTGAGCCGGATGTGACCCCCGCGCCGACCGGTTCAGCCGAGCCGGTCGACTCGGCGGCGTCGCTGTGTCGACTGCTGAGCCCTGCGTGGCAAAACCGCGCACGCTTTGTGGTGCTCGATGGGGTGTTCGCCGGCGGCCAGCACTTCCTCGAATGTTGGCAAGCCTGGCAGCAGGATGAGCGCCGTTGCGACCGCCTGCATGTGATCAGCGTGTCACAGCAATTCGCGCTCGATCCTGATGGCGCACACCCCTTGGCCAGCGCGGTTCGCGATGCGTGGCCAACGCTCACCCCCAACATGCACCGGCTGTCCTTTGAAGACGGCCGCGTCCAATGGCTGCTGGTGCCCCTGAGCCTCGGAGCCGCGCTGCGCGAACTGGTCGCCGAGATCGACGTCTTCTGGCTCAGCCGCAGCGAATGGGTCGGCACCCATGGATCCGCTTTCGACCTCCGACTGGCCAAGGCGCTGGCTCGCCTGGCCGCTACGCAGGCCACCCTGAGCTTCGATGGACAGCCAGCCACCGGCGCAGAGGATCCCAGCCTGGCGCTGCGGCCTGCGGGTTTCATGCCGGTGCCAGCGCAAGACGCGCAGCACCCGTCGGTGCCAACCCCATGGCGATACGCGCCGAGCTACACGCCACGTCGATCGATCGGGCAGCGCCCCCAGAGCGCCTCGAACGAAGCCGCTCAGGTGCTGGTGGTCGGGGGTGGTCTGGCGGGTTGCGCGATGGCCTGGGCGCTGGCCGAACAGGGCCTGCACAGCACGGTCTTCGAACGCCATCAGGCGCCCGCCCTGGAAACATCGGGCAACCCGGCGGGCTTGTTCCACGGCATCGTCAATCCACAGGACGGCGCACACGCGCGCTTCAATCGATCGGCAGCGCTGGAGGCGCGCAAGGCTGTGTCGACAGCGCTGTTGTCGCACGCGGTGCAAGGCAACGCGGACGGTCTGTTGCGGCGCGAAACCGCGTCTTTGAACGTCAACGACATGCGCGACTTGCTCGAGCGCCTGCGTCTGCCGCCCGACTATGTGCAGGCGCTGTCGGCACATGAAGCCTCAGCGCGCTGCGGCTGGCCCTTGCCGCATCCGGCGTGGTGGTACCCCGGCGGTGGCTGGGTGCAGCCGGGTGGGCTGGCGCGTTCGTTTTTCGAGCGGGCCGGCGCGATGTGCACGTTGCGCACGAGCACACAGATCGACGCACTAGAGCCCGTGAATGGCGGCTGGCGGCTGCTCGATGCGAAAGGCTCGACGCTCGCCGAGGCGCCGCATGTGGTGCTGGCCAATGCCGGCGATGCGCTGCGTCTGTTGAGGCCCTTCATGCCGACATCGCAGCCCGATGCCTGGCCGATGCGTGCGGTGCGCGGGCAAATCAGCATCGCACCTTGCTGGCGCCTGCCCGGCCTGACGCTGCCCTCGATGCCGGTGACGGGTTCAGGCTACTTGCTGCCCTGCCTGGGTGACGACGTGATCTTCGGGGCCACCGCGCAGACCGATGACGAAGACGCTTCGGTGCGCGACGCCGACCACCTTCTGAATCTGCACCAGTTGTCGCGACTGTGCGGCGTGGACCTGGGTTCTGACACCGAAGGCCTGAGCGGGCGTACCGGCTGGCGATGGAGCACCGACGACAGGCTGCCGGTGCTCGGCGGCGTGCCCGACCTGTGCGGCGCGTTCGCGCTGTCGGGTCTGGAACAGCCGCGTCAGGTGCCGCGCTTGGCCGGGCTGCATGCCTGCACCGCATTCGGTTCGCGCGGCATCACCTGGGCGGCGTTGTCGGCGCAGATCGTGGCCGCTGCGATCGCTCGTGCGCCGGCTCCGATCGAGGTAAGCCTGCTCGACAGCGTGGACGCGGCTCGCTTCGTCAGCAGGCGATCCAGACGACAAAGCTGAGCAGCGCGCCGCGCGCGAAGAAACCGCTCGTCAGATCAGGCTGGTGGCTGGTCCTGATCGCCGGAGGCCTCGGATGGCTCGGCTTGCGCGTCAGTCGACTCGGGCTCGCCTTCACCGACGTGCTTGCGCTCGGTCTTGTCCTTCAACTTCTCTTCTTTTTTCTTTTTCTTGGCCAGCTCGCGCTGACGCTTTTCGAACGAGTAGTTGGGCTTGGCCATGGGCATGCATCCACTTGAAAAGACAGGTCGCGAGGTTACGCTGTTTTGGCAGCTCACCGGCGCATCACACGTGGGTGTCGTATCTCACCGTCTCGACGCCGAGTGGCGTGCCGAACAGACAAACGCCGGCCTTGTGGCGCGCAAAGATGCCGACCGTGACCACGCCCGGCCATTGGTTGATGTCGCACTCCATCGCCAGCGGATCGGTGATGTGCAGGCCGTGCACATCAATGATGTGACCGCCGTTGTCGGTGACCACCCCAGCGCGCATGACGGCTCTTGCGCCCATCGCCGCAAAGCGCCGCGCGATCTGGGCCGCGGCCATCGGGATCACTTCAACCGGCAGCGGAAAACGCCCGAGCACGTCCACGCGCTTGGACTCGTCGGCGATGCACACAAAGCAATCGGCCAGGTCGGCCACGATCTTCTCGCGCGTGAGCGCCGCACCGCCGCCCTTGATCATGTGGCCGTGGGGATCGATCTCGTCAGCTCCGTCGATGTAGACCGGGATGCGCTCGACCAGATGGCTCTCGAGCACCGTGATGCCGTGCGCGCGCAAACGCTGGCTGCTGGCCTCGCTGCTCGACACCGCACCGGCGATGCGCTCGCGCATCGTGGCCAGCGCGTCGATGAAGCAGTTGACCGTCGAGCCGGTGCCCACACCGACCACGCTGCCCGCCACCACATGGGCCAGCGCCGCCTGGCCGACCATCACCTTCAGTTCATCCTGGGTCATCGAAAAACACCGTTTGAGACAATGCCGGAATTATCAAGTGCGCCCTTCGAGCGCCAACTCGCATGGCCCTGCTTCCCTACTCGCTGACCCGTCATCTGCTGTTCAGCCTCGACCCCGAGCAGGCCCATGACCTGACGATGGAAACGCTGGCTCGGCTGCAGCACTCGCCGCTGTCGTGCGCCATCAGCCAGACACGCGTCGACG
>CAMCNE010000003.1 GCA_945875935.1 Bordetella parapertussis
GCCTCGAAGCTCAGCGAATCAAAGCGGGTGGCGTCGCGGGCAAAGGCCGCTCGCAGGTCGAACTCGCTCGCCAGCGTGGCGAAGTGCGCCTGCAAGGCGCCCCAGGCAGCGGTGCGATCGCAACGGGTCATGGTGCTTGCAGCTTCAAAGCGCGAGGATCAGCGCATCAAGTTTGCCGGCATCGACTGCGAAGGCGCGAATGCCCTCGGCCAGCTTTTCGGTGGCCATCGCATCTTCGTTGAGCGCGTAGCGAAAGCTCGCCTCGGTGTGGCCGATCGGCTGCAAGGTGGCGTCAGCGGCGTCGGGCGAGAGCGTGCGCACAAGAGGCGCTTCGCTCGACTGCAGCGTGGCGAGCAGCTCGGGGCTGATGGTCAGCAGATCGCAGCCGGCCAGCGCGGTGATCTGGCCCACGTTGCGAAAGCTCGCGCCCATCACCTCGGTCTTCACGCCGAACTGCTTGTAGTAGCGATAAATCTGCGACACCGAGCGCACGCCCGGGTCATTGACGCCGGCGCTGGCGGCTTCATCCCACGCCCCGCCGGCGGCCTTCTTGTACCAGTCGTAGATGCGCCCGACAAACGGTGAAATCAGCTGCACGCCCGCCTGCCCGCAGGCCACGGCCTGGGCAAACGAAAACAGCAAGGTCAGGTTGCAGCGTATGCCCTCGGCTTGCAGCGTGCGCGCGGCCTGCATGCCTTCCCAGGTGGCGGCGATCTTGATCAGCACGCGTTCGCGGCTCACGCCCTCGGCCTCGTACAGGCCGATCAACCGGCGAGCTCGCGCCAGCGTGGCGGCCACATCGAAGCTCAACCGCGCATCGACCTCGGTCGACACGCGCCCGGGCACCACCTTCAGGATCTCGAGGCCGAAGCGCACCAGCGTGCGGTCGACGATCTCGTCGAGTGGCGCGCCACGGTGAGCCGCGGCGGTGTTCGACAGCAGCGGCGCGTACTCGGGCTGCTGCACGGCCTTGAGGATGAGTGACGGGTTGGTGGTGGCGTCTTGCGGCGCAAAAGCCGCCAGTTGCCTGAAGTTGCCGGTGTCGGCCACCACGGTGGTGAACTGCTTGAGCTGATCGAGTTGGTTCATGACGTCAAGGATTGCTTCAGGCCACGATTAGAACCCGCGCCGATGACACCACGCGGGTCAATCCAGGGCGCACGCTGCGTGGTGAAATGAGCCCATCAGCAAGCCGCCCGCGGGCCCTCACGACATGTCTTTCGACCTGGTTTTTTTCGGCGGTACCGGTGACCTCACCTGGCGCAAGCTGATGCCCGCGCTGTTCCAGGCCTTTCGCCACGGCAAGCTGCCACCGGGCGGGCGCATCCTGGCCGTGGCACGCGACGAGCAGAGCGACGAGCGGTATCGAGGCTGGCTGAAGGATCGCTTTCAGGATGTCGATGTCGGCAAGCGCCCGAGCGAAGACGAGTTCAACCGCTTCGCCGAGCTGCTCCATTACCGCCGCATGGACTTGTCGCAACCCGCGCATTACGCCGGGCTGAAGCAGTGGATAGACGAGCGGGGCGCCGACACCACGGTGCTGTATCTGGCCACCAGCCCGCACCTCTTTCCGCAAATCTGCGAGCAGTTGGGTGCCGTGGGTCTGAACGGCCCGGCGGTGCGCGTGGTGCTGGAAAAACCGCTGGGGCACGATCTGGCCAGCGCGCAGGAAATCAACCGGGTCGTGCGCTCGGTGTTCAGCGAGTCGCAGGCCATGCGCATCGACCATTACCTGGGCAAGCCTTCGGTGCAGAACCTGATGGCGCTGCGCTTTGGCAACGCGCTGTTCGAGCCGCTGTGGCGCCGCGAGAGCATCGCCAACATCCAGATCACGCTGGCCGAGGGCCTGGGCGTGGGCACGCGCGGCGACTTCTATGACCGCACCGGCGCCTTGCGCGACATGGTGCAAAACCATGCGCTGCAGTTGCTCGGCATGGTGGCGATGGAGCCGCCTTCGCGCTACGACGCCGATGCCATCCGCGATGAAAAACTCAAGGTGCTGCGCTCGCTCAAACCCTTCACCGAAGACAGCGTTTTGCGCGATGTGGTGCGCGGCCAGTACCGCGCCGGCGCCATCGGTGGCCAAGCGGTGGCGGGCTATCTGGATGAACCCAAGGTGCCGGCGGGCAGCCACTGCGAAACCTTCGTCGCCTTGCGCACCGAGGTGCAGAACTGGCGCTGGGCAGGGGTGCCTTTCTACCTGCGCACCGGCAAGCGGCTGGCCGCACGCGAAGCGCAGATCGTGGTCAATTTCCGCCCCACGCCGCACAACATCTTTTCCGGCCCGAACCCGCCCAACAAGCTGGTGATCAAGCTGCAACCCGACGACGGGCTGGAACTGCATTTGCTGGCCGCCAAGGGGGCGGGCCAGGGCGAGGCCTTGTCCGAGGTGTCGCTGGACCTCGACTTCGACAAGGCTTTTCCGCAAGCACGCGTGGGTGCTTATGAGCGCTTGCTGCTTGATGCGATTGCCGGGCGGCTCAACCTGTTCGTGCGCAGCGACGAGCAGGAACAGGCCTGGCGGTGGGTCGAGCCCGTCTTGCAGGCCTGGCGCCGTGACGATGAATCAGGCAGTGCACCGCGCCCTTATGCGGCCGGCACCTGGGGCCCGGCGGCGGCCAGCGCGCTGGTCGCGAGGGACGGGTTCGCGTGGTCGGAAGAGCAGTGAGCGGCTCGGCCGCGTCGCCTGCCTGCCGTCAGACCACAGCGGTGGCCAGCTCCTCGTCGTTCAGGCCCAGCAAAGCGTCCACGCCGTGCAAGCGGGCAAGCTGGCTCAAGCGCGAGGGCGCGTGTTGCATGGCAAACGTGCGCCCCGAAGCCTGAGCCAGACGGCGGCACTCGAGCAGCACCGCGAGCACTGACGAGTCAAACTCGTGCAGGCCGCCAGCGTCGATCAGCAACTGATCGGCAGGCTCTCGCGCCAGCGATTGCTGCAGCAATCGCAGCACGCTGCGTGCATCGTTGATTCCCACCGTCGCAGGCAGCAGCAGCATGGCAAAGACCGATCAGGTGCGCGCTGCAGCGGTCTTGTTGCGCTGCGCCAGCTTGTCGATCAGGCCATCGATGCCGGTGGCGTTGATTTCCTGAGCGAAGCTGTTGCGGTAGTTCTCGACCAGCCACACGCCCAGCACGTTCATGTCGTAGATCTTCCAGCCGACGCTGGATGACTTCTCGAGCCGGTAGTCGAGCTGGATGGGGTCACCCTTGCCACGGATCTCGGAGCGCACAATGACCTCGTCGCCTGTCTGGGCCACGCGCGAAGGCTTGATGCTGACCGTCTGGTCGCGCACCTGCGACAGCGCGCCGGTGTAAGTGCGCAGCAGCATGGTCCTGAACTCGGTCTCCAGGCGGGTCTGCTGCTCGGGCGTGGCCTGACGCCAGTAGCGACCGACCGCGCCAGAGGTCATGCGCTGAAAGTTGACGTAAGGCAGCACCTTGGTTTCGATCAGGGCGTGAAGCTTCTTGATGTCGCCGGCCTGCAGGGCCTTGTCTGCCTTGACGGCATTGAGCACGTCGTTGGAGACCTTTTGAACCAGGTCATCGGGCGACATGGTCGCGGCTTCCGCTGGTGCCGAGACTTCCATGCTCTGGGCGTGAAGCGCAGGCGCAGTCGCCATCAGCAGGCCACAGCACAAGGCGCTCAACAAGTGGGAGTGAGAGGATTTCATGATCAGGTCCTTTGACTGGGTGGGGCTCATCGGTCAGGGAGTCGCTTCCGGAGCAGGCTTGGACTCAGGCACGTTGCCGTCGTTCACGAGGCTGAGTCTGCGCTGCAGGTGCGCGTCACGCACGAAGGTGTATTTGTCGAGCACGGCGTCATCAAGCAGGTCACCGACCTGAAGCAAGTTGGCGCGCGTGTTCACGATCTGCAAACTGCTCGCCGCCATCCGCCAGCCGAAATCATCCAGCAGCAGGAATCCCGGCGTGACCATGAGGTCGAGCGGAAGACCGAACGAGTCGCGCATGGTCGACGGGCCAAGAACAGGCCACACCATGTACGGACCTGCACCGAAACCCCAGGCACCCAAGGTCTGACCGAAATCCTCGGGGTACTTCTTGATGCCCATGTCTGTGGCCACATCGAACAGACCGAGGATGCCCACGGTGGTGTTGGTCAGCACCCGAAGGCCGTCGCTGCCGGCGTTGCCCAGCTTGCCTTGCAGCACGCTGTTGACCGTGGACCACAGGTCGATGAAGTTGTTGTAGAAATTGGTCAGGCCTTGGCGGAGCGTGGCGGGCACGACGTACTTGTACCCGGTGGCCACCGGCTTGATCACGTTCGCATCGAGCGACTCATTGAAGCTGAACACGCTGCGGTTCCAGCCCTCGTAAGGGTCTTGCTCAACCGGCGCAGAGGTGCTCGGTATCGAGGCACAACCTTGCATCATCAAGACCAATGCCACTGGCGTGAGCGCCTTCCACCGAAAACGCGCATGAGGTGCCGCAGTACCCATCATTTCTCTCCCTTGGCATCGGCTCCTGGGGCCGCGCCTCCTTCAGAGGCCTTGTTGTACAGAAATTGACTGATCAGATTTTCAAGCACCACGGCCGACTGGGTTTGGGTGATCACCGAGCCTGGAACCAGGTTTTTCTCGTCACCACCGGGCTCGATGCCGATGTATTGCTCACCCAACAGACCGGCCGTGAGGATCTTGGCAGAGCTGTCCTTGGGAAAGGCGAAGCGCTGCTGCAACTGCATCGCCACGTTGGCTTGGAAAGTCTTGTCATCGAACGTGATCGACTCGACGCGGCCGATCACCACACCGGCGCTCTTGACCGCAGCCCTGGGCTTCAGACCGCCGATGTTGTCGAAGCGCGCGATCACGCTGTAGGTGTCATCAAAACTGATGCTGAGCAAATTGCCAGCCTTCAAGGCCAGAAACAGCACCCCCGCAGCACCTGCCATCACAAACAGGCCTACCCATACATCATGACGAGATTTTTGCACCGTCAGCCCCTTTTACGTTCCATGGTCATCAGACCGAAAACATCATCGCGGTCAGCACGAAATCGAGTGCCAGCACCGCAAGCGACGACACCACGACCGTGCGCGTGGTGGCTTGAGAAACCCCCTCGGGCGTTGGCTTGCAGGTGTAACCCTGCCACAGCGAGACAAAGGTGACCGTGACACCGAAGACCACGCTCTTGACCACGCCATTGCCCACGTCTGACCACCAACTGACGCCGCCTTGCATCTGAGACCAGAAGGCGCCGCCATCGATGCCGATCAAGGGCACGGCCACCAGCCAGCCGCCGATCACGCCCACGGCGCTGAACACACCGGCCAGCAAGGGCATCGACACCAGACCCGCCACGAAACGCGGTGCCAGCACGCGCTGCACTGGATCGACGGCCATCATTTCCATCGCATCAAGTTGTTCGCCGGCTTTCATCAGGCCGATCTCGGCGGTCAGCGAGGTTCCCGCACGTCCGGCAAACAACAGCGCCGAGACCACAGGCCCGAGCTCACGCACCAAAGACAGCGCCACCAGCAAGCCCACCGCTTCGGCCGAGCCGTAACGCTGCAAGGTGTAGTAGCCCTGCAAGGCGAGCACGAAGCCGACGAACAGGCCCGACACGGTGATGATCGACAGCGACCGGTTGCCCACGAAGAAGATCTGCTCGACCACCAGCGAAAAGCGCCGCAAGGCGGCCGGGATCAAGGCCAGCAGGCGCAAGAGCAGCCGCGCGGCCATGCCGATCACCGCCAGTTCGGCGATCACCACGCGACCGACCCAGGCCGGGTTGAGCCAGTTCATGCCTTGCCTCCCGCACCAAAGTCTTCGGCCACCGACACCGCAGGATAGTGAAACTGCACCGGCCCATCCGGCGAAGCCGAGAAGAACTGGTGCACCAGCGGATCGGTGCTTTCACGGATCTGGGCCGGCGTGCCTTGGGCGGCCACTCGCCCGTTGGCAAGGAACACGATGTGGTCGGCGATCTCGAAGGTTTCTTCCACGTCGTGCGACACGACCACGCTGGTCACGCCCAGCGCGTGGTTGAGGTCACGGATCAGCCGCGATGCGCTGCCCAGCGAAATCGGATCGAGCCCGGCGAACGGCTCGTCGTACATGATCAGGTCGGGGTCGAGCACGATGGCGCGCGCCAGCGCAACGCGACGCGCCATGCCGCCAGACACCTCTGAGGGCATCAGGTGGCGCGCGCCTCGAAGTCCCACCGCATCGAGCTTCATCAGCACCATGTCACGGATCATCGATTCGCTCAGGTCGGTGTGTTCGCGCAGCGGAAAGGCCACGTTGTCGAAGACCGACAGATCGGTGAACAGCGCGCCGAATTGAAACAGCATGCCCATGCGGCGACGCAGGTCGTAAAGCCCCTTGCGATCGAGCCCGGCCAGATCAATGCCATCAAAAAGCACTTGTCCGCTGATGGGCGACAACTGCCGGCCGATGAGCCGAAGCAGCGTGGTCTTGCCGCCACCCGAGGTGCCCATCACGCCAATGACCTTGCCACGCGGCAAGGAGATGTCGACGTTCTCGAGGATGGTGCGATCCCCATAGCCACACGTCACCCCGCGCATTTCAATCAACGCTTCGGAGGCGGGGGAACGGTTCGAGTGTGGGTGGCTCATGGGGGGCGTTGGATCATAGGCGAAGCCATCGGCTCGGCGGCCTGCCGTCAACCCGCCCACGGCGGGCGAGCGGGTCAGCGCGGCAAGTCGCTGCGACCCATGAGTTGCAGGTCGATGGCACGGGCTGCCTGACGGCCTTCCCGGATGGCCCACACCACCAGCGATTGACCCCGCCGCACATCGCCAGCGGCAAACACCTTGGGCACATTGGTGGCATAGCCGGCCACTTCATCGGTGTCGGCGCGGGCATTGCCACGCTGGTCCTTGTCGACCCCAAAGGCGTCGAGCACGCTGGCCACCGGGCTGGTGAAGCCCATGGCCAGCAGCACCAGATCGGCGGGCACGATCTCTTCGCTGCCAGCCACCTCGACCATCTTGCCGCCTTGCCACTGCACACGCACCGTGCGCACCGCCTTGACCTTGCCCTTGGCCTTGCCCTCGCCGGCGATGAATTCCTTGGTGGCGATGGCGAACTCGCGCTCGCAGCCCTCTTCATGGCTCGAAGACGTGCGCAGCTTGGTCGGCCAGTACGGCCATACCAGCGGCTTGTTCTCGTGCTCGGGCGGCATGGGCATCAGCTCGAACTGCGTCACGCTGGCTGCGCCGTGACGGTTGCTGGTGCCCACGCAATCGCTGCCGGTATCGCCACCGCCAATCACCACCACGTGCTTGCCATCGGCTCGCAACTGACCCTTGAGCTTGTCGCCGGCGTTGACCTTGTTTTGCAGCGGCAGGAATTCCATCGCGAAATGCACGCCATCGAGGTCTCGGCCGGGCACTGGCAGATCGCGCGAGATCTCGGCGCCACCGGCGAGCAGCACCGCATCAAACTGTGCCGTGAGTTGCGCCGGCGTGATGACCTCGGTGGCCCAGTTGGTCACCTTGGTCGACGTGGGAATCTCCCCGACCAGCACGCCGGTGCGAAAGACCACGCCTTCGGCTTGCATCTGCTCGACGCGCAGGTCGATGTGCGACTTCTCCATCTTGAAGTCGGGAATGCCGTAGCGCAGCAGGCCGCCCACGCGGTCGTTCTTCTCGAACACCGTCACGTCATGGCCAACACGGGCGAGTTGCTGCGCGGCGGCCAGGCCTGCCGGGCCGGAGCCGACGATGGCCACGGTCTTGCCCGTCTTCGTCTTGGGCGGGCGCGGCACCACCCAGCCTTCGGCCCAGGCGCGGTCGATGATGGCGTGCTCGATGCTCTTGATGCCCACCGCATCGTCATTGACGTTGAGCGTGCAGGCGGCCTCGCACGGAGCCGGGCAGATGCGGCCGGTGAACTCGGGGAAGTTGTTGGTCGAGTGCAGCACGGTGATCGCGTTTTGCCAATCGCCGCGGTACACCAGCTCGTTGAAGTCCGGAATGATGTTGTTGACCGGGCAGCCGCTGTTGCAAAACGGCGTGCCGCAGTCCATGCAGCGCGCGCTTTGAACCTTGGCCTCGTCGGCCTTCAGCCCGATGACGAATTCCTTGTGGTTCTTCAGCCGCAACTCGATCGGCTGGTAGCCCTCTTCAAGGCGCTCGAACTCCATGAACCCGGTGATTTTTCCCATGATGAATTTGCTTCCTGCTGACTGGCTGATGGATGGGGTCGGTGTGCGGCGCGTGGCTTACTTGGCCGCGCTCGCCTTGGTCTTGCTGCCGGTGGCCTTGCTCTTGCCCGTGGCAGCGGCCACCGGCGGCGCATCGACAGCGATCGTCTGAGGAGCGGCGGCCTTGGCGGCACGTTCGCCCAATGCGCGCTTGTACTCGTTAGGAAACACCTTCACGAATTTCGCGCGAGAGACTTCCCACTGATCGAGCAGGTGACGCGCTTGCAGCGATCCCGTCCACTTGTGGTGGTCCTCGACCAGGCGCTTGAGGATGGCCTCGTCGGTCTGGCCCTTGTGCCACGACAGCTTGTCGCTGCCGGCAGCTTGCTCGTCGGACGGCAGCACACGCTCCAGGCTCACCATGGCCGTGTTGCAACGCGAGGCGAACTGCCCCTTGGGGTCGTAGACGTAGGCGATGCCGCCGCTCATGCCCGCGGCGAAGTTGCGCCCGGTGTCGCCGAGCACGGCCACGGTGCCGCCGGTCATGTACTCGCAGCCATGGTCGCCGGTGCCCTCCACCACGGCCGTGGCGCCTGACAGTCGCACCGCAAAGCGCTCGCCTGCCACGCCACGGAAGAAGGCCTCGCCGCTGGTCGCGCCGTACAGCACCGTGTTGCCCACGATGATGTTGTGCAGCGCATCGCCACGAAACTCGAGGCTGGGTCGAATGGCGATGCGCCCGCCGCTCATGCCCTTGCCGGTGTAGTCGTTGGCGTCACCGATCAGGTAGAAGGTGATGCCGTGCGCCAAAAACGCGCCAAAGCTCTGTCCGCCGGTGCCTTCCATCTGGATGAAGATGGTCTGATCGGGCAGACCCTCGGGGTGCTTTCTGACCAGCTCGCCCGACAGCATCGCTCCCACGGTGCGGTTGACATTGCGCACGGTGTGCATGAACTTCACTTTTTCGCCGCGCTCGAAGGCGGGCTTGCACTTTTCGAGCAACTCCACGTCCAGCGCGCAGCTCAAGCCGTGGTCCTGCTCTTCGATCTGGCGGCGAGGCACCTCGGCCGGAGCATCCGGCATGTGGAAGATGCGCGAAAAGTCCAGGCCCTTGGACTTCCAGTGATCCAGGCCCTTGCGCGTGTCGAGCAAGTCAGCCCGGCCCACCAGGTCATCAAACTTGCGAATGCCCAGCTGCGCCATGATCTGACGCGCTTCTTCGGCCACGAAAAAGAAGTAGTTCACCACGTGCTCGGGCTTGCCCTGGAACTTGGCGCGCAGCGTCGGATCTTGCGTGGCCACGCCCACCGGGCAGGTGTTGAGGTGGCACTTGCGCATCATGATGCAGCCTTCGACCACCAGCGGTGCGGTGGCAAAGCCGAACTCGTCGGCGCCCAGCAAGCCGCCGATCACCACGTCGCGGCCGGTCTTCATCTGGCCGTCGGTTTGCACACGGATGCGGCTGCGCAGGCGATTGAGCACCAGCGTTTGCTGCGTCTCGGCCAGACCCAGTTCCCACGGCGATCCGGCGTGCTTGATCGAACTCCACGGCGATGCACCGGTGCCGCCATCGTGGCCGGCGATCACCACATGGTCGGCCTTGGCCTTGGCCACACCGGCGGCGATGGTGCCCACGCCCACTTCGCTGACCAGCTTGACGCTGATGCTGGCGCGGTGGTTCACGTTCTTCAGATCGTGGATCAGCTGCGCCAGGTCTTCGATCGAATAGATGTCGTGGTGCGGCGGTGGCGAGATCAACCCCACGCCCGGCACCGAGTGGCGCAAAAAGCCGATGTAGTCGCTGACCTTGCCGCCGGGCAGTTGGCCGCCTTCGCCCGGCTTGGCGCCTTGGGCCATCTTGATCTGAATCTGCTCGGCGCTGCTGAGGTACTCGGTGGTCACGCCAAAGCGGCCTGAGGCCACCTGCTTGATCTTGCTGCGCAATGAGTCACCGGCTTGCAGTTCGTAGTCGGTGACCACCACCTCGTTGCCCACCACGTCGCTGACCTTGGTGCCGGCGGTGATCGGGATGCCCTTGAGTTCATTGCGGTAGCGCGCCGGATCTTCGCCGCCTTCGCCGGTGTTGCTCTTGCCGCCGATGCGGTTCATCGCGATGGCCAGCGTGCTGTGCGCCTCGGTAGAAATCGAGCCCAGCGACATCGCACCGGTGGCAAAGCGCTTGACGATCTCGGCGGCCGGTTCGACCTCGTCGAGCGGGATGGCCTTGGCCGGATCGAGCTTGAATTCGAACAGCCCGCGCAGCGTCATCTGCCGATGCGACTGGTCGTTGATGAGCTGCGCGTATTCCTTGTAGGTCTCGAACTGGTTGGCGCGCGTGCTGTGCTGCAGCTTGGCGATGGCATCCGGTGTCCACATGTGCTCTTCGCCACGCACGCGCCAGGCGTACTCGCCGCCGGCGTCGAGCATGTTCTCGAGCACCGGGTCGTCGCCAAAGGCAGCGTGGTGCATGCGAAGCGCTTCTTCGGCCACCTCGAACACGCCGATGCCGCCGACCTGCGTCGCGGTGCCGCGGAAGTACTTGTCGACCATCGCCTTTTCCAGGCCGATGGCCTCGAAGAGTTGCGCGCCGCAGTAGGACATGTAGGTCGACACGCCCATCTTGGACATGATCTTCGACAGCCCCTTGCCGATCGCCTTGATGTAGTTGTAGATCGCCTTGTCGGCCGACAGATCGGCAGGCAGGTCGCGCCGCATGTCGGCCAGGGTTTCCAGCGCCAGATAGGGGTGAACCGCCTCGGCGCCGTAGCCTGCCAGCACCGCGAAGTGGTGCACCTCGCGTGCCGAGCCGGTTTCCACCACCAGTCCGGCGGTGGTCCGCAGACCTTCGCGCACCAGATGCTGGTGGATGGCCGACAGCGCCAGCGCTGCGGGGATCGCCACCTGGTCACGCCCCACGTTGCGGTCACTGATGATCAGGATGTTGTGGCCGCTGCGAATCGCGTCGACCGACTCGGCGCACAGCGACGCCAGCTTGGCTTCGACACCTTCGTAGCCCCATTCCACCGGGTAGGTGATGTCGATCTCGTGGCTGCGGAACTTGGCGCCGGTGTGGCGCTCGATGGTGCGCAGACGCTGCATGTCGTCAAAGTCGAGCACGGGCTGCGGCACTTCCAGGCGCATCGGCGGGTTCACCGCATTGATGTCGAGCAAGTTGGGCTTGGGACCGATGAAGCTCACCAGCGACATCACGATGGCCTCGCGGATCGGATCGATCGGCGGGTTGGTGACCTGCGCGAACAGCTGCTTGAAGTAGTTGTAGAGCGTCTTGTTCTTGTCTGACAACACGGCCAGCGGCGAGTCGTTGCCCATCGAGCCGGTGGCTTCTTCGCCGACCTGCGCCATCGGGCTCATCAGGAACTTGATGTCTTCCTGCGAGTAGCCAAACAACTGCTGGCGATCGAGCAAGGTCTCTGAGAACGCGTAGGTCGAGGCCTCGGCGGGCACGTCCTCGAGCTTGATGCGCACGCTCTCGATCCAGCGCCGATAAGGCTTGGCCGAGGCGAAGTGGTTCTTCAGCTCCTCGTCATCGATGATGCGACCCTGATCGAGGTCGATGAGGAACATCTTGCCCGGCTGCAAACGCCATTTCTTGATGATCTTGTTCTCGGGGAAGGGCAGCACGCCCGACTCGGAGGCCAGCACGACCAGATCGTCGTCGGTGACCGCATAGCGCGCCGGGCGCAGACCGTTGCGGTCCAGCGTGGCGCCGATCTGGCGGCCGTCGGTGAACACCATGGCGGCCGGGCCGTCCCAGGGCTCGAGCATGGCGGCGTGGTACTCGTAGAAAGCGCGCCGACGCGGGTCCATGGTGGCGTGCTGCTCCCACGCTTCGGGAATCATCATCATCGCGGCGTGGGCCAGCGAATAGCCGCTCATGGTCAGCAGTTCGAGCGCGTTGTCGAAGGTGGCAGTGTCGCTTTGGCCTTCGAAGCTGATCGGGTAGAGCTTTTGCAGATCGTCGCCCAGCACGGGGGACTTCATCACGCCTTCGCGGGCACGCATCCAGTTGAAGTTGCCCTTGACGGTGTTGATCTCGCCGTTGTGCGCCACCATGCGGTAGGGGTGGGCCAGCGGCCACTCGGGAAAGGTGTTGGTCGAAAAACGCTGGTGCACCAGCGCCAGCGCCGAGGTGGTGCGCGCGTCGCTCAGGTCCTTGTAGTAGCGGCCCACCTGATCGGCCAGCAGCAGTCCCTTGTAGATGATGGTGCGGCAGCTCATGCTGGGCACGTAGTACTCGTGGCTGTGCGTCAGCTCCAGGCGCTGAATGGCGCTCGAGGCCGTCTTGCGGATCACGAACAGCTTGCGCTCCAGCGCATCGGGCACGATCACATCAGGACCACAGCCGATGAAGATCTGGCGGATCACCGGCTCTTTCGCGCGTACCGTGGGCGACATCGGCATCTCGGCGTCGACGGCCACATCGCGCCAGCCCAGCAGCACCTGGCCTTCGGCGCGAACGGCACGCTCGAGCTCCTGCTCGCAGGCCAGCCTCGAGGCTCGCTCCTTGGGCAAAAAGATCATGCCCACGCCGTACTCGCCCGGTGCGGGCAGTTCCACGCCTTGCGCGGCCATCTCGGAACGGTAGAGCTCGTCAGGGATCTGGATCAGGATGCCCGCGCCGTCGCCCATCAGCTTGTCGGCGCCCACGGCACCGCGGTGGTCGAGGTTCTCGAGAATCTTCAGGCCCTGCTCGACGATCGAGTGCGACTTGTGGCCCTTGATGTGCGCGATGAAGCCCACGCCGCAGGCGTCGTGCTCGTTCGATGGGTTGTACAGCCCGAGTTCGGACGCCGCACTCAGCTCCTGCGCGCTGGCAGTGGACACGGGAAGGCTGGACATGGCGGCTCCTTGGAAAATTGACGGGCGAATTTACTGCGCCGCACCATTCAACTCAAGGATTTTTAAATGGGGTCAGTCCCCACTAATTAATCGATCCGAAAAAGAAACCAGTTAATTGGGGACAGACGAATCACCCGTTCGGTGCAAAAAGCGCGCATTCAGGTGGGCGGCCGCCCCAACGGGGGTCGCCCGAGAGGCTTTGGCGAGGGTCTGCGACCCGCCAACGCACCAACATTGGCCAGGAATGCGGGCGAGCCCAAGGCCCAGCCCTTGAGCAGCGTGCTCTCGATGCGTTGCACATCGGCTGCACGCATCGGCAGTTCCAGCAATCGGCGATAGGCCGCATCGCGCTCGAACGGTGTGTTGCCCAGCCGCCAGTAGGCTGAATCGGCTGGCATGGCCGCCATCAGCGCATCACTGCGCAGCCCTGCATGGTGGGCCGCGCTGGACGCGGCAAATTCAACCGCCGAAGACACCAGCCCGTGGCGCAGCGCCGCCTGCTCGACGAAGACGACGCAGCCCAGCAACTCGGTGGCCGACTCCAGCGGCGCCGATGAAAACCGGCTTTGCCACAGCGCCCCAGAGCGCTGATGACGTCGGTTGAACGGGCCCACGAATTCACGGGTGAGTGCTTGCACCATCTTTCCCAGTGAGTGCTCGGTGCGTGGCACCAGCACCAGCTGCGTGCTGTCGGTCAGCACCGAGTAGGCGATGACGGCCACCTCGTGTTCATCGCAACAGTGGCGCAATGCCACCAGATAAGCCTGCTGATCCACCGGATCGGTCAGGCCCGCACCACCGGCGACCACTCGCTGCTGCACCAGATGCGGCAGCTGCGCCATCACCAAGCGCTTCAGTCTGGCCATGAAACGGCCGAAACCCCCCAAGGGGGGCGCTGGGTCCCAGCCGATCGGGGGGCGTTGTCGCTCGGATGGTCGGGATTCGCGAACTCTTCACGCCGGCTTTGCCGTCCGTCAGGGCAATCGAGCCGCCGAACCGAACGGCCCCGTGGCTTGGCGCATGGCGCGATTAAGGTGCTTTCGGAGCCATGGCGAAAACCCCGGCCTGAGGGGTTCAGAGGTTCCCGAAGATTCATCAAAGGTCTGACTTGAAACATCTTTCGCGCGGGTTCACGTTGGTCGAAGTGCTGGTGGTCATCGCCTTGCTGGCGATCATCGCATCGCTGGCCGCGCCCGATCTGCGCAGCGCCATCGTTCGCAACAAGGTGGCCAACCTCGGCAACGAGTTCTCGACCGCACTGCAACAGGCCCGCGCGCTGGCGGTGTCACGCAACAGCTGCATGTCGCTTTGCGTCGCCTCGGCCAACAACGCCACCACCTGCACCGCCACCACCGTGGCCAATGCCGATTTCCTCGCCAACGGCTGGCTGATTTTCCAGAACCCGACTTGTGATGCGGCCGCCACCGACCCAGCGGCATCCACCGTTGGCGGCACGGTGCTTCAACAGCGATCGGCCGAGGCCTCGGGCTACACGCTCAAGCCATCGGGCACGGCCTTGAACATCGTGCTGTTCGACCCTCGCGGCTACGCCAATCTCAGCAGCACCGGCAATTTCCAGATCGCGCCACCCAGCAGCGTGTCGACGGTCAACGGCCAAGACTATCGCCGCACCATCTGCGTCGACGCCGCCGGTCGCCCCACGGTGCGCCAGTACACCGCCAACTGCAGCTGACCATGATGACCCTGCACTCAAGCCCACCTCAACGCCTGTCCGCAGCCCGTCGTCGGTGCGGGCCATCGCTGTTTCGCCAGGCCCACACGGGCAGTTCCCTCATCGAGGTGCTGGTCGCCATGCTGGTGCTGTCCATCGGGCTGCTCGGCGTGGCCGGACTGGCCGCGGCCTCATTGCGGTACTCGCAAGGCGGCTGGGCACGCGCGTCGGTCGCATCGGGGCTGTCGGATCTGGCCGACCGGGTGCGAACCAATCCGGGCGCTGGCGTCACCGCCTATGTGTTCGACACCACCAACGACGCCCCCGACTACGCAGGCCAGCGAACCGCTCTGGAAAGCGGCCAAGTCGCCCTGGACGTCGACTGCATGGCCGACGGCACCGAATGCACGGCCACCGAACTGGCGGCGTTTCACATGACCGAGTGGCGTCTGGCCATGAACCGCAACATGCCGGGCTCGGCGGTGTGGGTCTCAGGCCAGCGCGACGAGGGCTATCAGGCCACGCTCATGTGGTTCGACAAGGGCTTCGTTCAAAGCGACGGCACCACGCTCGACACCTCGGCGACATGCACCGCCGCCATGACCGGCGTCGCCGCGCGCCAGTGCTGCCCGGCCGATGCCGCAGTCGTCGCTGGCGTGCGCTGCACCAACATGACGGTCTTGCCATGAAGTACATCCCCGTCTCACGGCCGATGCGGCAAACCGGGGTGGGCCTGGTCGAACTGATGGTCGGCCTGGTGATCGGCATCGTGCTGTCGATGGCCGCGGCCGCGCTTTATTTGGGCACGCGCGACATGTCGCGCGGCTCGCAGGCCATCACCGACGTCAACGAGACCGGCAAGATCGCGCTCGAAATGATCGGCCGCGAGATCCAGAAGGCGGGCTTCTATCCGGCGCAGTTCGGCATGACCTGGACCAGCAACAACGACGCGGCCGGCGCCTTCTACAACGGCAAAGACGCCACCAAGGCGGCCTTCAACAGCGGGCTGTTCGGCTGCGACGGCGCCAACTACGACCACACCACCGAGGCCTGCGGCACCACCACCGCCGGCAAGCCCGACTCGATCATCATCAACTACTTCGCCTCGCCCGAGTTCGGCGCCGACTCGCTGCTGGGCAACACCAACGACTGCAACCGCAATCCGGTGGCCGACGACGCCGACAACTCCAGCCGCAGCAGCTCGGGGCTGCCGCTGTTCGTGTCGAACCGTTTTGGCATCGTGGCCGAGACCACCTCGTACAAGGACGCCGACGGCAACACCGTGAGCGCAAGCAGCCTGGGCTGCCACGGCAACGGCAAGGAAGCGGTAGCGGCGCAGCCCGCGCTGCAAGGCGTTGATGACCTGGTGATCCGCTACGGGCTCTACAACGGCGACGGCATCGCTGATGGCGTGGGTCAGTCACCCACCCGATTCATGACGGCTTCAGAGGTCAATGCAGAAGTCGACGTCGGCGGGCGCACCCCGTGGCAGCGTGTCACCGCGGTCAGCGTGTGCGTGCTGGTCCGGTCGGTCGCCAATGGCCGGCAGGAAGACAACGCGGACAACGTGCGCACCTACACCGACTGCCGCGGCGAGACCATCAGCCTGCCCACCGGCAACCGCTATGTGTACAAGATCTACCAGCGCGTGTTTGCCGTTCGCAACAACCTGAGCGCACAGCTATGAACACTCGCAGCTCCAGCGCAGTTCGTGCGTCAGGTCGGCGCATGCATGGCATCGCCTTGCCGGTGGTGCTGATGTTCTTGCTCATCATCACCATCTCGGCGGTCTACAGCATCCGGCGCTCCACCCTCGCCGAGGGCATCACGCGCAACCAGCTCGACTACGAGGTCGCCCGCCAGTCGGCCGAAGCCGCGCTGCGCGATGCAGAGCGCGATCTTTTTGCGTCTTACACCGTGATGCCCACCGCCGCGCTGTGCGACCGCAGCGCCGAACGCCCCCTGAAAGACAAGCTGGTCGCCGGGCTGTGGGAGTCGACCTGTCCCAGAGGCCAGTGCCGTGTCAGCCCCGATTACCTGGCCAACAGCAACTACGCGACCAAGGCCAATCCACAGCCGTGGTGGCCCGCCAGCAAGGACGGCCTGTGGGGCAACAACGAGAACCTGGCCAACTGCTCTTTCTCGGGCGGGGTGCCCATCGGCACCTTCACCGGCACGCCCAACGTGTCCGGCGTGGCGCGGCAGCCCGAATACCTGATCGAGTGGATCGACCGCGGTTCCGACCCCGTGATGCGCATCACCGCCCGCGGCTTTGGCGCCGACATCAACACCGAGGTCGTGCTGCAAAGCTATGTACGCCCGCCCAACTGAATACAGACCCGAGGCTCCCATGAAAAAACTGCCCCTGATCTTCGCGTTGGCACTGTCCGTGTTGGCGGGCCCTGCCCTGGCCGCGCTGAGCGTCGTGCCGCCCAACATCATCTCGACCGCGCAGAACAAGCCCATGGTGATGCTCACGGCCTCCAAGGACTACACCATGTTCTGGAAGGCTTACACCGATTTCGAGGACATCGACTTCGACGGTGTGGTCGACTACACCTACAAGCCCACCTTCAGCTACTACGGCTACTTCGACCCCGACAAGTGCTACCTGTACAACTCGACAGACGGTCGCTTCGTGCCAGATCGCGATGTCAGCAGCGCCGCGGCCGATGTGGGCAAGCGCTACTGCACCGCAGGCGCGGGCCTGTGGAGCGGCAACTTCCTCAACTGGTCGACGATGTCGCGCATGGACGTGCTGCGCAAGGTGCTGTACGGCGGTCTGCGCTCCTACAACGGGGGCACTCAGGCCGACCGGTACAAGAACGGCGACACCGCATCGGACACCACGCTCGAACAGTCCTTCGTGCCGCGCAACAGCCAGGCTTTCGTCAAGTACTACAACGGCGCCGACATCGACCGGGTGACGCCGTTCAACAGCAGCAATGCCACGAAGAAGGGCATCACGCTGTGTCGTCGTTTGTTCATCAGGGACAACATCGGGATCTCGCACATTCAGACCGACTTGTTCACGCCCCAGATCCGCGTGGCCCTGGGCAATGTGGCGCTGTGGAACATGACCGAGGTCAAGACCTGCAACTGGGACACCGATCGAGCCGATAAATCGGTTTACGAGTGGAACCCAAACACCGTCGACTACCTGAAAAACAACTACGTCACGCCGATCGGCACGCTGGGCTCCGCACAGTCCAACTACGTTCACATGGCCAAGTCTCCGGTCTATGCGAACGACGGTGCCACCTACAGCAGCGGTGGCAAAACCGTGGGCCCCGATTTCACAGCGCGCGTTCAGGTGTGCGTGAGCGGCAAGCTCGAGCCGGGTTGCAAGCAGTACGGATCGGTCTACAAGCCCACCGGCCTGCTGCATGAATTTGGCGAAAGCACATCCAGCGGCACCGAGGCCGCCCGCGCCGAATTCGGCTTGCTGATGGGTTCGTACGACAACAACCTCGAAGCCGGTGTGCTGCGCAAGAACATCAGCGAGGTCAACGACGAGATCAACCCGAGCACCGGGCAGTTCAAGCTCACGGGCGGCATCATCCAGTCGCTCAACGAGATCACGCTGTACGGATACAACGCCGACACCGGAAATTACCGGACGGCGGATGGCAAGACCGAGGCCTGCTATTCCGACAGCATCACCAATGGCAATTGCCCATCGTGGGGCAACCCGGTCGGCGAGTTGCTGCTGGAGTCCACGCGCTACTACGCCGGCAAGGCCGCTCAGAAAACCTCGGGCACCAAAGACGCAGCAGTGGGCCTGACCACCACCACCTGGATCGACCCCTTGAGCAGCACCGCAGACAACACGGTCATCAACAGCAAGCTCAAGCGCTTCCAGTTGTACGGCCGCGGCATCTGCCGGCCACTGAACATGATCACCATTTCGGGTGGCATCAACAGCTTCGACAACAACCTCATCACGACGGGGTTCAGCGACATCACCAGCAGCACCACCGCTCAAGCGCTCACCAAGCAGATTGGCGACGAGGAAGGCATCACCGGCACCACGCGTCTGGTGGGCAACAACGGCACGACGGCCGATGTTCAATGCACGCCGAAGACCGTCGACGATCTTGGCAAGGTCGAAGGCATCTGCCCTGACGGGCCCAACTTCAGGGGCACCTATCTGGGTGCCGGCGTCGCCCACTTTGCCAACACCCAGCGCATCCGCACCGACAAGGACACCATCGCCAGCGAGATTCCCGACCTGCCCTACAACGCCATGACGGTGCGCAACTACGCGGTGTCGATGTCGGGCGGAACCGCCAACATCGAAGTGCCGATGCCGGGCGACGCGCAATGTGCGAAAGCCAAGGGCGGCCTGGCCAATGCGGCCTGCAAGCGGGTCTACATCACGCCGGCCAGCATGGACTCGATACGCCTGCCCGCCCTGCCAGGCAACCTGGTCGATTTCAAGATCCTGAGCAGCACCGTCGATGCCAACGGCTTCGCCAAGGGCTCGGCTCTGGTGCTGTGGCAGCACAGCATGCTCGGTGAAGACCAGGACCAGGACCAGCTCGATTCGATACGCTGGGAAGTCGGTGGCACCACGGCCGCACCAACGCTCACCATCTACACCCAGGCCATTGAGGCCGACACCGGCTCGACCCAGCCCTATGGCTTCGGCTACACGATCACCGGCACCGACGCCGACGGGCTGCACATGCACAGCGGCATCAACAACTACCCGGTGACCACCACGGGCGTGACCGTGTCGGCCAGTGCCTCCAAGTCGACCAGCAGTTGCCCCAAGACGTCCGGCAGCAGCCCGACGGACAAGCTGTGCTCCGTCGTCAAGATCAGCAATGTCAACAACTACGTGCGCGGTGAAACCTACAAGACCTTCAAGATGACGGGCACCTCCAGCGCCACGCTGGCCGAGCCGCTGTGGTACGCCGCCAAGTACGGCGGCTTCAAGTACACCAAGGACGACCAGGACGCTGCCGGCAATGCCAATCTTTACCCGACCCGCCTGAACCAATGGGACCGGAAGAAGGAAAACGGTGCGCCCTGCCTGGGCACCGCAGCAGACCCCTGCGATGGCGTGCCGGACAACTACTTCTTCGCGCGTCGTCCGGACCTGTTGTCCAACTCCTTGCGCGAGATCCTGGAAGACATCGTCACCTCGTCGAACACCGCACCGGCCATCGCGTCGAGCCAGTTGCAAGAAGGCGACTTGAAGGTGGTGGCCACCTTTGCGGCGAGTGACGGCAGCGGTGCGCTGCGCTCTTACGCGCTGCAGGCCGACGGCACCTTCGCCGGCGTCGGCAACGAGACCTGGAGTGCGCACACGCTGCTCACGCAAACAGCCGCCAGCGCGCGTCAGGTCATCACCAATCAGGTGGTGTCGGGGGTCAACACAGGCGTGGCCTTCACCTGGGCCACGCTGAGCGCTGCGAAGCAGACCATCCTCAAGAAGGGCAGCACCGATGCCTACGGCCAGAAGATGCTCGACTGGTTGCGCGGCGACAAGACCTACGCCGATGAGTTCCGCACCCGCGCGGCCGCGTCCATCCTGGGCCCGGTCGTGAATTCGAACCCGACGATCCAGAAACGGCCGAACGGGCGCTATGTGGGCAACGTGTTCTCGGGCTATGCCGATTTCGTGAGGACCTGGTCGTCTCGCCGCTTGCTGCTGTGGGTGGGCGCAGGCGACGGCATGCTGCACGCCTTTGACGGCAGCAAGACCAGCCTGGGCGGCACTCCCGTCATGTCCTTCATTCCTGACCCGGTGTTCGCCAACCTGCCCACCTACGCATCGATCAACGGTGCCAAGGTACAGCCGTTTGTCGACGGCTCGCCGTTTGTGGGCGACGTCAAGGTCAACAACAGTTGGGCGACCTACCTGTTTTCTTCGCTGGGCCGCGGTGGCAAGGCCATCTTCGCGCTGGACGTGACCAAGGCGGGCACGGTGAGCACCGACGCCAACAACGTGGCCACGGTGTCGGGCTCGGAGCTGGACCAGGCCCGTGCGGCTTCGATCTTCAAGTGGCAACTCACCGATGCCGACGACGCCGATCTGGGCTACGTGGTGTCCGAACCCACGACCAACCGCGCGACCAATCAAGCCGGCCAGATCGCCATGATGAACAACGGCCGCTTTGCGGCGCTGTTTGGCAATGGCGTGGAAAGTTCGAAGGGCAATGCCGCCTTGTTCATCGTCTTCGCCGACGGTTCGGCCGCAGGCAACGGGGGCAAATACAAGAAGCTGGTGGTGCCCACGGTCAGCACCGCAGCTTGCACGCAACCGGCCACGCCCTATGCGGGCTACTGCAACGGCATGGGTCAGGTGACGTGGGTCGACACCAACAACGACCGCATCGCCGACTACATCTATGGCGGCGACCTCAAGGGCAACCTCTGGCGCTTCGATGTGACCAGCAGCGATGCGGCCAACTGGTCGGTGTCGTACTTCCAGCAGCCCTTGTTCAAGGCCGTCGATGCCAGCGGCAATGCGCTGCCCATCACGGGGGCGCCCGAAGCTCGCTACCACCCTCTGGGCGGCGTGATGGTGGGCTTCGCGACCGGCGCGGCGATGTATGCGGCGGACTTTCCCAAGACCACCCGCACCAACGCGGTGTTCGGCATCTGGGACAACCCGAACTTCAACGCCACCAAGTACGCCACCTCGAGCGCCATGGCGGCGGCATTGCCTCGTGGCCTGGGCAGTCTGGCCACTCGCACGCTGGTCAACTTCAACGACGATGACACCAAGCGCTACGTCACCGGAGACGCCATCGACTGGGCCACCAAGAAAGGCTGGGTGATGCCATTCAACGTGTCGTCCGAAATGGGTCTGAACAACATGACCATCGCCAACAGCCAGTTGCTGACGGTGACGGTATCGCCAGCGCCTGCCAAGACGGGTGCCGACAGCGACGCCTGCACTGACACCCCGGTGGCGCGTCTGGTGGGCGTCGATCCCGTCACCGGACTGCCCAATGGGCTGCTCGGTAGCGCAGAGATCATTGACCCAGATGCACCCATCGCTGGCCCCAGCGCGCTGCCGAATTACATGACCGTGTTGCTGGCGTCGATACCGGTCAATGACCAGAAGGGCCAGTTCGTGGGCGACCTGGTGGGCAGAGGATCCACCCAGGCCGGCTGCGCCAATGGCTCGCTCGCCTGCACGGCCTACGAGGGTGCCTCTTCTGACGGCGAGCCCGTTCGCTTTGCCACCGGACTCAATTCGGGCCGCATCTTCTGGCGTGAAATCCCCGGCTTCAAGACGCGCTGATCATGACCACTCACAACCCAAGCTACCCCAACGACGCATCCCGGCTTCGCCGCCAGCACGGCTTCACGCTGATCGAATTGATGATCACGGTGGCGATCATCGGAATACTCGGGGCGGTCGCCTACCCCTCGTACAGGGAATACGTGGCGAAGAGCCGACGCGCTGAGGCGCAGGCACTGCTGATGCAAAGCGCGCAGTGGATGGAGCGCTTTTATGCCGAGAACTACAGCTACAGCGCCAACACCGCTGGCGTGGCGGTGACGGATGCGACGATGTTTCCGGCGCGCTACAGCCAATCGCCCGCCAGCGGCACCGCGGCCTACACCATCACGGTGGTGGCCCCCACGGCGACCACCTACACCATCACCGCCACACGCACCGGCACCATGGCCACCGACAAGTGCGGCAACTTCCAGATCACCCACACCGGCGTGAGGCAACTGGCCACCGGCACTTACTCGTCAGCTGCTGGCGCCACCCAGGTCGCGGCGATGCAAAACTGCTGGCGCTGATGCGGGTGCGGCGCGCGTTTCGAATGACGCGTCAGTCGAACAATCGCTCGCCGCTCAGGCGCTCGTGCTCGCGCAGGGCGAAGCGGTCGGTCATGCCGGCGATGTAGTCGGCCACCGCGCGGGCGTGCTGGGGACGCCCGGCCTCGAGCCGGGGCACCGATTCAGGCAGATCGCTGGGCTGCGCCATGTAGCGTTCAAACAGTCCGCGCACCACTTCACGGGCACGGTCGGTGGTGTCTTGCACTTGCGGGTGGCGGTACAGGTTGCGGCTGAGAAAGTGCTTGAGCTGCGCGCTTTCAGCGGCCATGTGCGCACTGAAACACACCAGCGGCGGCTGCGCGCGCACATCGTCGGATGAGCCGGGCGCGGCCTTTTCGATCAGGGCCCGGGTGCTGGCCGTGACGTCGTGGATCTGCGCCGACAACATGCGGCGGATCGCCTCGAACAGCAGTCGCCTGCCACTGAGATGCGGATGCTGTTGCAGGCTCTCACGCCGGTAGCGGTCGAAAACCGCCGCTTCTTCGAGCTGCTCCAGCGTCAACAAGCCCGAGCGCACGCCGTCGTCGATGTCGTGCGCGTTGTAGGCAATCTCGTCGGCCAGATTGCACAGCTGTGCTTCAAGGCCGGGCTGGGTGCGTGCCAGAAAGCGCTGGCCGACGCCTGCGGGCTCGGCGGCTTCAAGCCTGCGGGCGTTGGCTTGCGAGCAATGCTTGAGCACCCCTTCGCGCGTCTCGAACGTCAGGTTCAGCCCGTCGAATTCGGGGTAGCGCGCCTCGAGCAGATCGACCACCCGCAGGCTCTGGAAGTTGTGCTCGAAACCCTCGCGATCAGGCCGGATCTTCAGCAGGCAGTCGTTGAGCGCGTCTTGTCCGGCATGGCCGAAAGGCGTGTGCCCGACATCGTGAGCCAGTGCGATGGCTTCGACCAGGTCTTCATGCAAACCCAGCGGTCGGGCGATCGAGCGGGCAATTTGCGCCACCTCGAGCGAGTGCGTCATGCGGGTGCGAAACAGGTCGCCTTCGTGGTTGAGGAAGACCTGCGTCTTGTAGACCAGCCGGCGAAACGCGGTGCTGTGCACGATGCGATCGCGGTCGCGCTGGAACGCATTGCGACCCGGCGAGTCGGGCTCGGCGTGCCGGCGGCCGCGACTGCCATCAGGGTGGCTGGCAAAAGGCGCCAGCAAACCGCCGTGGCTGATGTTCACACGCAGTGCGCTTCGATGGCTTCGGCCACCAGCGCGTCGTCGGCGCGGTGCAAGCTCGCGCGACCCGGGGCGTCGATCAGCACGAAGCGAATCTGACCTGACTCGGACTTCTTGTCGACGCGCATCAACTCGAGGTAGCGCGCAGCTCCAAGCCGAGGCCCCTTGATGGGCAGTCCGGCGCGCTCGATCAAGGCGCTCAGCCGCTGCGCGTAAGCCGCATCGATCAGCCCCAGGCGCACCGACAGATCGGCGGCCATCACCATGCCGCAACCCACGGCCTCACCGTGCAGCCACTGGCCATAGCCCAGACCGGCCTCGATGGCGTGACCGAAGGTGTGGCCGAAGTTGAGGATGGCGCGCAAGCCGGATTCGCGCTCGTCTTGGCCGACCACCCAGGCCTTGATTTCGCACGAGCGGCGCACCGCGTGGGCCAGCGCCGATTTGTCGCGCGCGCGCAGGGCGTCGACGTGCTGCTCGATCCACATCAAAAACGCGTCGTCCGCGATGGGGCCGTACTTGATCACCTCGGCCAGGCCGGCTGAGATTTCGCGATCGGGCAAGGTGTCGAGCGTGTCGAGGTCGGCGATCACCTTGAGCGGCTGATAAAACGCCCCGATCATGTTCTTGCCCGCGGGGTGATTGATGGCGGTCTTGCCGCCCACAGACGAGTCGACCTGAGCCAGCAGCGTGGTGGGCACTTGCACATAGGCCACACCGCGCATGTAGCAGGCCGCGGCAAAGCCGGTCATGTCGCCCACCACGCCACCGCCCAGTGCGTAAAGGACGGTCTTGCGGTCGAAGGCCTCGCGCAGCAATTCGTCGAAGATCAGGTTGAGCGTGGCCCAGTCCTTGTAGACCTCGCCATCGGGCAAGGCGATGGTGCGAACGCGCGCATGGTGCTGCGCCAGCACCGCTCGCAGCCGCTCGGCATACAGCGGGGCCACGGTGGTGTTGGTGACGATCAGGGCTTCGGCAGATGCCGAACCGCACGACATGGCGCTGGCCACATCAAGCAACTTGCAACCAATGAGGATGTCGTAGCTGCGCTCGGCCAGCTCGATGCGGACCTGCTCGGTCGGAGTGGGATTTGCCATCGGCGTATTCTGCCGCGCAGCCCTCGGGCTCAATGCGCGTGCGTATCGGCGCCGTCGACTGGGGAAGGCACGGCGTCCATCGACACCAGCCCGGCCAGTTCCAGCTGCATCAGCAGCATGTTGATGAGGTTGGACACCGACGGGCGACCCGTTTCGATCACGTAATGGGCAATGCTGCGGTACAGCGGATCACGCACCTGAAAGAGCGACCGCAAGCGCGCCAAGGGGTCCTTGACCTGGAGCAGCGGGCGCTGGGTGTCGTGTCGCAGTCGGCGAAACAGCTCTTCGGGCGAGGACCGAAGGTAAACGACAGAACTGCACTGATGCAGCGCCACGCGGTTGGCCTCGCGAAGTACGACGCCGCCTCCGGTGGCGAGCACGCCCTGGGCAGAGCCCATCAGTTCAGCGATCACCGCCTGCTCGATGTCGCGAAAGGCTTCTTCACCCTCGCGGTCAAAGAACTCGCGGATGCTGCAGCCGATGCGCCGTTCGATCACGGTGTCGCTGTCAGAAAAACCAAGGCCCAGTCGCCTGGCCAGCTGACGGCCGACGGTGGACTTTCCACCCCCGGGCATGCCGATCAGACTGATGAGCATCGAACGCTGGAGCAGGGCAACGCGAGGTTCAACGCGCCGCAGTGCGGTCGGTCACCACCCTCGGGGTCAGGAACACCAGCAACTCGGTCTTGGTCATGGAGGTGGTCTTGGTCTTGAACAAGTGGCCCAGAACCGGAACGTCGCCGAGGAAAGGCACCTTGGCTTCGTCGGTGCGCTCGGCCTGCTCGAAGATGCCGCCGATGACCACCGTGCCGCCGTTTTCAACAAGCACCTGAGTCTTCACGGACTTGGTGTTGATCGATGGCACACCTTGGGTGACCGCGCCCACGCTGTCCTTGTTGACCTCCACCGTCAGGATCACCGAGCCTTCGGGGGTGATCTGGGGAATGACCTGAAGCTTGAGCGTGGCGTCGACGAAGGACACCGAGGTGGCACCGCTCGAGGTGGCCGACTGGTAAGGGATCTTCGTGCCCTGCTGGATGCTGGCTTGGATCTGGTCAGCGGTCAGGATGCGCGGGCTGGAGATGATCTTGCCGCGACCATCGGCCTCGGCCGCCGAAATTTCAAGGTTCAAGGCGTTGCTTGAGTTGGAGCCAAACAACGACATCGCCAACGACGAAGGCAGGTAGCCACCTTGCGATTGAGCGGGCAAACGCACGAAGGATGTATTGGCGAAATCTGCCACGGCGCCTTGGCCGCTGGCCGCGCCGACTGCGTTGAGGTCACCCCCGAGCGCGACCTGCTGCCCGCCGCCAACCCCATAGGTGGCCTTGCCGCCCAGTCGCACGCCCAGAGAGCGGCCAAAGGAGTCGTCAGCCTCGACGATCCGCGCTTCGATCAGCACCTGGCGCACCGGGATGTCGACCCTTGAAATCAAGTTCTGAACCTCTTCGAGCTTGGCAGGCGTGTCGTTGACGAACAACTGGTTGGTGCGAACCTCGGCGTAAACAGTGCCACGAGGCGAGAGGATGCGCGAGCTTCCGCCGGCCGATGCCGCACTTTCGCCGCCGGAATCACCCATGAGACCGCGCGCCAGTTCTTCGGCCTTGGTGTAGTTGAGCTGGAAGGACTGTGAGCGCACGGGCTCCAGCGACGAGATCAAGGCGATCGCCTCGAGCTCATTTTTTTCCTTGGCGTTGAGCTCGTCCTTCGGGGCAATCATCAGCACGTTGCCCGACTTGCGCAGGCCCAGGCCACGCGACTGAAGAATGATGTCGAGCGCCTGATCCCACGGCACGTCCTTGAGCCGCAGGGTCACGTTGCCGGTCACGGTGTCGCTGGTCACCACGTTGAAGTTGGTGAAGTCGGCGATGACCTGCAACAAGGCGCGAACTTCGATGTTCTGGAAGTTCAAGGACAACTTCTCGCCAGCAAAGCCTGGACCTTGCGTGAGCTTGTTCGGGTCTATCTTTTGCGGGCGGATTTCGAGCACGAACTGGGTGTCGCTTTGGTAGGCGCTGTGCTCCCACGCGCCCTGCGGCTCCACCACCATGCGAACGCGGTCGCCTTTTTGCACGCTCGAGATGGTTTGCACCGGCGTGCCGAAGTCAACCACATCGAGCCGCTTGCGCAGGTTGTCTGGCAGGCTGGAGCGAAGGAACTCGACCACCAGACCCTTGCCCTGCTGCTGGATGTCAACGCCGACCTGGCTGCTGGCCAGGTCAACGATCACCCGACCCGCGCCATCCGTGCCACGGCGGAAATCGATGCCCTTCAAAGGCAGCTGATCGGCGTTCTTCGGCTCGGCGAACCGGACCGCACCGTCACTGCCTCGGGCTGCAGGTTCGACTGCCACCACCGCCGCCGACACGCCGGCATCGAGCACGATGATCAGGTTCTTGCCTTGAATTTCAGCCCGGTAGGTCGCTGGCTTGGACAGATGAATGACCAGCCGGGTGCGGTCTTCGGAGCTGGCGATGTTGACGTTTCGAACATTGCCCTGGTTCACCTCGACCGAAGGCTTGCCGGTGCCGTTGGTCACACCGGGCAGGTCGATGGCGATGCGCGGTGGGGTTTGAACCAGAAAGCCCGCCGGAATCTGCTTGAGCGGCTCGGACAGCTGGATGCTGACGATTTCGGTGCCCGCCTGCCGCGAACCGCTGATCGACTGGATGACCGGCTCGGCCATCGCCGGCGCGCTGGCTGCCAGCGCACATGCGAAGGTGAACAGACGAGTTCTCCAGTCACCCATGATGTTCATCTTCCGCAAGGCCTTCATGGAGCTTTCTCCTGGAGTTGGATCGAGCTGGTGCGCTCCGTCCATTCGCCGCTGGCGTCTTGCACGACTTCGCGAATGGACATGTCGGTTTCCGAAATCTTCACTATCTTTCCGTAATTCTGACCAAGATAGTCGCCAAGCTTCACTTGATAAAGCAGCTTGTCGACCCTCAATAGAGCAAACGGCATGTTTTGCTTCATCAGGCTGCCCACCATCGTCACGCTGTCGAGCGGGTACGACTCGAGGGGCTCGGGTCGGCGGTTGACCTCTGCGGCCAGCAGCGAACTGGGCTGCCGGGCTTCTTGCTTGATGGCCACGGTCAGTTTTTGCGTGCTGAAGGGCTCGACGGCATCGGCCATCAGATAGGCCTGGGGATTGAATTTCTTGGGCGGCATGATGGGCTGCACGCTGGGCTTGACCTCTTCGCGCTGCTGCGCGATCCATTCAGGCAGTTCCTGCTGCTCGCCACTGCAAGCCGTCAGGGCGAGCAAAGCGCCAACGGCAACAAGCGACTGAAAAGTTGAGCCTCGCATCATCATGATTCCTAGCTCACCCGCTTTGGCTTCTTGACGGCATCCTTGCGGACCGTCTCGATTTCCTCGGCATCCAGGTACCGGTAGGTTCGGGCCGTGGCGTCCATGGTCATCAGATCACTGCCTGATTTGGTGACGCTGATCGACACGTCGTGCAAGGTCACGATGCGCGACAGGTTGGCGACGTCAGCGGCAAACGAGCCAATGTCGTGGAATCGGCCCGTCACCCTGAGATCAATGGGCAGCTCGGCGTAATAGTCCTTGACCACCACTTGCCCGGGACGGAAAAGCTCAAACTGCAACCCGCGTCCCAGCCCGGCCTGGTTGATGTCGGACAGCAAGGCGTCCATCTCGGCCTTGCCAGGCAGCTGCTTTTCGAGCTGGATCACGTACTCCTCGACCAGCAGCTTTTGCTTGCGCAAGTCACTGAGGTTGACGGCCATGCCGAGCTTGGTGCGGAAGTCCTGCTTGAGCGTGACCTCTTTGGCTCGCTCGGCGTCGAACTCGTCATTGGCATCGAGCAGCAACACAAACCAGCCCAGCACGACAACCACCAGAGCGACGGCCACAAAGGCCGCCAACTTGGGCAGCGGCGCCCATTGGCCGGGCTGCTTGAAATCCAGTCCCTTGAACTGAGACGAAGCGTCATCGAACATCGAATTGATGCCGTTGCCGAGCGACAAGGATTTGAGTGCCATGGAAATCAGCCCTTCTTGGCGGCAGGAACGGCCGAAGCAGCATCCGACGCGCCCGTTGCATCTTGCTGGCGCTTGATGTGCAAACGGATCAAGAAGTCAAACAAGCGCTTTTGCGAACGGTCTGCGGTTTGCGCGCTGGAGGCCCGGATTTCTATCAACTCAGGCCGCTCAAGCCACTCGGAGTTGTTGTTGGTGTTGCGCAGGAACTCGGACACCCGCTCGTTGGTTTGCGCCACGCCAGAGATGTTCAAGGACTGGCCTTCTTGCTTGACCGACCTGAAGTAGATGCCCTCAGGGGTCTGTTTGACCAACTCGTTGAGCAAATGGACGGGAGTGTTGCGGTCGGACTGCAGGTCCTCGACCGCCTTTTGCCGTGCTTTCAATGCCTCGATGTCGGCCTTCAAGCCCGCGATGTCGCGAATCTGCGCTTCCAGCGTCTGGATTTCCCGCCCGAGAAACGCATTGCGCTCTTGCTGACCGAAGGTGAGTTGCTGGACCACAGCAAACCACAAGCCCACGACCATCAAACCCACGAGAGCAGCAACTGCGATACCCGAAAAGAACGCGACCTTCCTGCGCCGGCGCTTTTCCGCACGGTGCGGCAGCAGGTTGATCAGGATCACTTGGCAAACCTCCGCATCGCCAAGCCGCAGGCGGTGAGGTAGGACGGTGCCTCTCGGTACAGCTTGCTTTCACGCACTGACGAGCCGAGCGTCATGTTGTCAAACGGATTGACGACCTTGGAGGCAAAGCCTGTGAGCTGCGTCACGCGGTCTTTCAGGCCAGGCAGGGTGGCCGTGCCGCCAGCGAGCATCACGTAGTGAACCTTGTGGTGCGGCGTGCTGGTGAAAAAGTACTGCAGCGCGCGGCCGATTTCCTGCGACAGGCTGTCAACGAAGGGCATCAGGATTTGCGACTGGTAGTCATCGGGCAGGTCAGACACCAACTTCTTTTGCTCAGCCTCTTCGAATGAAAAGCCGTACTGGCGAGAGATCAGCTGCGTGAGTTGCGAGCCGCCGAAGGCTTGGTCGCGGTCATAGAGCAACTCGTCGTCGAGCAAAACCTTGAGGCTGGTGGTGTCAGCACCAATTTCGAAAAGCGCGACCAGCGAGTCTCGCCCCTCGTTGGGCAAAGCGCGCACGATGCGCGCCATCGCCATGCGTGACGCATGAGACTCGACATCAAGCACCACCGGCTTGAGTCCAGCCGCCTCGGCCAGGCCTTGCCGATCCTGAACGCGGTCCTTGCGAGAAGCGGCGATCAGCACCTCGACGTCGCCGAACGATGTGGGGCACGGGCCGATGACGCAAAAGTCGAGGCTCACCTCGTCCAGCGAAAAAGGAATGTACTGATTGGCTTCGGATTCGACCTGAAGCTCGAGCTCATCTTCGCGCAGGCCAGCCGGCAAGATGATTTTCTTGGTGATCACCGAGGACTGCGGCATCGCCATCACCACGTCTCGGGTCTTGGTGCCACTCTTGGAGATGACACGGCGCACCGCGTCAGCGACTTCTTCGAATTTCTCGATCTGGCCGTCGACTATCCAGCCTTTTTCAAAGCTTTCAGATGCGAAGCGCTCCAGAATGTATTTTCCGGATTCATCCTGCCCCAATTCGACCAGTTTCACGCTTGATGAACTGATATCAAGCCCGATCATTGAGGGGTGCGTCCGGCCCAGCAGGGTGTCTATAAAGCTCACAGGCCTCGTCCTTCAGGTCGTCACAAAGCGCGACGAACTGTTAAGAATTCACTTGAATGTTAGCAGTAAAGCCTATGTTCAAAAAGGGAAAAAGGGGCAATCCACCCCCCAGTTTCGCTGCACGAGACACACGCTCATCAGGCCCAGTTATCGGTACCTTGGAATATCACCTTAGTCGTTTGTCCGACCTTGACGTAACAAGAAGCGTCCAAGGGGGTTTGCGGCGGGGTGCTTCCTATAATTGAGACCGATTTGTCAGGAGCTCCATGAGCCTATCCCGTCGTGGGGCCAACGGCTCTGCAAAACCACCGTCATCGGCAAAAACGCGAGGGTGGCCGGCCGTTGTGGGCACGTGGCTGCTGGGCGCGACAGGCACGCTGATCGCACTGGGCATGAGCGCAGTGATGCTGGCTGCGATTGCGCTGGCAGTGGCTTATCCCAATTTGCCCGAGATCAGCGGACTCACGGATTACCGGCCCAAGCTTCCGATGCGCATCTTCGCTGCAGACGGTGTCTTGCTGGGCGAGTTTGGCGAGGAACGCCGCAACTTCGTGCCGGCGGCCGAGTTACCCAAGGTCATCAAGGATGCGGTGCTGGCCATCGAAGACTCGCGCTTCTATCAGCACGGTGGCGTCGATTACCTTGGCATCTTGAGAGCGGGCCTGGCCAACTTCGGCGAGTCGCGCAGTCAAGGCGCATCCACCATCACCATGCAGGTGGCGCGCAACTTCTACCTGTCGACCGAGAAGACCTTCACCCGCAAGATCTACGAAATTCTTTTGGCGCTGAAGATCGAGAGCGTTCTGACCAAGGATCAGATCCTTGAGGTCTACATGAACCACATCTACCTCGGGCAGCGAGCCTACGGGTTTGCCTCGGCCAGCGAGATCTACTTCGACAAGCCACTCAAGGACATCTCGGTGGCCGAGGCCGCGATGCTCGCAGGACTGCCCAAGGCGCCATCCGCCTACAACCCCATCGCCAACCCGAAACGCGCGACGGTGAGGCAGCTTCACATCATCGATCGCATGCTGGAAAACGGCTTCATCACCGAAGAACAGCGTGACGAAGCGCGAGAGCAAAAGCTGGTGTACCGCACGCAAACGGTATCCCCCGTGCATGGCGAATACGCTGCAGAAATGGCTCGCCAGCTGGTGCATGCGCAGTACGGCGAGGACGCGTACACGCTGGGCTTGCAGGTTCATCTGACGGTCAAGTCGACGGATCAGATGCAGGCTTACGCGGCGCTTCGGCGCGGCATCCTCGACTATGAGCGCCGGCAGGTATACCGCGGTCCTGAGGCCTATATCGACCTGCCGAATGACGCCTCTGACGTCGACGTGCGCATCGGAGAGGCTTTGGGCGATCACCCTGACAACGATCAGCTAAAAGCCGCTGTGGTGCTCGAGGTCAGTGCGCGCCGGCTGGTTGCCAGCCTTCAAAGCGGTGAACAGATCACGTTGACAGGCGACGGGCTGAAGCCGGTTGCCTCGGGCCTCGGCGACAAGACCAATCCCAAAACCAAGATACGCCGCGGCGCGGTGATTCGTGTCGTCAAGGGCGGCAACGGCGCATGGACTGCCACCCAGCTGCCCGAGGTGGAAGGCGCCTTCGTGGCGTTGGAGCCGCAAAACGGTGCGATCCTGGCGATGATCGGCGGCTTCGATTACTCGAAGAACGTCTTCAACCGGGTGACGCAGGCTTGGCGCCAGCCTGGCTCCAGCTTCAAGCCCTTCGTGTATTCGGCTGCGCTGGAACGCGGCTTTTCACCGGCCACGGTGGTCAACGATGCCCCGCTTTTCTTCGACGCTGACAGCACCGGCAGCCAGCCATGGGAGCCGCAAAACTACGACGGCAAGTTTGAAGGCCCGATGCCCATGCGCAAGGCTTTGGCCAAGTCAAAAAACATGGTCTCGATCCGCATCCTCCAATCGATCGGCGCGAACTACGCGCAGGATTGGGTCACGAAATTCGGCTTCGAGGCCGAGCGGCATCCTGCGTACCTCACGATGGCCCTGGGCGCAGGGTCGGTGACCCCACTGCAACTGGCCAGCGCCTACGCGGTGTTTGCCAACGGCGGCTACCGCGTCAATCCGTTCCTGGTCAGCAAGGTGACCGACTCGAAGGGCCGCGTCGTGCATCAATTCAAGCCGCAACCGCTGGACGAGTCGATGAGGGCCATCAGCCCGCGCAATGCCTTCATGATGAACAGCCTGCTGCAAGAAGTCACCCGCTCAGGCACGGCAGCGCGTGCGCAGGTCGCGCTCAAGCGCCGCGACATTTATGGCAAGACGGGCACCACCAACGACTCGATGGATGCCTGGTTTGCCGGCTACCAGCAAGACGTGGTGGCCATCGTTTGGATCGGCTATGACAACCCCAGGAAGCTGGGTGACCGCGAAACTGGCGGTGGCTTGGCTTTGCCCGTGTGGATCGACTACATGAGCTTCGCCCTCAAGGGCAAGCCCGAGTCCGAACTGTCTGTGAATCCACCGGAAGGCGTTGTAAATATCGGCTCGGAGTGGTTCTACGAAGAGAGCACGCAGCGCAGCGGCATCAGCAGCGTCGGGCTGGACGAAAACCTGCCCAAACCTGCCGACGAAGAAGAGCGCAAGAGCATCCTTGACCTGTTCTCGCGCTGAACGCGCCGCACCCGGCGAGGCGACCTTCAGGCAGAGCCGAAACGCAACGCCCGCCCGGCTTGTTCGCTGGCACAACTCGACAACACGTCATGAAACTCGGTGCCACTGCGCGTATCAATCCAGCGCCCGCTGGCGCACTTGAAATGGAATCCACCGCTGCGCGCAGCCAGCCACAGCTCATGCAGAGGCGGTTGCGCGTTGATCACGATCTTGCTGCCATCCGGAAAGCTGAGCTCCAGCAAGCCTCCCGTGCGGCTTGAATCGATGTCGATCACATCGTCTTGCAGCCACCGGTCAACCGTTTCCTCAATCCGTGCCAGCACGGCAGCAGCCAAGGCGTGAAACTCGCTGTCGGTCAACGATCTTGGAAGGTTCGACTCGGGCATGGTCAGTAGAATTCTGTGGATGTCGAAAAGCACTCTGAGTCTAGTCTCCAAGGTCCACGGACCGGTTCGTCTGGTGTTCTTGATGGCCTTGGGCGCGATGCTTTCGGGGTGCGGACAGAAAGGCCCGCTGTTCATGCCGGGTCAGCCCAAGCTTCAGGCGGCGCTCACCCAAGCTGAGGCCATGTCGCCCACGACAACTGATCGTTTGGCCAGCCGATGAAGCTGCCAGGCGCGCCTCATCTGGCTTACCGCGACGACACGCTCACCCTGGACGGTTGTGGCCTGCCCGATTTGGCAGAGCGCTTCGGCACTCCGCTTTACGTTTACTCGCGCACCGCGATGCTCGCCGCGCTCGCGGCTTACCAAAGCGCCCTTGAGGGACGAGCCCACCTCGTGTGCTTTGCGGTCAAGGCCAACTCAAGCTTGGCCGTACTGCAGACGTTTGCGCAAGCTGGTTGTGGCTTTGACATCGTGTCTGGCGGTGAGCTTGAGCGTGTGCTGGCTGCTGGCGCTGACCCATCCAAAGTGGTTTTCTCAGGCGTGGGCAAGACACGCGCTGAAATGCGCCAAGCACTTGCCGCCGGCGTGATGTGTTTCAACGTCGAGAGCGAGGCCGAACTCGAGACCCTGTCTTCGGTGGCTGTGCAATCCGGGCAAACAGCACGCATCAGCTTGCGTGTGAACCCCGATGTCGACGCCAAGACTCACCCTTACATCTCCACGGGTCTCAAGGACAACAAGTTCGGCATCGCCCACGAGCGAGCCTTGGCCGCCTACGCGCGCGCTGCCGGGCTTGCGGGGCTCGAGGTCGTTGGCATCGATTGCCACATCGGCTCGCAAATCACCGAGGTCGCGCCTTACCTCGATGCCGTCGATCGCATGCTGGATCTGGTCGAGGCGGTCGAAGCCACCGGCGTGCGAGTGCATCACCTGGACCTCGGCGGCGGGCTGGGCATCACTTACACCAACGAGCAACCACCTTCGGCGGCCGAGTTGATTGGAGCATTGCTGCAGCGCATCGATGCCCGCGGCCACGCACATCGCAAACTGATGTTCGAGCCTGGCCGCTCGCTTGTGGGCAATGCGGGGGTGCTTCTCACCGAGGTTCTGTACCTGAAGCGGTCTCACGAAGCCGGGGGCAAGAATTTCTGCATCGTGGATGCCGGCATGAATGACCTGATGCGTCCGGCGATGTACGAGGCCTGGATGGGCATCTCGCCCTGCCGTTTGAGCGACGCCGAGCCGGTGACTTATGACGTGGTCGGGCCCGTATGTGAATCGGGGGACTGGTTGGGGCGCGACCGTGATCTGGCCGTTCAACAAGGCGATCTGCTGGCAGTCTTGTCGGCAGGCGCCTACGGAATGAGCATGGCCAGCAACTACAACACCCGCGGCCGCGCAGCAGAGGTCATGGTGTCAGCCGATCAGTCTTGGCTGATCCGGGACCGCGAGACGCCCACCGAGCTTTTCCACGGCGAACACTTGCTGCCAGCACAAAGCTAGCGCGGGCCAGGTCCAAGCAGCTTCACCTCGCCGTAAAAAGCGCGCACATGGGTGCGGGTGTTGTCTGCATCGGTCATCAAGGCCACCGATGTCAGCGCGCCGGGCTCTTCGCCAAAGGCTTTTCTGAAATCGCTGGCAATGTCCCGATCGTGAAACCGCCACACCGACGTTTGCGTCGGGCCCGAGTCAACGACGATCTTTCGGATCCGACTGGTGCGAGCCGCAACGATCACTGAGCCCACAGGGGCATGGTTGTCCCACACATACATCAGCGTCGCGTAGGGCGGGGGCTCGCCGATCACGCCTTCGACCAGATCAAACAGCAACCGGTCCTTGACCGGCAGCTTGTTGAAATCGCCGTCAAAGGCCAGCACCAGCCGCACCGGCGCGTCTTCGTGCTCCTGCACGCTCAGATCGGCCTTCTCCATCAGCTGAGGCACCATCCACGAAAACGCCAGATGGCCCAATTCATCGGGCTGCACACGCACCATCTTTCGATACAAGCTGACCGAGTGGTCTGCATCGGCCTGAATCACGGGTTGACCGTCCAGAGTGATTGGCGCGTATCGCGTCGCTCGCTTGAAGGGAAATTCGAACGGTCGCCAAGAGTCCGGATCACTGCGCGAAGCAACCCGCTCGTCCGGCGTGGCCACGCAGCCTGACAGCACAAACGCGACCAACGCCATGCCCCATAGCCGAGCCCGTGGGCCGCAGGCTTTGGCCATCGCCGACCCTGATGTGCTCACGCGCGCAAAACTGACTGCAAGGGCCACGGAGGTCACCAAACGATCACCCAAAAAGGCTCGTCCACAACGAAGAAAGCCGCCCGAGGGCGGCTTTCAGATATCAACCCATCTCCGTCAGAAGATCAGAAGGTGTGGGCGAGACCAATGTTGTACTCATTCTTGCGATTGAAGTACTCGTCTTGATCACCGCTGCGGCCGATGACCACGCCGTAGAGCGACGTGCGCTTCGACAAGGCATATTCAGCCGACATGCCGTACTTGGCTTGGCTGACTTCGCTGTCAAGCCAAACGCTTTTGGCCAAATTACTGCCGGACAACTCAGACTGGGTGTATTGGGCCACAAACGTCCACTTGCCCACCGGAACCTTCACGCCAAAGTTGCTGGCCTTGAGGTCAACGCCAGATTTACTACCTACGGTGCTACCGGTATTCTTGTTGAAGGTCGTCATGGCATTTGCGCCAAATGCCTGGGTCACATCGGTACCATCTTGATAAGCGGCATAGATCTTCGCAAATCCGAGGTCATAGTTGGCGCCGATCGTGCCAGTCTTGGACGCAGAACCACTGGTCCCGTTGCCATTGATCTGCTCGTAAACCAAATCGGCAGAAAGCGGACCCGCCGTCACGATGAACCCCACGCCTGTGTACGAAGCGATATTACCTGCTGCAGTGGTGTTGCCACTGAACGCTGCGGTGGCGTTGCCTGTCGGTGCAGCCGCCTTTTCGCCGAAGCTGTAGGTGGCAATCATCTGTGCAATACCCATGAAGCTGGGCGAGCGGTACGAAAACGCGTTGTCGACGCGGGTGCCAAAGTTGTTGAAGTAGGCCAGATTCTGGTTGTAACCAGTCTGCTTGCGGTTGGTTCCGATCACTTCGGAAATGTTCAACTGGTTTTCGCCGCTGGCGTCGTTGATCGTGCGGTTGACTTCACGCGACAGGGTTTCCAAGCGACCGAAGCGGATGTCACCCCAAGTCGTTGAACCCAAGGCCACATAGGCCTCGCGGTTGAACATCGAATTCGTAGACGTCTGGGTGGCGCCCCCGTTTGCACCGGTGTCAACCGCGATCTGGGATTCCAGCTTGAAGTAAGCCTTGAGGCCGTCGCCGAGATCTTCGGTACCGCGCATGCCAAAGCGAGAAGCTCCAAGGCCACCCGAGCCACCGTCGTTCATCCCGGCGACCGACTCACCGACCTTGGCATTCTTGCCAGCCAAGCCCATGCTGCCAGGGTCCACAGAACCCACGTTTGCGTCAACGCGGCCATAAAGAGTGACCGAAGATTGGGCCGAAGCGAGGCCGGTGAAAGCACCCAAGACCGCGAGGGCGACGACTGATTTTTTCATTTGAGAAATCTCCTGAACTGACCATTGAAATCGGAACGAAACTGGAGCGATTCAACGCCGCCAATCACCAACAGGCCGAATGGTAGTCACAAGCCCGCGAAATTCCATCGCTGCGCCCACCGACAACCAAAAAAAACCAAGGCACACTGACGGTGTGTTGCCCGAACGCCACACGACCCACGTGGCACATTTCGTGTCACAAAGACTGGGCGAAGGCAGGCGTAGCGCAACAAAATCAGGTGAGCACAAACCCAGCACTAACCGGCAGCCGAATGTTCATGCCGTCACTGGGTTGAGTCAAGGGTGTTTTCCAACGCAGACTTCTACACATGCTTGAGCAGATCATCATCGCCGCCGACAACGCGCTCAGAACCCTCTCGGGAGTGGCAGTTTCCTCGCGGCAACTGCCAAACGCAAACTTCAGCCCGAAAGGCAGCGGCGCAGCGGAAGCCTGCGCGCACGACGATTCGCAACTCTCGCCGGCCGAGCGCTCACTGTCGGGCGCGCTGATGCGCGTCAATCATGTCGGAGAGGTTTGCGCGCAAGCCTTGTATGTGGCGCAATCGATGGCCACTCAGAACCCTGAACTGCGCGACAAGCTCAAGGCCGCAGCGCGCGATGAGACCGATCACTTGGTCTGGACACAACAGCGCCTGACCGAACTGGGCGCACGCCCCAGTTTGCTCAACCCGCTTTGGTACGCGGGCTCCTTTGTGATGGGTTGGGTGGCAGGCCGCAGCAGCGAAGCGATGGGTTTGGGCTTTGTGGTGGAAACAGAGCGGCAGGTTGAGCATCACCTCGAAGGCCACCTGGACAGGCTGCCAGCATCAGACCAGCGATCCCGCGCGATCGTGATTCAAATGAAAGCCGACGAGTCGCGCCATGCCCAAGAGGCACAGCAGTCGGGAGCCAGCGAACTGCCCTCGCCGCTGCGCTGGGCGATGCGCACAGCCGCTGGGGTCATGACGCGCACGGCTCACTACCTGTGATCACATGCCATCCCGCCATTTACGGCGGGATGGGATCAGACGGTCACGATGTCAAAGCTGGTGGTGATTTCGGCAGTTTTACCGAGCATGATGCTTGCGGAGCAATATTTGTCGTGCGACATCTGAATTGCCCTTTCCACCGCAGCGGCTGAAATGTCGCTGCCTGTGATGGTGAAGTGCATGTTGATTTTGGTGAACACCTTGGGGTCGGTCTCGGCCCGGGTTGAGGTCACCTTGACCTGACAGCCCGTCACCGCTTGCCTGCCACGCCGCAGGATCAGCACCACGTCATAGGCTGTACAGCCAGCCGTGCCGGCGAGCACGGTTTCCATCGGGCGCGGCGCCAAGTTACGGCCGCCCCCCTCAGGGGCACCGTCCATCACGATCATGTGCCCGCTACCCGTCTCTGCCACAAAGCTCATGCCAGAAGCAGCAACCCAATTGACCACGCAGTCCATTCAGACCCCCATCGACATCACTGATTGGAGATTGTCCACGGGGGTTGACGGCACGGCTGGCAAATATGAATCCATCAGGAAAATTTGCTTGCGCAAACCCAACGGAATCCGTACTATCCCTACATGTTGTTTTGATGCTCTTTCCCGTTTGTCTCCTCCACCTCCGTAATGGTGGATTTGGCCCAAGGCAGAAATGCCTTGGGCCTTTTTATTGGGTGTTTTTGGCTTGCGTCAAGCAGCGCGCTGCGGCCGTCAGGTCGCTCGATGTCAACGCTTAACATCCACGACCGCGTGCAGGACGGCCTGCAAGCAAAACCTCGCAGCCCGGAGACACGATGTCTGGCCCCAAAGCACGCAAGGCCCCGAAGCCGTTGAGCCAAGCGGTCGCAAATGGTGAACCGCTGGGGTTGGATGACTATCTGCGAAAGATCCTGACTGCGCGGGTTTATGACGTGGCGATCGAGACCTCGCTGGAACTGGCGCGCAATCTCAGCAAGCGAGTGCACAACCAGGTGCTGCTCAAACGCGAGGACAGCCAACCCGTGTTCAGTTTCAAGTTGCGTGGGGCTTACAACAAGCTCGCTCAGCTGACAGCCGAACAACGCGACAGAGGCGTCATCTGCGCGTCAGCCGGCAACCACGCCCAAGGCGTCGCTCTTGGCGCCAAACGATTGGGCTGCAAGGCATTGATCGTCATGCCGCTGACCACACCCAAGCTGAAGGTCGACGCGGTCAAGGCTCTCGGCGGCTCGGTGGTGCTTCACGGCGAAAGCTACTCGGATGCCCACGCACACGCGCTCGAACTTGAGCAGCAGCATGGGCTGACCTTTGTCCACCCGTTTGACGATCCCGATGTGATTGCGGGCCAGGGCACGATTGCCGTGGAGATCCTGCGGCAACACCCAGACCCTATCGAGGCGGTGTTCGTAGCGATTGGTGGCGGTGGATTGATCTCCGGGGTGGCGGCTTACATCAAGGCCGTTCGCCCGGAAATCAAAGTCATCGGCGTGCAGATGAATGACTCAGACGCGATGATCCGCTCGGTCAAGGCTGGAAAAAGAGTCAGCCTGCCTGAGGTCGGCTTGTTCTCGGACGGAACGGCTGTCAAGCAAGTCGGCGTGGAAACGTTCCGTCTGACTCGTGAACTGGTCGATGACTTCATCACCGTTGACGCAGATGCCGTGTGCGCCGCCATCAAGGACGTTTTCCAGGACACCCGCAGCATCCTCGAGCCAGCGGGCGCGCTGTCGGTGGCTGGCGCAAAGCAATACATCGAAAAACACCAACTGAGTGGTCAGACGCTGGTGGCCATCGCATGCGGCGCCAACATGAACTTTGACCGCCTGCGCTTTGTCGCCGAGCGCGCCGATATCGGAGAAGACCGCGAGGCGCTTCTGGCCGTGACGCTGCCTGAGGAGCGAGGCAGCTTCAAACGTTTTTGCGAAGTGATCGGCCCGCGTTCGGTGACGGAGTTCAACTACAGAATCTCCGACGAAAAAACGGCCCACGTGTTCATCGGTGTGGCGACGGCACAGCGGGGCGATTCAAGCGCGCTGGCTGCCAACTTCAACCGGCAGGGCTTTCGCGCCATCGACCTGACACACGACGAATTGGCCAAGCTCCACCTGCGGCACATGGTGGGCGGACGAAGTGAATTGGCTCGGGATGAGCGGCTGTACCGGTTTGTTTTCCCGGAGCGCCCCGGTGCGCTGATGAAGTTCCTGTCCAGCTTGCACCCTGACTGGAACATCAGCCTGTTCCACTATCGCAGCACCGGCGCAGACATCGGACGCATCGTGGTCGGCATGCAAGTGCCGCGTCAGGACAAGAAGGCTTTCAAGGATTTCCTGAGCACCCTGAATTACCCGTGCGTTGATGAAACCGACAACCCCGCGTACCGGCTTTTTCTGCGCTGAGCATCAACGCGAACACGGTCCACAGCTGGGCCCAAACTTCAGCGAGCGCGCAAGCCCTTGAGGCCCTTCTGGTAGTGACCTGCCGAGGGTGGTGCCATGTCTGACAGCGAATCTCTCGTGTCATCGGCATTGGGAACAGGCTGGGCTTCGGGGTAGGTATACGTTTCGGGCACTGCGGCTGGCGCAAGGGTGCCGGTCGCAGCAGCGGTCAGGGGCGGCATTTCCAGCACGACCTCGGAAGCCGGTTCACTGCCGCTTTGAGCCATGGCCACCGTGGCCGTGCGCATGCTGACGTCGTGCAAAACCAGGTTCGAGTCAATCAGCGCACCCACGCGGTAGACGCGCGGCGGGTTGCCGTCAACAGATATCACCGCCAGGCCCGGACCCCCATGCTGCCTTGGCGCAGCAACGCCGGTCAAACGCAAACGCGCACCGAGCTCTTGGGCCAGGACTGGTGATTGAACCGGAGCCTGAACAGCCAGGTCAGAGCCCAGCAGCCTGGACAAATCTCCGCGAGTCAAAGAGCCCACGTCGGCGGTTGCGACTTGCATGGGAGCAGGCGCGGAATGCCCAAAGAAGCGGATGCCCCAGAACACACCTGTCCCGGCAACCAGAGCCCAGATGATGAAAGCAGCGAATCGGCTCGACATGCCCCGATTATCATCCTCACAGAGCGCCGCACCCCCCAACGGCGGCAAGGAACACGCCATGGTCAAAACCGATTACGTGCCTTCGTCACGCTCACTCATGCGGTCATTTGATCAACCGAAGGCCCGTCTGCGTTCGGGCGGATTCACCCTGATCGAACTGATGGTCGTTCTGGTGATCATCGGCGTGCTGGCTGCGTTGATCGTTCCTAACGTGCTGAACCGCGCCGACGACGCTCGAGTCACCGCTGCACGTACCGATGTCAACAATCTGATGCAGGCGCTCAAGCTGTACAAGCTTGACAACCAGCGCTTCCCGAGTGGCGAGCAGGGTCTGCAGGCCCTGGTTGCCCGACCCTCCGTGGGAGCAGCGCCGCCGAACTGGAAACCCTATCTGGACAAACTGCCCAATGACCCATGGGGCCGCCCTTACCAATATGCCAACCCAGGCATCAAGGGCGAGATCGACATCTACAGCTTTGGCGCCGATGGTGTGGCAGGCGGCGAAGGCAACGACGCCGAGATCGGCTCTTGGCAATGAGCGGCTTGGGCGGGTGAGGCAACGTCAGGCCGGCTTCACGCTGATCGAGCTGCTGATCGTCGTCGCACTGATCGCGCTGGCGTCGTCGGTGGTCAGTCTGGCGCTGCGAGATCCGGCATCGGCGCGGCTTGAACAAGAAGGCGCGAGGCTGGCCATGCTGCTGGAATCGGCCCGATCCGAGGCCCGTGCCCTGGGCATTGCGGTGAACTGGGTGCCCAACGTCGAGGCTGCAGGCAAAGGCAACACGGGCGATTTCCGCTTCGTCGGCATGCCTGAATCTTCTGGCCTGCCCAACCACTGGCTGAACTCGGGCGTGACTGCCAGCGTCATTGGCGCCGGTGCGGTGGTGCTGGGCCCGGAGCCCTTGATCGGCGCGCAGCGCATCACATTGAGCCTGGAAGACCGCCGCCTCACTCTGGCCACCGATGGGCTCGGGCCCTTCGGCGTGGTGGGTGAAGAGTCGGGTGCGGCCAGCCGATGAAGCTGCCCTCGCCTGCGGCGGTTTCCAGCGGCCACCGCGCGATGGCCGGGTTCACGCTGATCGAAGTGCTCGTCGCGCTCGTCATCGTGGCGGTGACGTTGGGCGCGGGCGCCAAGGCGGCCGGTTCACTTTTGTACAACGCGCAGCGGCTCACCGAGGTCAGCGAGGCGCAGTGGTGTGCTGACAATCAATTGACCGGGCTCAAGCTGTCACGCACCTATCCGAATGTGGGTGAATCCAGTTTCAGCTGCCAGCAGTTGGGTCGAACCTACCGCGGGACATTCCGGGTGCAACCCACACCCAACCCGAACTTCCGGAGGGTCGACGCGGTGATGGCCAATGAGGCGGGCGAGCCGATGCTCACCTTGTCCACTGTCTTGCCGCGGTACTGACGCCATGGCCATCCTCGCCGCCCGTAAAAACGGCTTCACGCTGGTCGAAGTGCTGGTGGCGCTGGTCATCATGGCCACCTTGGCGCTGATGGCCTGGCAGGGTGTGGACGGCATCGTGCGCACGCGCGATGCGAGCCAGGCCAGGCTCGAACGCACGCTGCGCCTGACCACAGTCTTGTCCCAGTGGGAACAGGATCTGGCATCGCTGCACGACACCGACGTGGTTCCAGCGCTGACATTCGACGGCGCCACGCTGCGCCTGACCCGGCGCACGCCCGATGGCGTGCAGCTGGTTTCCTGGACGTTGATGGCTTCGAACGTCGAAGGCGAGCAAGGCATCAGCCAATGGGTGCGCTGGGGCGGGCCGTCGGTCACAGGCAGTGCCGCCCTGCAAGACAGCTGGATGCGCAGCCAGCTGCTGCCTGGCAATGATCCCGGCCTTGTCAGAACCCTCGGTGGCCTGACCCAATGGCAGCTGTACTGCTACCGAGGCAACGCCTGGACCAACTGCCAATCCAGCAACGACGTGGTCGAGGCCGTTGCCACACCCGCGAGCGGTGCGGCTGTGAGCCGACCCAAGGTGGTTTTGCCCACGGGCATCAGACTGGTGCTCACATTTGCGGGGGGCGGCGGCTTTGAAGGCACGCTGACCCGAGACATCGCTTTGGGTCCCCAGTTGCCATGAGCACCCAGCAGTCGCAGCCATCGGGTCGCCGAACGCAATCGGGAGCGGCGCTGCTCACCGCCATGCTGATCGTGGTGCTGGTCGCCACGCTGGCGTCGGCCATGGTCTGGCAGCAGTGGCGCGCGGTTCAGGTCGAGTCGGCCGAGCGGGCGCGAACCCAGGCCGCCTGGGTTCTTTCAGGCGCACTGGACTGGGCGCGGATGATCCTGCGCGAAGACGCTCGCAGCGGCAGAGCCACCACGCTCAGCGAGCCGTGGGCCACGCCGCTGGCAGAAGCGCGTCTGTCGACCTTTCTGGCGGCCGACCGCAACAACACAGACAGCGGCCCGGAGGCCTTTCTGTCGGGCAGCATCAGCGACGCTCAATCTCGATACAACCTGCGCAACCTCACCGACGACAGCGGCAAAGTCATCGATGCCGAGCTGCTTTCCATCCAGCGCCTGTTTGAGTCGATTGGCGTTGCGCCGACCATCGCCACACGCTTGGCCAGCGGACTGCGTGACGCCATGGCACCGATGGGCAGCTCAGAGCGACCCAGCGCGCCACCTTTGATGCCACGCAATATCGACCAGCTTTCATGGTTGGGGGTCGACCCCGAATCCCTTCGCAGGCTGGCGCCCTACGTCGTGATCCTGCCCGTGCGCACCGCCATCAACCTGAACACCGCATCGCGCGAAGTCATTGCCGCGAGCGTTGACGGTCTCGACCTTGGCGGCGCGGATCGCCTGGTGCAAACCCGTCAGCGCACGCCGTTCAAGACGCTGGCCGAGGCACAGAATCTGGTGCCCCCAACCGTGAGACTGGACGAAAGCCGCGTCGGGGTGATTTCGAATTTTTTTGAAGTCCGAGGCAGGCTGCGGCTGGGCGACAGGGTGCTCGAGGAGCGCTCCTTGGTCGAGCGCCGCGGGCTGGACATCGTCGCCTTGCAGCGACGTCGGGTCAGCATGCAAGACCCCGGCGGATGAAACAGCCCCGCTCGTGGCGCACATCTGTTTACAACTGGCTGCAACAAGCAGCGATAAGCCTTTGATTTAAGGAGATCCGCGATGCTCGCCTTACTAGAATCAGTTTTCGCTTCGGATCACTGAGAGCCTCGATGCCGACCCTCGTCATTTGTCTGCCACCACGCCCTCGCCTGCGGCCGCGAAGTGCTGCGCCAGCCGTGGTTGAGGCTTCGGGCGCGGATGACTTTGACTATCTGCTGACGAACGACGGTTTCACGATTCAGTCACGCGGGCGATGCGCATCGTCGCTCTTGCCCAAGGCCGACAGCGTGATCGCGGTGGTCGGCGATGCGGACGTGGCTTGGCACCAGATCACGCTGCCCAAAGCGCCATCGGCACGGCTTCGAGCCGCGCTCGCAGGTGTGCTCGAAGAATCCTTGCTCGAAGACGCCGAAGACACCTGTTTCGCACTCGCTCCAGGGGCGGTTGCTGGCCAGCCCACCTGGGTGGCGGCCATTCACCGCTCATGGCTGGCCGAGCGGCTGGGCCAGCTCGAGCGCCGCAAGGTCTTCGTCGACCGTGTGGTGCCGCTCTCCTGGCCCGACGACCTGCCCCGTGGCCACTTCAGCGAGGCCGCTGACACCGAATCGAAGGAAGACGTCGAGTTGACCTGGGCTCACGCGCAAGGCGTGGTGATGCTGCGATTGCAAGGTGGCCTGGCGCGTGCGCTGCTGCCTCAGCCGCTGCCACCTGAGACGCACTGGAGCGCCGACCCTGAGGTGGCCACCTTTGCCGAGCGCTGGCTGGGCTCATCCGTGAGCGTGCTGACCGTTGGTGAGCGCGCGTTGCAGGCCACGCGCACCTTGTGGAACCTGCGCCAATTCGACATGGCTGCGCGCCACCGTGGCACCCGCGCCGCACGTGATCTGCTGCGCCGCTGCATGAGCCCGGCCTGGCGGCCGGTGCGTCACGGTGTGGCCGCGTTGGTTGCGGTGCAGATCATCGGGCTCAACCTGTGGGCGTGGCACCAAAGCGCGGAGCTGGCAACGCGCCGGCAATCGATGGTGACGCTGCTGCAAACGACATTTCCCCAGGTGCGGGCTGTGCTCGATGCGCCGCTGCAGATGCAGCGCGAGGTCGATGTGCTGCGCGCCTTGGCGGGCAAGCCAACCGAGCTGGACCTTGAAGTGCAGTTGCAAGCTGCGGCCTCGGCTTGGCCCGGCGGACAGCCGCCGGTCGGTAATCTGCGCTTCGAGACCGGTCGTCTCACCCTGGCCGCGGCTGGCTGGACAGACGCAGAAATCGATCAGTTCCGGGCCTACTTGCAGCCCGCCGGCTGGCAGGTGGATGCATCGGAAGGGCGGGTCGTCTTGAGCCGCTCGCCGCAGGTGTCCCGATGAGCACCTCGCCAAACGAGGGACTGGCCCGGTTCGGACTCACCTTGCCTGCGTCGTGGCTGGTATTGCGAGATCAAGCGTTCACTCGCTGGCTTGCGCTGGCGCCCAGAGAGCGCACCAGCCTGACGGTGGCAGCTTGCTTTGTCGGCGCGCTCATGGTCTGGTTCATTGCGATTCAGCCGGCGTGGCGCACCCTGAGCACAGCTCCAGCGCAAGTCGACCAGCTCGACGCGCAGTTGCAAACCATGCGCCGCCTGGCAGCCGAAACCTCGGAGCTGCGAAACATGCCTCCGGTGTCGGCCATGCAGTCGGGCACTGCGCTGCTTGCGACCACGGAGCGGCTGGGCCCCAAGGCCGAACTCACGCTGTCGGGAGATGGCGCCACGTGCAGCTTCGACGAGGTGTCCGCAGTCGATCTTCAGGGCTGGTTGACCGAGGTTCGCAGCGCAGCCCGTGCGCGGGTCACGCAAGCCCAACTGTCGCGTGGCCCCAAGGGCTACTCAGGGACCATCGTCTTGAGCCTCGCGGGAGCGCCATGAACCGCTTTTCTGTCAGCCGCCTGGGCATTCCAACGCTGCGGCGCAAGCCGCCGGCGTCGCCATCGATGCTGGCTGCATCTCGATGGGTAGATTCAACGCATGCCGAACTCGAATGGGGCCGAGCCCGTGCCAGCAGTCTGCGCTGGAGCGTGGCAGGTGCCGTCACCGGCGCACTCATCTCGGCCATCGCCTTCGCACCGGCAGCGTGGCTGGCCAGCGCCGTATCGGGTGCAACCCGGCAACAGTTCATGCTGGTCGAGGCACGTGGCACGGTCTGGTCGGGAAGCGCGGTGGCGGTGTTGACCGGCGGCGAGGGCAGCCGCGACGCCAGCGCGCTGCCGGGCCGGCTGGCCTGGTCGCTGCGGCCGCGCGGACTCGCGCTCGAAGTCGTTCTCAGCCAACCTTGCTGTCTGAGCGGCAATGTTGCCGTCTTGCTCAGACCGGGCGTGGGCCGCTGGACGGCCGAGTTGCTGCCAACTTCAGCACCCATCGGCCAGTGGCCCGGGTCCTGGCTGAGTGGTCTGGGCACCCCTTGGAACACCGTGCAAATTGGCGGGACCTTGCGTGTGCTGTCTTCGGGTCTGACTCTCGAATCGGCGCAGGGCCGCTGGCACATGACCGGTGGGGTCGACGTCGAACTGACGGGAGCCTCCTCGCGGCTGTCGACGCTGGACACGCTGGGCAGCTATCGTCTGAGCCTGCAGGGTCAGCCCCCGAACGCAGGCGCCAAGCCAGAAGCGGGCGACATGGTGAATATCACCTTGACCACCCTTGAAGGTGCCTTGCAAGTGAACGGCACCGGCACCTGGGGCCCTGGAGGGTTCCACTTTCTCGGCGAAGCCGCTTCGCGTGATGCCGACGAAGCTGCCCTGACCAATCTGCTGAATCTCATCGGACGGCGCGACGGCGCGCGGTCCGTCATTTCGATCGGATAGCCATGAATGCTCACCATCCCCTGCATGGGTTGCCATCCCGGCTGCGACGGCACATTCCACGGCTGGGTGTCGCGGCGCTGTGTGCACCGCTGACGCTGTCTTTGCTTCTCGGACCTTTGGCCGTGGCGCCAGCCTGGGGCCAGGCGGCTCAAACCGCCACAGGAGGTCAGCGTTTCGTGGGCGACCCCGTGACGCTGAACTTCGTCAACGCCGACATCGAGGCCGTGTCGCGAGCGATGGCTGCCATCTTGCGCCAGCAGTTTGTGGTCGACCCAAGGGTCAAAGGCGCAATGACGCTCTACAGCGAAGAGCCGCTGTCGCCTCGCGAGGCCTACCTGAACTACCTGGCAGCGCTGCGCGGGCTGGGCTTCACGGTGGTTGAAGCCGGCGGCTTGTTCAAGGTGGTGCCCGAGGCCGATGCGAAGCTGCAGTCGGGCACCGTATCGGTCGGCGAGGTGAGCCGTCGTGGTGATCAGGTGATCACGCAGATCTACCGGCTGACGCACGAGAACGCCAACAACCTGGTGCCGGTGCTGCGCCCTCTGATCAGCCCGAACAACACCATCAACGCGAACCCCGGCAACAACACGCTGGTCATCACCGACTACGCGGACAACCTGCAACGCATCGGCAAGATCATCGCGGCGATGGACACACCGGCGTCGGGGGACGTCGAGCTGATCACGCTGCAGCACGCGGTGGCCAGCGACATCGCCCCGCTGGTGCAAAAGCTCACCGAATCAGGCGGCGCAGCCGGTCAAGGCATTGCCGGCTCTGCGGCCACCTCGGTGCTGGTCGAGCCGCGAAGCAACTCGCTGCTGGTGCGTGCGCCCAATGCGGCCAAGCTGGCTTCGATACGCTCGCTGGTGTCCAAGCTGGATCAACCCAACAACGGCGCCAACGGAACGGGAAACATCTGGGTCGTCTACCTCAAGAATGCCGATGCGGTGAAATTGGCCACCGTGTTGCGAGCTGCTTACAGCGGAGGCTCGGGCGGGTCTGGCAGTTCGTCGAACAGCTCGTCGTCGTTGGGGGCAAACAGTGCGACCAACGTGGCCAAGACCGACGCCATGTCGGGCAATGGCTCGAGCCCGGGCAGCTCGCCTCAGGCCACAGCTCCGGTCACGCCGTCTGGCAGCCCTTCAACGGGCGGCTTCGTGCAGGCCGATCCGGCGACCAACTCGCTGATCATCACGGCGCCCGAGCCGATGTACCGACAACTGCGCTCGATGATCGACCAGCTCGACTCACGTCGCGCGCAGGTCTACATCGAAACCATGATCGTCGAGGTCATCGGCGATGACACGGCCGATTTCGGCTTCCAGTGGCTGGCGGTGGGTGACACCGGCAACAAGTACTTCGGCGCAGCCGGCACCAATTTCGGCACGGGAGGTTCCGGAAACCTGCTGCAAGACGGCCAAAACGCGGCCAATCCACTGGCCACGGCCAAGGGCCTGGCTCAGGGTCTGAACGTGGCGGTGATCCGCAACTACGGCAGCTACTACGGGCTGTCCGCGGTGCTGAAGGCGCTTCAGACGCGCGCCAGCACCAACATCGTGTCAACGCCAAACCTGATCACGCTCGACAACGAGGAAGCCAAGATCGTGGTGGGCAAGAACGTGCCGTTCGTGACCGGTCAGTACACGACCACCGCTGTGGGCGCCACGCCGTTCCAGACCATCGAGCGCAAGGATGTGGGCATCACGCTGCGCATCCGCCCTCAGATCGGCGAGAACGGCACGGTGCGCATGACGCTGTTCCAGGAGTCCTCGAGCATCGCCGAGCAGGCCACCGGAACGGCCAGGGACGGTCCGACCACGCTCAAGAAATCGATCGAATCGACGGTGGTCGTTGACGACGGGCAGATCATCGTGCTGGGCGGCCTGATTGAAGACTCGATCTCGGTCAGCAAGTCCCAGGTGCCCTTGCTGGGTGACATTCCGTACCTGGGAGCGCTGTTTCGCTCCGAGAGTCGCACCAAGGTGCGCACCAACCAGATGGTGTTCTTGCGGCCGGTGGTCATGCGCGACGGCATGTCGTCCAACAAGCTGGCGGTCGATCGCTACGAAATGATCCGCGGCGAACAAAAGGGCGCGCAGGTCTCCACCTTCCCGATGATGCCGGTCGGAGGCGGTCCGGTGCTGCCACCGCTGCAGCCTGGCGAAGACCCCGCCAAGCCAGCGGCCAGGCCCACCGAAGCGCCGCAGCCTGCGGCCAACTGACAGTTCTCACCGCACCAACTGCCACACTTCGTCATGTCCAGCCGACACCCTCTGCCCTACGCCTACGCGCGCGCCCACACGGTGCTGCTTGACGACGAAGGCGACCGTCTGGTGCTGTGGGCGCCGGAGACAGTTTCGCTGTCGGCGCTCGCCGAGGTGCTGCGCCTGTACGACGTGGATGCCCTCGAGAGAGAACCCGCAGAAACGCTCGTCAACCGCATCGCGGTGGCCTATGCCGGCAGCGAATCGAGCGCGGCCACCGTCATCGGCGAGGTCGAAAGCGAAGCCGATCTGAGCCGCATGATGCAAGAGCTGCCGGCGATCGAGGACCTGCTTGAAGCCTCGAATGACGCTCCGATCATCCGCATGCTCAACGCGCTGCTGACGCAAGCAGCCAAGGACGGCGCGAGCGACATCCACATCGAGCCCTACGAGCGCAGCAGTTCGGTGCGCTTTCGTGTGGACGGCACGCTGCGCGAGGTGGTGCAACCCAACAAGGCTTTGCACGCGGCACTGATCTCTCGCCTGAAGATCATGGCCGAGCTCGACATCTCCGAAAAGCGCCTGCCGCAAGACGGGCGCATCTCGCTGCGCATTGGCGGACGTGCGGTCGATGTGCGCGTGAGCACCCTGCCGTCGTCGCACGGTGAACGCGCGGTGCTGCGACTGCTCGACAAGGGCGAATCGAAATTCACGCTCGAAGGTCTGGGCATGAGCGGCGATGTGCTGAGCAACTTCGACCGTTTGGTGCAGCAGCCTCACGGCATCGTGCTGGTGACCGGGCCGACCGGATCGGGCAAGACGACCACGCTGTATGCCTCGCTCGGCCGCGTGGACACCGCCACCACCAACGTGCTGACCGTCGAAGACCCGGTCGAGTACGAACTCGGCGGCATCGGACAAACGCAGGTCAACCCGAAGATCGATCTGACCTTTGCCAAGGCCCTTCGCGCCATCCTGCGCCAGGACCCGGACGTGATCATGATCGGCGAGATCCGCGACTTCGAGACCGCGCAGATCGCCATCCAGGCCTCGTTAACCGGCCATCTGGTGCTGGCCACGCTGCACACCAACGACGCACCGAGCGCGGTGACCCGACTGACCGACATGGGCGTCGAGCCCTTCCTGCTCAGCTCCAGCTTGCTGGGCGTGTTGGCGCAGCGATTGGTGCGCAAGCTGTGCGTGGCTTGCAAGAAGGCCGATGCTCAGGGCCGCTACCACCCCGTGGGCTGCGCCGAGTGCGGGCAAACGGGCTACAAGGGCCGCACCGGCGTCTATGAACTGATGTGCGCCAACGACGAGGTTCGCGCGCTGATTCACGGCCGGGCGGCCGAGCCGCAATTGCTCGAGGCCGCCGAACAGGCCGGTCTGCGCTCGATGCGAGAAGACGGCGAGCGTCTGGTCGGTGAAGGCATCACCTCCGCCGAAGAGGTGATGCGTGTCACGCGAGAGTGATGTGGGCGGCCCGGTTGTCTCGCTCGTGCCCCCCAAAGGCGCCGTGCGGATTTTCGTGGCCGGGCGGCTGACATTGAGCCGCAGCTGACATGCCGGCCTACAAGTTCGAGGCGCTGACCGCCGCAGGCAAAACCACCACCGGCCTGCTGGAAGCCGACAACCCACGCGCGGTCCGGGCCCAGCTGCGTGCCCAGGCACTGGTGCCATTGCTGGTGACGCAGGTGGCCTCGGCAGGCGCCAAGGGCAAGGGTCTGCATTTCACGCAGCGGGTTTTTTCGTCGACCGCGCTGGCCGTGTGGACGCGCCAGCTCGCAGGGCTTGTGGGCAGCGGCTTGCCGCTTGAGCGCGCGCTGACCGCGCTCAGCGATGAGTCCGAGGACCCCAAGCAGCGTGAACTGGTCGCGCACCTGCGCTCCGAAGTCAACGCCGGCTCGCCCTTCGCCAGCGCGCTGGGCAGCGCCGCGCGTGAATTCGACGACGTCTATCGCGGCGTCGTGGCCGCTGGCGAACAAAGCGGAGCGCTGGGCCAGGTTCTCGAACGCCTGGCTGACGATCTGGAAGAGCGCCAGGAACTCAAGGCCAAGTTGATCGGGGCCACGCTGTACCCGGCCATCGTGTCGCTGATCGCGGTGGTCATCGTGATCTTTCTGGTCACCTATGTGGTGCCGCAGGTGGCATCGGTGTTCACCAGTTCCAAACGTGCACTGCCGGGCCTGACCGTGGCGATGCTTTCGATCAGCAGCTTTCTGCGCCATTACGGCTGGCTGCTGCTGCTGCTCATCGCTGCGGGTGTGACAACCCTGATGCTGATGCTGCGCAGCCCGGCCTTTCGCGAGCGTTTTGACGCCGGGATGCTCAAGCTGCCGCTGGTCGGCCGACTCAGCCGTGGCTACAACGCCGCGCGTTTCGCGGGCACCCTGGCCATGCTGGCCGGCGCGGGCGTTCCCATCCTGAAGGCATTGCAGGCGGCTGCCGAGACGTTGTCGAACACCGCCATGCGCGCCGATGCGTTGGATGCGCTGGTGCGCGTGCGCGAGGGTGCGCCGCTCGCCTCGGCACTGGCAGGCAAGAAACGCTTTCCGGGATTGCTGTCGATGTTCGCCCGACTCGGTGAGCAGACCGGCCAGCTGCCCGAAATGCTCGACCGCGCCGCCAAGCAGTTGTCGGCCGAAGTGCAGCGACGCGCGCTGCAAATGGCCACCATCCTCGAGCCGTTGCTGATCGTGGCCATGGGCGGCGTGGTGATGCTCATCGTGCTGGCGGTGCTGCTGCCCATCATCCAGCTGAATACCTGGGTGAAGTAGCAGCAACGACCGAGACATCCATTTTTATCAACAGGGGAAATCATGTTCGTTTGGCTGAGCACCAAAAAATCAACCGAGTTTGGCAAAGAACTGGCAAAAATGCTGATGGAGCTGATGCCACAAGATACCCCTTTGAACGACAGCAAGCGTGCCTCAAAGGCGAATTACGCCAAAGAGAAAATGCGCAAACGCATCGTTCAATTCAAGCAAGAGGAAATTCTGAATTTCTACAAGACGGCGAAGCTGCTGAATTCATTCAAGTGGGAACTGAAGGATGCGGGCTATGACCAGGAAACCACCAACGGGTTCGCGTCATGGATTCTGATTTGCTTGCGGTCATCAAGTTGATCAATTCAACTCCTGTCGCCCATCATTCATCAATAAACTTGGTGAAACTTTCATAGTTTTCGTCTGATCTTCGAATGATCAAAAACCTTTTGAGGCAGCTGATCCCGTCGCGTCAGGGTGTATCTCCAGGCGGCGGGGATACCGCCAAGGCGGACAGCCTCATCGAAGAAGGCAACCGCGAAGAAAAAGCGCAGCGACTGCAACTCGCCGAGGAGCTTTACCAACAGGCTGTTGCCATCGCACCGGGCCATGCGAAAGCTCACCTGAACCTTGGCGTGCTGCTGGCGGAAAAGGGTGATGTGGCGGGCGCGACCCGCGCCTACGAGGCGGTGCTCAGCATCGACCCCGAGCACGCGTTTGGCAACTACAACTTTGCGAGACTGGTCTACCTGAGCGGCAACCCCAAGCAGGCCGAGACCTTGCTGCGAGCAGCCCTGCGCAAGAAGCCCGACTTCGCGCAGGCGGCCGCACTCCTCTCGCACACGCTTGAAGCCCTGAAGGACTCCGCCGGGGCCGTCGAGGCGATGGAGCTGGCGCTGTGTCTGGAGCCTGACAACTTCAGCTCATGGCTGAGCTTGGCCATCATGCTCAGCGATCTGAAGCGAAACGAAGAAGCGCAGCGCGCAGCAAGGCGAGCGCTGGCTCTCGAGCCGCGCAGCCCTGAGGCCCTGCGGCTGCTCGGTCTGGTGTTGTGCGCTCAAGGCTTTGCACTTGAGGCGCTGGAACCCTTGCGCGAATTCATCCAGATCGATCCGACACGGTTCGAGACCCAATCGTTCGAGTTGGGACTCTTGAACTTCGATGAAGCCTTGAGCGCACAAGAGATCTTCGACAAACACCGCCAGTTCGGCGCTCGGCTGGAGCAGGCTTTCCCGGCCCGGTTCGAAAGCTATCTGGGCAACTCGGACAAGGAACGGCGCTTGCGGGTGGGCTATGTCTCGGCCGACTTTTGCACCCATCCGGTGATGCTCTTTCTGATTCCGGTGCTCGAGCGGCACAACCGGGCGCATTTCGAGATCTTCTGCTACTCGACCACCGCCAATTCAGACCGCATCACCGAGCGCGTGCGCGGCCTGTGCGACCAGTGGGTGGACGTGACGGATCTGTCTCACCCGCAATTGGCAGACAGGATTCATGCAGACGCCATCGATGTATTGATCGACCTGACGGGTCATACGCGGCTGTACAGACTGCCGGTATTCAGCCAACAGCCCGCCCCCATTCAAGCCACTTGGGTCGGATACCTGAATACAACGGGATTGACACGGATGGATTACAGGCTTTGCGATGTGCGCACAGACCCCCCGGAAATTTCTCAGCCTCTTCATACCGAAACTCTGATTCCACTTCCGAACAGTCAGTGGTGCTACCGGCCTTTCATCGACAAGGAAGTTGCGGTTGAGTCGCCTGTCGAAAAAAATGGTTACATCACTTTCGGGTCTCTCAACAGCGCTTTAAAGATAACTTCCGTGATGTGCAGACGTTGGGGTGAACTGCTTTCACGTGTTCCGAATTCAAGGTTGTTGATGGTGGATATCAACTCCGAACAAAAACGAGAATCCATCAGGTTCGAGTTATTCGATATGGGCATATCAGATGACCGCTTCGAATTCTTGCCACGGGTCGACTTGACCGTCTATTACGACCTTTTCAGCTTCATCGACATTTCTCTGGACAGCTTTCCATACGGCGGCGGCACGACCACTTTCGATTCCCTGTGGATGGGCGTTCCGGTGGTCGCAGCCATGGGGTCGACCCCGGTTTCGCGCAGTGCGGCGAGCATTCTTTCGGCCTTGGGGCTCGACGCCTGGATCGCGCCGGCGATCGATCGCTATGTCGAAGTGGCTGCCGCCCTGGCCGCAGACCACCAGGCCGTCGTCGAATTGCGCCGGACACTGCGTCAGACATTGAAGCACTCACCGCTGACCGATGAGGCCACCTTCGTGCGCGATCTGGAAGCCGCCTATCGCCAAATGTGGGTCACAGGCA
>CAMCNE010000004.1 GCA_945875935.1 Bordetella parapertussis
CTCGGGCTGGCCGCGCTGCAGGCGATTTCGCCTTTGAAATCGGCGCTCACACGACAGATGATGTTCGGCCGACGCTGAATTCGCTGCCGCCAACGCCGCTCGCGTGATGCCCTTCACGGCAGTCATCACCCGAAGTCACGCCACGCCGCAGCTGTGGCAGTTAGATTCACCGCACTCCCCTTGCTTCTGGTGGTGCGCCCCATGGCCCGACATGCCCCCGCTTCGCCTTCCAGACTGCTGGACGAACCCGCCAACGACCGATTGGTGCCGGTCTACCTGGTGGTCATGCTGGCGCTGGCGATCGGCCTGACCTCGGGGCTGGCCATTGGCATGTCGTCGTTCAAGTTCGACCAGTGGATGCCCAGCAGCCGGCCTTCGCCGTCTTACATCGAGTCGGGCACGGTGCGTGCGACCACCAGCGACGGCACCACCGTCACCGCCCGGGTGGCCATCGATGTGCGCAACCCGGACACCCGCGCAGTGCTCGAAAAAGAGCGCGATCAGGTGGCGCTGATGCTGCAAAACAGTGTCGGCGTGCAGCCCTACGAATCGATCCTCGGCGCTTCGGGCATGGCGCAGATTTCAGCCAATATGCGCACCCAGCTCAACGAGTTCCTCGAGTCGCGTCAGGTCGAGCCGATCCACGGCGTCATGATCCAGGACCTGCTGATCAAAAAGCGCTGAGCGCGCGCCGGTGCATGAGCGCCGGCAGCTGCGCCCTCACCGAGGCCAGCCTTTGCACATCCAGCTCGGCGATCACCACCCCCTCGCCTTCGGCCTGCACGGCCAGCACCTCGCCCCACGGATCGATCACCATGCTGTGGCCCCAGGTGCGACGTCCGTTTTCATGCAGCCCGCCCTGGGCCGCAGCGATCACGTAGCACTGGTTTTCCACCGCACGGGCACGCAGCAGCAGCTCCCAATGCGCCTGGCCGGTGGTGTGGGTGAATGCCGAAGGCACCGCCAGCAAATCACAAGGCGGCTGCCCGGGCTGCGCCATCAGCCAGCGATACAGCTCCGGAAAGCGCAGGTCGTAGCAAATGCTCAGGCCCACGCGCAGCGGCCTGCCGATCTCGCCAGGCGGCGCGCTGAACGCCACCGGCTGGCTGCCCGCGCGCAGCACGCGGCCTTCGTCGTAGCGCTCGCGGCCGTTGTCAAAGCAAAACAGATGCAGCTTGTCGTAGCGCGCGGCCAGAGTGCCGTCGGGGGCATAAACGCAGCAGCTGTTGAACACCCGCTCGGGGTCGTCACCACGAAGCGGCAAGGTGCCGCCAATCACCCACACCGAGTGCCGTCGGGCGGCATCGGCCAGCATCTGCTGGATCGGGCCGCAGCCGGGCACTTCAGCGATGGACAGCTTGTCGCGATCGCTGTGGCCCATCAGGCAAAAGTACTCGGGCAGCGACACCCAGGCGGCCCCGGCGGCGGCGGCCTCGGCGATCAGCCGTGTGGCGCTGGCCAGGTTGCGCTCGACGCTGGGCGTCGACACCATCTGCAAGGCGGCGATCTTCATGGCTTTTCGCTGCGGGATTCGGCGGATGCGGCTGCAGGTGGCGCTGCCGCAGCCGCAGGGGTGGCACTGCCGGATTTGCGCTCGATTTGATCGACCTTGGGATCGGTCCAGGTGCCGGTGACGCTGAATTCGCGGGTGTTGGCCGCGGCCAGTGGCTTGCCCAGCACGTACTGCGCCAGGAAGCTGGCCAGGCCGATGGCAGGGTTGATGGCGGCCACGGCCAATGCGGCGCCACCGGCGCCGATCTCGGGGATCACGACCACACGCAGGTCCTGGGTTTCCTTGTCGATGTCGGCCTGACCGTCCATCAACACCACCGCCTGCACGCCGCGCATGCGCAGGTTGCTGGTCTTGGCCAGACCCTGGGCGATCTGGACGTCGCCGGTGACGTCATCAAAGGCAAATCCCTTGTCAAACACATCGCGGAAATCCAGCGTCAGCCGACGCGGCAGCGCCTGCAGACTGAGCACGCCGAGCAGCCGGCCCACCCCGGGCTCGACCTTGAGAAACTGACCCGAGGCGATCGCCAGGTTGATCTGCCCCGACAGGCTGGGAAAGTCCAGCGACATCGGCGAGCCCAGCCAGGCAACCTGCCCGGACATGGCGCCCTTGCCGCCGCGCAGCACCTTGCCGTAGCCCAGCCGCTGCAACAACGCGCCGCTGTCGTTGAGATCGAGCTTGAAGTCGAACTCGACGCGCCGCGCGCTGGCTGGCAAGGCCGCTGTCGTGGTGGCTGCGGGTGCCGCCCAGGTGCCGCTGGCCGAAAGCCGGGCCTCGGGCGTGGTCAGCGCCAGCCGCGTCAGTCGCCATTCACGCGGCAGCGAGCGCAAATCGGCCGCCGCATCGCCGGCCTGCCGGTTCACCGCTTCCAGCTCGAGCCGCCCCAGCGACTTGCCGCGCAGGTTGAAGTCCTCCACGACCACGTCGAGCCCCGGTACCGTGAGCACGCTCGGGCTGAGCAGGTTTTCGACCGGCGCACCCTCCTCGCCGGCTCGCGGCAGCGACAGGCGGCTCAGGCGGGCATAGATGCGACCCGCCGAGCCAGGACCGGCTCGCGGCGGTCGATATTCGACGTATCCGCTGGCCTGTTCCGCGTCGATGGTGGCCCGCCACCAGGGGCCGTCCTGGGACAGCCCCGCCACCAGATGGTTCCACCGAAAGCTGCCGTACTGCAGCTCGTCAACGCGCAAGGCGATCGAGGTGGGGAAATACCCCGCTCCATCGCCGGGTGTCGAGCCAGCCGCTGATGGAGCGGGCAGCTTCATGCCTTCGATCAGGCGCTCCCAGGCCTCGACATTGACCTTGCCCAGATTGAGCACGGCCGCCACACCCGATGCGCTCTGCGGCGCGGGCTCCAGCACGCCCACGCCACCGCGCAGCACACGCGCGTTGTCACCCGACACGTCACGCAGATATTGGACCTGCAACAAGCTGCCCAGATCGAACCGCAGGGTGTCACGCGCCGGGCTGCTGCCATCGGCCACGGGCGACAACTGAAAGCGCAGCGGCAGTGACGCTTCGGCTGACTTTTGAAACGGCGCGGGCAGGTCGCTTGCTAGGCCAACCAGGTTGCTGGTGACCAGCAGATCGGTCTTGCCGTGCAGCAAGTTGACGGCCAATCGGTAGGGCGTTTGCCCGCTGAAAGAAGCCGCCACACGGGCGATCGCCGAGCCGGCCACGTCGCCGCTGCGGCGCAGTCCTTCGGCGGTAGCAGTGCCCTGGGCGACGAAGCGCATCGAGCCATCGGGCTGCACGCCCCCGTCGATGACCACATCGCCGCCCAGCGCTCGCGCGGCACCGCCGACGATGGACAAGCCCTTTTGCGTGAAGTCGATGCGCCCGCGCGTGCCTGCGAGCGCCGGCAAGTCAGGCCGCAAACGCAACTCGCCGCCGCCCAGCGTGACGCTGCCGCGCACGGTGGACGCGTCGGTGTCGTCCACGGGTATGGCCAACGCCAGCTTGAGCTCGGCGTTGCCGCTGGCCGTGGCCTGGCTGAGCGCATGGCCCGTCCAGGCGCCCAGCGGAGAGTCGTTCATGAAGCGCAGCATGTCGGCCATGGCCGCACGTCCGGCTCCTTCGAGCTGCACCACCGAGTGGTGGCTCAGGGTCTTGATGCCACCCTGGACGCCGCTCAGCCTGATGCCTCGAAGGCGACCCTGCGCGTTGCGGATTTCCATCGAATCCCGATCGAAGATCAGCTCGCCGCTGAGGTCTTCGAGCATCGGCCACGGCGAGGTGTAGGCGGGCTGGCCTTCGGTGGCCGGCCTGCTGGGCACGTAAGCCAGGTTCAGGCCTTCGACCTGCGCGGTGATGTTGAACTCACCTTGTTTGCCGTCGCGCGGCTGCTCGAAAGGGAAGTCGTTCAGATCGCCCTTGACACGAAAGGCCAGCTCCGGAACCCTTCCGCCGCGCACGGCGTAGCTGACATAGCTCCGGGAATCGACCATGCTCAGCGGCAAATAGCGAACCACACGCGTGCCGACCACCTGCTTGAGCGTGCCGTCGATGTCGAGCAGCCCGGGAAAGCGCGGGGCGCCCGGTTGGGCTGCGCTGCCACCGGTGGACCAGCTGCCGCGGAAATCGCCCTGCAGATCGGCGTTGGCGAACTGCAGGCCCTTGATCTGCACCGACACCGGCGGCGGCTCGCCCGCCGCGTGCGCGCCGATGCGCCAGCTCATCTGGGCGCTCAGCCGGTCGAGTGGCAGCACGGGTTCTTCGAACACGCCGGGCAATTCGAGCGACCCGTTGATCATCGACGCCCTGATGTCACCGCCGCGCTCGTCGGCGTTGACTTCGACATCGGCCTGACGAATCCCCGGCCGACCGGTTTGATCCGGCTGCGGCGCCGGTTTGGCGTTGAGTGCCAGGCCCTTGAGCGACACGCGCAGCTTGTAGTGCGCTGGCAGCGCACTGGCGCTGGGCGCTGCACCGGCGTCCTGCGGCAGCTTGTCGTCCCAGCGCAGGCTCAGGCCTTCGGCGATGCCCTGCGGGTCAAGGTCATTGAGCCGCTCTCGAAGCGCCGCATCCACCGGCAAGCGCTGGGTCAGCCGCGACATCAGCGCCAGGTCCAGCCGCTCGGCGCTCAATTCGCCACCGCTCACGCGGCCATCGGCTTGCTGACGCAAGCTCAGCGTGATGTTGCTGGCAGGCCAGCGCACACCATCGCCGGTGAGAAAGCCAAAACGGCTGGCAGCAAACTCGCCGCCGGTGTCGGTCTGGCGGGCACTGAGGCGACCGGTGACTTCGCTGAACAGCATGGGCTCGAGGCCGGGACGCAAGCGGAACGACACATCGCGCAAGGCCACATCCAGGCTCAGCGACTCGGCACGCCCTTCGTCGAGATTGACCCAGGCACGCAAGGCGCCCTGTCCCTGATCCAGATCGAACGGCAAGGTGGCGTGCTGCCGCAGGGTGCTGACATCGGCACGTGGAAGGTCGGCATAGGCCGTGCCCTGCCAGCGCTTCCAGTCGCCACTGTCAGCGAGCAGCGGCTGCGTGAACTGGGCCATCAGCGTGAAGCGCTCGCCCCACTCGGGTGGTGGCGTGGCATCGATGCGCATCTCATGCTTGAGCAAGGAGTTGCGCACCACCAACTGCACGTCGGTCAACGTCAGCGGCGCGGCCGAGTGCAACTCATCGACCCAGCGCAGCGTGCCGCCGCGAATGGCGAACTCATGCTGATCGAAGAACCAGTTGGCCAGCGCCTGGTCGCCGTCGCCGGGCCCGCTGAAGTCAAGACCGGCGACGAACAGCTGGCCCGCCTTGTCGCGACGCATCTCGAGGTAGGCGCCGTCAATGACAAGTTGCTCGAAGAGGTTTTGCCGCGTCAGCACGGCACGCACCGACAAGGCGGCCATCACTCGCGGCAAGCGAAGCGCCGGCACCCCCTGCGCGTCGGACACCTCGACGTTCCTCAGCTCCAGCGCGGGCGCCAAGCCGCCCGAGGTCACGATGATCTCGCCAATGCGAACCGGGTGGCCGAGCATGCGGCTCGCGCGCTGCTCGATGGGCTCTCGCCAGCGATCGATGTGCGGCAAAATGACCCAGTGCAAAGCCGCCCAGATCAGCACCAGCAAACTCCACGCTGCGACCAGCAGGTAGCCGAACAGCCGCACCACGCGCACCCACCGTTGCTCCTTGGCGCCTTGGGCGTCGGAAATCTCGGCTGGAGTGTCGGTGTCTGTAGCGAGCATGAAAAGCGTGGGTCCCAAGGCAATCTAGCACAGCACCTGCGGCACCCATGGGTTCCATGACCGCCACGCCAGCCCCGGCAAACGCCGACCACAGCCGGTTCGTGCAACGCATCCGCCGCCGCTATGGCGACGAGTTGTCGCTGCTGCCTGCGGGTCTGCCACGCGCGGCAGTGATCGCCGATCTGGTGCAGCGGCTGCACGACGCGGGCCGTTCACTGGCCAGCGCCTTGCGCGTCACGCGGCAGCTGGTGCTTGAGCGGCTGGCGGTGCTCGACATCGAGCAGGGCGCAACGGTCGAAGACGTCACGCTGGCGATGAGCGAACTGGCTGAAACCGCGCTCGACATCGCGCTGCGGCAAGCGCTGGCAGAACACGACGAGCGCCATGGCCCGCCACTGGACGCGGCCGGCAAGCGCATCGAGTTCTGGGTGATCGGTATGGGCAAGCTTGGTGGCCGCGAGCTCAACGTGTCGTCCGACATCGACCTCATCTACCTGTATGAGGACGGCGGCCATACGCACGGCGCGCTGCCGGTCAGCGCTCACGAGTACTTCTCGCAGGTGGCGCGCACTCTGTACGCGCTGATCGGCGACACCACCGAAGACGGCTTCGTGTTCCGGGTCGATCTGGCGCTGCGCCCCAATGGCAACTCCGGCCCGCCGGTGGTGAGCCTGCCCATGCTCGAGGAATACCTGCAGGCTCACGGTCGGGAGTGGGAGCGTTTTGCCTGGCTCAAGGGCCGTGTGGTGGCACCACGCGAGCGCGAAGAGACGCTTGGCTTGCGGTCGCTCCACAGCACGGTCAACGCCTTCGTTTTTCGGCGTTACCTCGACTACGGCGTCTTCGAGGGCCTGCGGCAGCTGCACCGCAAGGTGCGTGAAGAAGCGCAGCGGCGAGCGGCCGGGCGGCCAGAGCGGGCCAACGACGTCAAGCTCTCGCGTGGCGGCATCCGCGAGATCGAGTTCATCGTGCAGTTGCTGCTCATCGTGCGCGGCGGGCAGTTCCCGGAGATCCGCACGCGCTCGACGCTCAAGGCGCTCGCCAAGCTGGCCGAGCGCGGGCTGATGAAGCCGGCCAGCGCAGCCCGGCTGGCCGAGGCCTATGTCTTTTTGCGCAGGCTCGAGCACCGCATCCAGTTTCTTGACGACCAGCAGACCCACCTGCTGCCCAGCGCCGATGCCGACCTGCGCTGGATCGCGCGCAGCATGGGGCTGAACTGCACCACCGATGCTTGCGAGCTGCTGGTGCGGTGGTGCGAAACGCGCGAGTTCGTGGCCACCGAGTTCGACGCCCTGCTCCATGAAGGACAGTCGGCCGCATCGAACAGCAATGGCACGAGCTGCCGCGGCTGCGTGCCGGCCTTGCCCGCGCTCGACAGCCCCGAGCTGGCCGCGCGGCTGCCCGACGAGCTGGCCACGCGGGTCAAGGCGTGGTGCGAGCTGCCCAAGGTGAAGCTGCTGCGCGACGACACGCGCTCGAGGCTGGCCAAGCTGATCCTGCGCACCGCCGATGCGGTGCAAGCCCAGACCTGCACGCTGGAGGCTTCGGGGCGCTTCATCGAATGGCTGGAGCCTTTGCTTCGCCGCGAAAACTACATTGCGCTGCTGGTCGAGCGACCGCCGGTGCACCACCGGCTGCTGCGCATGCTCGATGGCACCCGTTGGCCGGTGCGTTACCTGATGCGACACCCCGGCGTCATCGACGAGCTGGCCGACGAGCAGTTGCTGCATGGCCGCTTTGACGCGGCCGAATTCACCGCCGGTCTGGACGCACGGTATGCGACCTGGCACCGCTCGGGCGAAGTCGACGAAGAAGCCTTGCTCGACACCCTGAGACGCGCTCACCACGCAGAAGTGTTTCGCACGCTGGAGCGCGACATCGAAGGACACATCAGCGTCGAACAGGTGGCCGACGATCTGTCGGCGCTGGCCGATGCCACGCTGTCTTGTGCGCTGCGCTGGGCCTGGCGGCACCTGAAACAGGCGCACCGCGAACAGCCTCGGGTGGCCGTCATCGGCTACGGCAAGCTCGGCGGCAAGGAGCTGGGCTACGGCAGCGATCTCGACGTCGTTTTCCTCTACGACGACGCGGACGAACCCGATCGCGATCGCGCCAGCGAGGTCTATGCCGCCTTCGTGCGCAAGCTGATCGGGTGGTTGACGCTGCGCACCTCGGCCGGGGAATTGTTTGACATTGACACCGCGCTGCGGCCCAACGGCGCTTCGGGCCTGCTGGTGACCTCGATCGCGAGCTTCGAGAAGTACCAGCTGGGCCGTGGCAGCAACACGGCCTGGACCTGGGAGCACCAGGCCCTCACGCGGTCCAGGTGGTGCGCCGGCGACACCTCGCTGATCGCGCCGTTCGAGGCGGTGCGTCGCGCCGTGCTGGCAGCCCCGCGCGACGCTGTCGCCTTGCGCGGCGAAGTGCAGGCCATGCGCCAAAAGCTGGCCGCCGCGCATGCCGCGCCCGAAGACGTCTTTGATGTGAAGCACAGCGCGGGCGGCATGCTGGATGTGGAGTTCACGGTTCAGTTTCTGGTGCTCGCCCACAGCAGGCAGCACCCCGAGCTGCAGCCTGACGTGGGCAACATCGCCTTGCTGCAACGCGCCGAGGCGGCAGGACTGCTGAGCGCGGGCGTGGGCGCGGCAGCAGCCAACGCCTACCGTGACTTGCGTCGCACGCAGCACATGGCACGGCTTGACGAGCGTGCGCCCCGTGTGCCGGCGCAAGACCTGGCACCTCAAAGGGCTGCCGTGCTCGAGCTGTGGCGGTCGGTGTTCGGCTGAGCCGTGAGCAGCAGCCAACCGCCCACCGACGGGCGCTGGCCCGCTTCGGCATGGACGTGGGCCGCGCTGGCGGTCACGCTGGGATTGGGTTCTCTGGTCATCTTCAATCTTGAGCGCTGGGGCGCCACGAGCGATTGGCGGCTCTCGCTTGCGCTCGATTGGCAGCCGTCACTCAGCGGCTCGCAGCCGTGGCGCGCCTGGAGCGCTGGGCTGGTGCATTTCAGCGAGCTGCACCTGGCGGCCAACCTCGCCGGCTGCGTGCTGGTGGCCGCGCTGGGCCTGGCCGCACGGGTGCCCACTCGCTGCGTGGTGGCCTGGGCACTCGCCTGGCCCGCGTTGCACCTCGGGCTGTGGGTGCAGCCCGCGCTGACGCACTACGGCGGGCTGTCTGGCGTGCTGCATGCCGGCGTGGCGGTGGTGGCGGTGCATCTGCTGTGGCGGCCTTCGCGATCGCAACGCCGCATCGGCGCGCTGGTGCTGGCGGGTTTGGCGATCAAGTTGGTGGGCGAGGCGCCGTGGGCCGGGCCCGTCAGCCACCCGACGGGCTGGGACGTGGCCGTGGCGCCGCTTGCGCATGTGAGCGGGGTTGTGGCCGGCTCGGTCATCGCCGGGCTGGCCGAAGCGCTGCATTCGGGCTGGAACTGCATGCGCGAGGCGCTGGGCGCGATCGACGCCCACGACTGACGCCGCGTGCGTGAGCTCAGCCGCGTATGCGTGTGACCAATGCGGTGGTCGAGTGGCCGTCAACAAAGGGCAGCGCACAAGACCGCCCGCCCCAGCTGCGCACGAGCGCGGTTTCGGCCAGCGTCTCGATGTCGTAGTCGCCACCCTTCACGTACCACTGCGGCCGCACGCGCTTGAGCAGCTCGACGGGTGTGGCTTCGTCGAAGATCACCACCAGGCTGACGCTCTCGAGCGCGGCGAGCACACAGGCCCGGTCAAGCTCGGTGTTGAGCGGGCGGTCGGGGCCCTTGCCCAGACGACGCGCTGACGCGTCGCTGTTGAGCCCGACCACCAGACTCGCCCCCAGCTCTCTGGCCTGTGCGAGGTAGGTCACATGGCCGCGGTGCAGGATGTCGAACACGCCGTTGGTGAACACCACCGGCTGCGCCAAGGCCGCCACACGCGTCTCGACGTCGCCGGGCGCGCAGAGCTTGTTGGACGGCGAACCCAGAACGCGTCCCAAGCGCCGCTCAGACCGCGGCGGGTTGCGCTGCCACCTTGGCGGCGGCAGCAGCCACCGAGGCGGTGACTTCCTTGCGGAAGCGGTTGAGCTCCTGCACGGTGGCAAAACTGCGCTCCATGAGCAAGCTCATGTTGTGCAGGATGCGGTCGACCACCTTGCCTTCCCACACCGCATCGAACTGGATCTGGCTGTCGAGCCAGGCCTCAAGCCAGATCGGATCGGGCAGACGGCTTTGCACCGTGTCGCGCGGGAACAGGCTTTCGTTGACGTGCAGGTTGGTTGGGTGCAGCGCCTGCGCGGTGCGCCGCGCGCTGGCCATCAACACACCCACCTTGGCGAAGGCGGCACGCGCCTCATCGCCAAACTTGGTCATTGCACGCTTCATGTAGCGCAGGTAGGCGCCGCCGTGGCGGGCCTCGTCGCGCGCCAGCGTTTCATAGATGGCCTTGATGACCGGCTCGTTGTGCCATTCGGCCGCGCGGCGGTACCAGTGATTGAGGCGAATCTCGCCGCAGAAATGCAGCATCAGCGTCTCCAGCGCAGGCGCCGGATCGAACTCGAAGCGCACCTCGTGCAACTCTTCTTCGGTGGGCATCAGATCAGGCCTGAAACGACGCAGGTATTCGATGAGCACCAGCGAGTGCTTTTGTTCTTCGAAGAACCACACGCTCATGAAGGCCGAGAAGTCGCTGTCGTCGCGGTTGTCGCGAAGGAACATCTCGGTGGCCGGCAACGCCGCCCACTCGGTGATCGCGTTCATTTTGATGGTTTGCGCCTGCTCTTCGCTCAGCGCGCTGGCATCGAAGGAGTCCCACGGGATGTCCTTGTCCATGTTCCAGCGCACGGCTTCGAGTTGCTTGAAGAGTTCGGGATAGAGCATGGTGGACATGGTGACAAGGCCTCTTGACGGATGAGAAATTTTAGTCGGGTTGACATGCCCACTCCGAGCGCAGGCCAAGGTCGCCGGGTTCACAGCGAGTCGAGGTCGCTCAGCAGCGCGGTGGCCGCCGCACGCCGCCGCAAGCGCTCGGCCGCGTCAAGCCGGGCCACGTTGCGCGCCATCAACGCCGTGCGTGGGTTGGCTGCCAGTGCGACCTCGTGGCGATCGAGAAAGTTCCAGTACAGCACCGTGTACGGGCACAGCGGCTTGCACGTGCCTTGCTGCGCCTTGGCATCGGGTGCGTAGGCGCAGCCCCCACAGTGGTTGCTCATGCGCTGGATGTAGGCGCCCGAAGCGACATAGGGCTTGCTGGTGAAGCGCCCGCCGTCGGCGTAAAGCGCCATGCCGGCCACATTGGGCAGCTCGGCCCACTCCACCGCGTCGACATAGACCGCGAGGTACCAGGCCGCCACCTGCTTGGGGTCGATCTCGGCGAGCAGGGCAAACAGGCCCGTCACCATCAGCCGCTGAATGTGGTGCGCGTAGCCGTACTGCAGCGTTTGCTCAATGGCGTCGCGCGCGCAGGCCATGCGGGTGTCACCGCTCCAGAACCAGCGTGGCAGCGCGCGCTGGTGTGCGAAGTGGTTGGCTTCGGCCATCCCGGGCATGTCCAGCCAGTAGACGCCGCGGATGAACTCGCGCCAGCCCAGGATCTGCCGGATGAAGCCCTCGACGCCAGCCAGCGGTGCCCGCCCGGCGCGATAGGCCTGCTCGGCCGCAGCGATCACCTCGCGCGGGTCGAGCAGATGCAAGTTCAAGCTGCTGGCCAGCAGCGAGTGCCAGCCGAAGGGCGTGCCCGCCCACATGGCGTCCTGGTAGTCACCGAAGTTCACCAGCCGCGATTCGATGAATGCGTCCAGCGCATGCAGCGCCTGCTCGCGCGTCACCGGCCACACGAAGTGCTCGAGCGAGCCCGGGTGATCGGCAAACAACCTTGCCACATCGGCCAGCGCCGAGCGGGTCAACGCATCGGGCTCGAAAAACTCCGGTGGCGGAATCAGTCCCGGCCCGCCTTTCGGGTAGCCCTTGCGGTTGTCGGCGTCGTAGTTCCACTGCCCGCCTTCGGGCTGGTCGGTGTCGGTGGCGTCGAGCAGCACCCGGTGACGCCTGCGCATGTCGCGGTAGAAGTACTCCATGCGCAAGCTGGACTTTTCGGTCTTGCGGTACTTGCCCGCCCAGCGCGCGAAGTCGGCGCGCGAGCACAGGAAGTGCGGGTCCTCGATCAGCCGCAGCGGCACCCCGGCCTCACGGGCCGCGTCGGTGATGTCTTGCTGCAGCCGCCATTCCCCAGGCTCCAGCAGGCTCAAGCCCTCGGGCTGCAACCGTTGCAACTGCGCGGCCAGACGACCGACCAGCGTGGGCTGATCGCTGTCTTCCAGACCGATGTACTCGACGACGAAACCCAGCTCGCGCAACGCGTCGCGGCAGTGGCGCATTGCCGCGATGAACAGCGCAATGCGCGCCTTGTGGCTCCACACCCAGCGCGCCTCGCCGGGCGCTTCGATCATCAGCACGCGGTCTTGCAACGGGTCGAGTCCCGCGAGCGCGGGGCTGTCCAGGCCGAGCTGGTCTCCGAGCACCAGAACGAGTTGGCGCACAGGGTGGCTCATGGACGAGGCCGGGTTCGCTGAGCTTCGCTGCGGCAACGCTCACTGCAGAACTTCACTTCGGCCCAGTTCTTCGCCCAGGCGCGTCGCCAGGTCATCGGCCGCGCGCACTGGACGCAGGGCTTTTGCGGCAACGCGGCCTTGTTGCCCTTGAAGCCCGGGGTGGCAAGCTTCATGCGCTGCCGTGCCGCCACCGCTCGATCTGGGTGCGGATGTCGCTGAGCAGGGACAGCGCGATCACCCCTTCAATCTTGCGTCTGTGCAGAACCGGCGAGGAGCCGCCCACCCACAATTCGGCGGTCGGATCGAGCTTGCTGCGCAGTTCCGTCAGGCCATCGACGACCTGATTCGGGTTCATGCACCCGGTGAAGCCCAAGGCCACGATGTCGCTCTTGTAAGCGGTGGCAGCCAGCGATATGTCCCACAGCGGCGTTTGTGCGCCCAAAGACACGCAGCGCGCGCCCTCGAGTGTCAACAAGCACTCTGCGAGCAACAACCCCAGGCCGTGGGGCTCGTCGGGCACGGTGGCCAGCAACACGCGAGGGCGGTCACACACGGCGGCCTGCGGGATGTTGCTCAGCGCCACTCGCAAGATGCCGTACAGGCACTCGGTGTAGGCGTGTTCCTCAAAAATCTCGAGCTGTCCGCGCATCCAGGCATCGCCGACCATGGTGTTGAGCGGCACCACCACTTCCATGATGAAGCGCGACAGTCCGATGCGAGCCAGGCTGAGCAGCAGGCTGCGACGCAGCGCATCGATGTCATGCGAGCGCATCAGCGCGATGTAGGGTTTGAGGTCGGGCGCAACCAGCCCCTTGAACAGGGACTGGGGCGAATCAACGGTGTTGTCACTCAGGCGCTGGAGTTCGTCCATCGGCATGGGCACCAGTCGCCCGGGCCGATGGCCGCCGTCCATCAGCCGCTTGACGATGCGCAGCTTTTCGACCTGCTCGAGCGGGTAGGCGCGCTCACCCGATCCATCGCGCTGCGGCACAGGAAATCCGTAACGGCGCTCCCAGATGCGCAGCGTGTCCTTGGAAAGCCCGGTGTCTCGCTCGACGGCGGCAATCGACAGGGTGAGCGTCTTCAGATCGCGGGCTGGATCGTTCATCTCAAGGTGTGCGTGCGGACATGGGGGGCTGAAGCCCCGGGGAACTTTTTGAGCCGCTCAACCATCGGATGGCGATTCTGTATCAGTATCGGGGCTTGCAGACAATTTGTGTAGGACAGTCTTTCGACATGGATGCTCTTTTGCCATCGACGATGAAATTGCTGAGGTGCTTGCTGGCGCTGGCTTTGTTGGCCTGTGCGCTCAGCGCCGAGGCCGCCACCTGCCCGGCGCTGCTGGCTCGCGAGATGCCTCGACTTCAAGATGAAAAACCGCAGTCGCTTTGCCAGTACGCCGGCAAGGTGGTTCTGGTGGTCAACACCGCCAGCTTTTGCGGCTTCACCTCGCAGTACAAGGGGCTCGAGGAGCTCTACACGAAGTACCGTGGCCGAGGTCTGGTGGTGCTCGGGTTTCCTTCGAATGACTTTGGCTCTCAGGAGCCGGGCAGCAATGGCGACATCGCCAAGTTCTGCGAAGGCACCTTCGGCGTGAAGTTTCCGATGTTCACCAAGACACGCGTCTCGGCGCGTGCCGGGCCCGATGTCAACCCCTTGTTCGTGGACCTCGAGCGCATCACCGGCTCGTCGCCGAAGTGGAACTTCCACAAGTACCTGATTGCCCGCGACGGCATCACGGTGGAAAGCTTCAGCAGCCTGACCGGCCCGGACTCCTCTTCGCTCACGAGAACCATCGAAAAGCTGCTGGCACAGCCATGAGGCCGAATTTCTTGATCAAGGCCCGAGCGCCGGCCCTCGCGGGGCGCAGCGCATGAGCGTCGAGACCCGGCGCGTTGCCGTCATCGGCTCGGGCATCTCGGGCCTGTCGGTGGCGCACGCACTTTCAGCACACGCGCAGGTCACGCTTTTTGAAGCCGGGGACTACTTCGGTGGTCACACCCACACCGTTGACGTCACCCTCGATGGGGTGACGCATGGCGTGGACACCGGATTTCTGGTCTTCAACGAGCGAACCTACCCCAACCTGATACGGCTGTTTGGCGAACTGCAGGTGCCCACGGCGCTGTCGGACATGTCGTTTTCGGTTCGGGTGCCTGACATCGATCTCGAGTGGAGCGGCAGCAACCTCGACAGCCTGTTCGCGCAACGGCGCAACCTGGTGCGCCCGGCGTTCTGGCGGATGCTGGCAGACCTGGTGCGCTTCAACCGCATCGCCACGGCGCTGGCACAACGCGGCGTCGGGTCGGCTTCGCCGCCTGCCAATGAGCCATTGCAGTCCATTGGCGAGTTTCTGGATCACCATCGATTCAGCGCGGTGTTTCGCGACTGGTACTTCCTGCCGATGATCGGCTGCATCTGGTCTTGCCCGACCGATCAGATGCTGCGCTTTCCAATCGACACGATGATCCGGTTTTGCCACAACCACGGTCTGATCCAGATCACCAACCGCCCTCGCTGGTTCACGGTGCGTGGCGGCGCGCGCGGCTATGTCGAGCGCTTGCTGCAGCACATTCCTGATGCCCGGCTGAACACGCCGGTGCGCAGCGTGCGCCGGCTTCGCGATTCAGGCCAGATCCTTATCGCCACCGATGACGGCTCGCACGTGTTCGACGATGTGGTGCTGGCCTGCCACAGCGACCAGTCGCTGGCGCTGCTCGACGATGCCTCTAGCGACGAGCAACAGGTGCTGGGCGCCATCGGCTATCACCGAAACCGCGCGGTGCTGCACACCGACACCGCACTGCTGCCACGCAGAACGGCGACCTGGGCGGCCTGGAACTACGAGCGCTCGAGCACGGCCTCGGGCGAAAAGGCGGCGGTGTGTCTGCACTATCTGATCAACAAGCTGCAGCCGCTGCCTTTCCGCACGCCGGTGGTGGTGTCGCTCAACCCGACGACCGAGCCGCGCGCCGACACCGTGCATGGCGAATTCGACTATGCGCACCCGGTGTTCGACGCTGCCGCCATCGCGGCGCAGTCGCGCGTGCCGTCGCTGCAGGGCTGCGCCAACACCTGGTTCTGTGGCGCGTGGACGCGCTACGGCTTTCACGAAGACGGCCTGACATCGGGCCTGGCTGTGATCGACGGCTGGCGTGAGCGCTGGGCGCCGGATCTGGCGCGCCCTTCGGCGCCCAAGTCATCGAGCGATGTGGCCCCATGAGCATGCGCTGGTCAGCTGGGGCGGGCATGCCAGGGCCGCTGATCGGCTTTGGCGAGGTGCGGCACACCCGCGTGCGACCGGCACACAACCATTTCGTCTACCCGACCTACTTCCTGATGCTGCCCATGCGCGCCCTGCGCAAGGCGCCGCATCCTGATCTGGCGCGCAACCGCTTCGCTGCGATCAGCTTTTCAGACAGTGACCATGGCGATGGCCGCGCAGACAGTCTGGCCTGGCTCGAGGAGTTGTTGCACGACGAGGGCATCGACGATGCCCTTGGCGAGGTCTGGTTGCACTGCTATCCACGCGTGCTGGGCCACACCTTCAAGCCCGTCAGCTTCTGGTACTGCCACCGCCAAGATGACTCGCTGGCTGCGGTGCTGGTCGAAGTCAACAACACCTTTGGCGAACGGCATTGCTATTTGTTGCGCGGCGAGCAGCTGGTCTACGGCGCCGAACAGCGCGCGGCCAAGGTGTTTCACGTGTCACCGTTTTGCGCGGTCTCGGGCAGCTACGCGTTTCGATTCATGCACAGCAACGCCGTGCCAGCGGGTACCGCAGCCGGCGACTGCGTGGGCCGCACTGTGGCGCGCATCGACCATGCCGATGCTCAGGGCGCGCTGTTGCAAACCAGCGTGAGCGGCGCGCTTGTGCCGCTGACCGCGCGCACGCTGCGGCGGGCCTTTTTCGGCATGCCGTTGATGACGCTGGGCGTGGTGGCTCGCATTCACTGGCAGGCGCTGCGTCTCGCGCTCAAGCGGGTGCCCTTCTTTCGCAAACCGCTGCCACCGACCGGATTCATCACCCGCTGAAATTCCCTTGCTTTGAGCACGCCCCCTATCTAAAGCCAAAATTCACCCGATGAGCTCTACCACCCTGACATCGAACGCCTTGCCTGCCTCGGCACCCGCGACCGCGCGGGCGGTATTCCGCCTGCTGAAGAACCTGCACCATGGCGCACTGGATGTGCAACTGCCCGACGGCAGCATGATGCATTTCGGCCATGCTAACGACGGTGACCCCCGTGCCGCGTTGCGCATGCTCAACTGGAACGTGTGCAGCGCGACCATGCGATCGGGCGACATCGGCTTTGCCGAGACCTACATCGCTGGCGACTGGAGCTCACCCGACCCGACCGCGCTGATCAAGCTGATGCTGGCCAACAGCGCTGATGTCGAGTCGCTGGTCTACGGCACCTGGTGGGGCGCACTGGTTTATCGCGTCAAGCACTGGCTGAACCGCAATTCGCGCTCGGGCAGCAAGAAGAACATCCACGCCCACTACGACCTGGGCAATGACTTCTATCGGCTGTGGCTGGACCCCACGATGAATTACTCGAGCGCCTGGTTCGAAGGCGACCGCAGCCGCCCGCTGGCCGAAGCGCAATGGTCCAAGGTGCGCCGCGCGCTGCTCGAGTGCGAGGTGAAGCCCGGCGACCGGGTGCTGGAGGTCGGTTGCGGCTGGGGCGCGCTGGCCGAGTGCGCGGCGCGGGATTTCGGCGCCACGGTCACCGGCGTCACGCTGTCAAGCGAGCAGCTCGCATGGGCACAAGAGCGGCTGTCTGGCGCCGGGCTGGCGGGCGATCTGCGGCTGCAGGACTACCGCGACTTGAAGATCGGTGCTGGCGAGGGCCCCTACGACGCCATTGCCTCGATCGAGATGTTCGAAGCGGTCGGCCGCGAGTACTGGCCCAGCTTCTTCCAGACCCTCAAGTCACAGCTCAAGCCTGGCGGCAAGGCCTGCGTGCAAAGCATCGTGATCCGCGACGACATGTTCGAGCGCTACGCCAACTCGACCGACTTCATCCAGCAGTACATCTTCCCCGGCGGCATGCTGCCCAGCCCGGCCGAATTTCGAAAGGCCGCGCAGCGTGCCGGCCTGCGCGTGGTCAACGAGCTGGCTTTCGGACTTGACTACGCTGAAACCCTGCGGCGCTGGCGCGAACGCTTCCTGAGCCAGGACACCACGGTGCGCAAGCTCGGCTTCGACACCCGCTTCATGCGAATCTGGGAGTTCTATCTGGCCTACTGCGAAGCCGCCTTTGCGATGGGCAACACCGACGTCATGCAGTTCACGCTGCAGCACGACTGACATGCGCGTGCTGTCGCGTCGAGCCGCGCTTCGGGCCCTGACCTGTTCGATGGCCGCGGCGGCGCTGCCGCAAGCCTTGGCCAGTGCAGGATCGGGCGCGCGCGCACTGACCACACCTCCGACCGAGGTGCTGCGCGAGTTGCCCGATGCGCGCCTTTACGGCAGCGGCCGCCTGCGGCGTTACTTTTTTCATGTGTACGACGCCAGGCTGTGGACGCAGCCCGGGTTCGAGATCGCGCGTTTTTCGCAGCTGCCTCTGGCGCTTGAGCTGCAGTACGGTCGCGAGCTTGTGGGCTCGCTGATCGCCGAGCGCTCCATCGAGGAAATGCAGCGCGCCGCAGAAATCACCCCCGCTCAGCAGCGCGTCTGGCTGGCGGCCATGCAACGCTGCTTCCCCGACGTGGTCGAGGGCGACCGAATGACCGGTGTGCAACTGCCGGGCACGGCTGCGCGATTTTTTGTCAATGGGGCTTTCGTCGGAGAGGTCCGTGATGCCGAATTCACGCGGCTGTTTTTCGGCATCTGGCTGGCACCGACCACCTCGGAGCCCGAGTTGCGAGCGGCCTTGCTGGCCGGCGCGCGGGGTGGCTCGTGAGCAAGCCCGCGGCCCTGGCCACGAACCCCTCGGACGCACCGGCTGGCTCGGCCGGCGAGCGGCCGGTTCTCGACGCCCTCGTGGGGTGGCGCTCGGGGGTCAGCTATGGCGCGCTAGGCCTGCCGCTGGCCTTCGTGGCGCTGCCGCTTTATGTCGTGCTGCCCAACCACTACGCTGTGGAATTCGGCGTCCCGCTGGCCGCTCTGGGCGGGGTGCTGCTGGGTGCACGCTTGCTCGACGCCGTGGCCGACCCCTTGATCGGACGCGCAGCCGATGGTTGGCTTGCCGCGGGCGCTCATCGCGCCTGGTGGGCCATGGCGATGGCAGCCACCTTGCTCGCGGTCGGCTTCGCGGCGCTGTTTTTTCCCCCGGTCAGCGGCACAACGGCACTGCTGGCCTGGTGTGCCGGCACGCTGGCTGTGACCTACCTGGGCTACAGCGTGGTGACGGTGGCCCATCAATCATGGGGTGCGCGTCTGGGTGGCAACGCCCGACAACAAGCGGGCATCGTCGCGTGGCGCGAGGGACTCGCGCTGGCCGGCGTTCTGGTGGCCAGTGTGTTGCCGTCCATGGCGGGTCTGCCGGTCACCACGGTGGTGTTCACCGTGCTGCTGATCGCGGGAATGGTGTTTTTGCGCGGGGCGAGCCGGCCGGCAGCCTCTGACGGCCCGCCACAGCGCTTTTCGCTGGCGCTGCCCTTTGGCACCCCGGCGTTCAGACGGCTGCTGACGGTCTACCTGATCAACGGCATTGCCAGCGCGGTACCGGCCACACTGGTGCTGTTTTTCATTCGCGATCGCCTGCAGGCGCCTGAATACGAGGCGCTTTTTCTGGCGAGCTACTTCGCGATGGGGGCGCTGTCGATTCCGCTGTGGGTGCGCTCGGTGAATCTGCTGGGTCTGGAGCGGGCCTGGCTGGCCAGCATGGGTCTGGCGATCACCGTGTTCGTCTGGGCCAGCGGCCTGGGTGCCGGAGACATCGTGGCCTTCACCATCGTGTGCGGGCTCAGCGGCTTTAGCCTGGGCGCAGACCTGACGCTGCCGAGTGCCCTTTTGGCTGGCGTGATTCAGCGGGCGGGACACGGCGAGCAATCCGAGGGCGCTTACTTCGGTTGGTGGCATTTCGCCACCAAGCTCAATCTGGCGCTGGCTGCCGGCATTGCGCTGCCGGCGCTGTCGTGGTTCGGCTACTCGCCGGGCAGCCACAGCGAACAGGCACTGCAAGCATTGACCGCTGCCTATTGCCTTTTACCCTGCGCGCTGAAACTCGCTGCCGCAGCACTGCTTTACGTTTTGCTGATCCGACCACTGCGGGAGCCCCGATGAAAACACGTTTGATCCTGAGCCTTGCGTTGGCTGCCAGTTTTCTGCTGACCAGTTGCGCCTCGCCCACCACCGCCGACTACGCAGTCGAAAAGCCGGCGCTCGATTTGAAAACCTATTTCAACGGCGACCTCACCGCGCACGGCATGTTCAGCGACCGCTCAGGCAAGGTGGTTCGCCGCTTCGTCGTGACGATGAAGTGCTCCTGGCAAGGCAGCGACGGTGTGCTCGATGAGAGCTTTGTCTACAGCGATGGCGAGAAGCAGCGCCGTGTGTGGCGCCTGAAGCAACTCGCCGATGGAAGCTACACCGGGGTCGCTGATGACGTGGTGGGCGAGGCGAAGGGCCAAAGCGCGGGCAATGCATTCCAGTGGAGTTACACGCTTCGGCTGCCCGTTGACGGCAAGACCTACGAGGTCCAGTTCGACGACTGGATGTACCTGATCGACGAACACGTGATGCTCAACAAGGCGGTGATGAGCAAGTTCGGGCTGCGTCTGGGCGAGGTCACGCTGGCCTTTCACAAACCATGACAGCGCCTGCGTTGCGCCGGGTCTGACCATGCCGCTGAACGCACCTGTCAGCGACTGGAGCGGCCGCGTGGTGTGGCTGGTCGGCGCCTCGAGCGGCATCGGCCTGGCCACCGCCAAACTGCTGCACGCGAATGGCGCGAAAGTGGTGGTCTCGGCTCGCAACGCTGTCGCGCTGGCCGAGTTCGAGTCGGCTCATGCCGGCAGCCTGGGCCTCGCGCTCGATGCGACCGATCGCGATGTCATGCGCAGCGCGGCACGGCGCATCGTGGATCAATTCGGTCGCATCGACCTGGCCTTTTACTGCGCCGGCTACTACAAGCCGCTGCGCGCCACGGCCTTCGACCTCGAAGAAATGCTTCGCCACGAGCAGGTCAACTATGTTGGCGCGCTCTACATGCTTGATGCGGTGCTGCCTGTCTTGCTGAGCCAACGATCGGGTCACATCAGTCTGGTGTCGAGCGTGGCCGGCTACCGCGGTCTGCCGAATTCACTGGCCTACGGACCCACCAAGGCCGCGCTGATCAATCTGGCGCAAGCGCTCTACCTCGATGTGCAACCTTCGGGTCTGGGGGTGTCGGTGATCAACCCCGGCTTCGTTGAAACGCCGCTGACTGCGCAAAACGAGTTCAAGATGCCCGCGCTCATCCAGCCTGAAGAAGCTGCGCGCGAAATTCTGGCCGGCTGGGCGGCGGGTGCTTTTGAGATTCACTTCCCGAAGCGCTTTTCGCGGTTTCTGAAGCTGCTCGGGCTGCTGGGCGACGGGCTTTACTTCAAGGTGATCCGTCGTGTCACCGGACTTTGAGGAGCGAGCATTGGACCCGGTGTATCCATCACGCTGCAGCGATGCCCGCGTGGCGCGCATCGTCGAGGCCTTCGAGGCGCTGACACCGGCCGATGTGGCTCGCATGGGTGAGTTCTATGCGGCCGACGCGGTGTTCAAGGACCCTTTCAACGAAGTGCGCGGCGTGCGCGAAATCGAGCGCATCTTCAGCCACATGTACGTGGCCCTGGACGCTCCGTACTTCGTCGTCAAGGACGTGCTGGTGCAAGGCGACCAGTGTTTTTTGAGCTGGGATTTCTGCTTTCGCTTTCGCCGTTTCAGCAGTGAATTGCAAACGGTGCGCGGTGCGTCTCACCTCAAGCTCAACGAGCACGGGCTTATCACGCTGCACCGCGATTACTGGGACGCGGCCGAAGAGCTTTACGAAAAACTGCCCGGCGTCGGCGCGCTGATGCGCTGGCTCAAGCGGCGGGCGAATTCCTGATGGGGCCGCGGTAACCGATGCCCGACGAAAAGCGGCGCGACACCAGCAAAACGGCCACCGACAACCCGCTCAGCCAGGCCGACTGACCGGCAACGCCAAACAAATCGAACATCAGGCCGCTGAACGACGGGCCGATCGCGCCACCGACGGTGTAGCCGGTGATCATCGCGGCGGTGCCCGTGATGGCCGACGAAGCAGCGAACTCATGTGCCACGCGGATCATCGTCAGCGTGTAGAGCACCGAGCCCACCGCACCCCAGACGAAAGCGCAGACCCAAAGCAAAGGCAGCCATGCCGGCACCAGCAACAGGGTCAGAGAAGCGGCCAGCAACAGGCCGCCCGCCAAACCAAAGACACGGCGCGGCGAGACATGGTCGGACAGCCAGCCGCAGGGATACTGAAGACAAAAGCCGCCCACGCCCAGCATGCCAGCGACGGATGAAGACGCCGCCAGCGACAAGCCGGACTGCGAGCCATAAGCCGCCGTGATCGAGCCCAGACCCGCGTCGAACACACCGCCCACAAAGGCCACGGCCACCAGTCCGGGAACGCTGCACATGGTGGCCCACAGACCGGCGGGAACAGCATCGGCGTGGCTCGCGCGCAGCGCGCCGACTCGCGGCCCCAGCGTGATCATCAGGCCCACGGCGGGCATCGCGGCCGCCAGCAACGTCAACACGCGCGGCGACAGCAGCAGCAGTCCCGGCAGGAACGGACCCAAAGCCGTGGCAGCGCCGAGCGCGGTCTGGTAGAGGCCTGTCAAGCGTCCTCGCCGCTCCTGCGGCAAGTTGTGCACGAGCATGGCCTCGGTTCCATTCCAGGCCGCAGCCGCGCCGATGCCCCCCATGATGGCCAGGGCGCACCACAGCGTGTAGTTGTCGGTGAGCGCATAGCCGACGATGCCCAGCCCCTCGAGAGCCAGCCCGCAGCGGTAGGCCACGGCCACGCCGAGGCGGTCGAAAACCCAGGGCATCAGCGGCACCATCAATGCAATGCTCAAAAAGGGCAGCATGGCAAACAGGCCGATGGCCGAGGCGCTTTCGCCAGCCGTTTGCAGCCGCACCGCCAGCACGGGCGTGATGAGTGAAAACGACAGCACCATCAGCGTGGTGGCGCAGGCCACGCGAAACAGGGCCTTCAAGGCCGGGGGGGACTCAGTCACCGCACGGGTTTTTCGTCAAAGACACAGTCTCCGTGGACCCAGTTGCCGCTCATGTCGGAACACACCGCCTGCGCATGCAAGACCTTGAAGCAGAAGACCGCCACGATCACGACCAGACCGGCCAGCGCCACCATCCACTTGTCATCCATGGGCTCAGCCTGCCGCATCAATCAATGTCGCGCGCTCACAGCCATCCCTTGCGCCGGAAATACAGGAAAGGCACGACGACCGAGGCGACCATCAAGGCAATCGCAAAGGGGTAGCCATACGGCCAGCGCAACTCGGGCATGACTTCAAAGTTCATGCCGTAGATGCTGGCGATCAGGGTCGGCGGCAGCAAGCCCACGCTGGCCACCGAGAACAGCTTGATGATCTGGTTCTGGTTGATGTTGATGAAGCCGACCGTGGCGTTCATCAGGAAGTTGATCTTGTCGAACAGAAAGGTCGTGTGACTGTCGAGCGAGTCGATGTCGCGCATGATCTGCCGGGCTTCTTCGAACTGCTCGGCGTTGAGCAACCGGCTGCGCATCATGAAGCTGATGGCGCGGCGCGTGTCCATCACATTGCGGCGAATGCGCCCGTTGAGGTCTTCTTCCTTGGCGATGGCCGACAGCGCCTCGGCCGCGGCCGCGTCATTCACGTCTTGCTTGAGCACGCGCTGACTCACCAACTCGAGCGCGTCATAGATGCCCTCGAGCGAGTCTGCGCTGTACTCGGCGTCGGCGTCGTAGAGCTTGAGCAGCACGTCCTTGGCATCCTCAATGAGTGCCGGAATGCGCCGCGCGCGCAGGCGCAGCAGGCGGAACACCGGCAGCTCCTCGTCGTGGATCGAAAACAGCACGTTGCGAAACAGGATGAAGGCCACGCGCACGTTGCGCGGGTTTTCATCGTCGTCGATCAGGAAATCGCTTCGGATGTGCAACTCGCCGTTGTCTTCTTCGTAGAAGCGAGCCGACTCTTCCAGATCGTCATCGACCGCATCGTCGGGAATGGTCACGCCGAAGTGCTTGGCAATCCAGCCTTTTTCTTCAGGTGTGGGCGCATCGAGATCGACCCACACCGGCTGCACATGGGCCAATGCATCGAGGCTTTCGATTTCTTCCTGCACCAGCCGACCGTGGGCCAACGAAAAGACATTGAGCATGCGAACTCCAGCAAACCCCGCTCGCGCCAGGGTGGGGATGTCTATCGGGAAATCAGCCGGTCAAAACCCAAAAATTATCGCACCGGGTGGTGCCGCAGCAGGGGTCGCGGTCGTTGTGCACGAACCTCGACAGGGCTGTTGACGCCACCGGCTTGCCAGCCGGCAAGTTCAGGAGCAAGATGGCTTCGCGGTTGGCCGAAGTTGTCCACCACGCGACAGCATCCCGACCGCTCGAGGAGTTATTTGTCTGTCATCCCTGCAAAAGGAGTTCACATGAACTTGACCATCAGCGGCCACCATCTCGACATCACTGCGGCATTGAGGGAATACGTGCTCACCAAGCTGGAGCGCATCACGCGCCACTTTGATCAAGTGGTGGATATCAACGTCCTGTTGTCGGTAGAAAAGCCCAGCGAAAAGGCCCTTCGGCAACGCGCCGAGGTCACGCTGCACGTGAAGGGCAAGGACATCTTCGTGGAGCAAGCGGCTGAGGACATGTACTCAGCCGTCGATCAGTTGATGGACAAACTGGACCGCCAGGTCTGCCGTCACAAAGCCAAGATGCAGGACTATCACCACGTGGCCGCCAAGCGGCTGGATGCAGCAGCGCCCTGAAGGCTCGGCGTATTTTTTGCAAGTTCACAAAGCGGCCCGCGGGCCGCTTTTTTGTGCCCGTCGCAACATCCTGCAAGGCGCGAGTTCACTGGCATTGCTGCGACGCAGCAGCCTGTGCACAATGAACTGCTTGACGTTCCCCAACTCCTCGGGGGACAGTTGCCGGGTTTTATCCGTCCTGTGTTTTGGCTTAACGAAAGTGGGCATCGAGGCTGACGCCGAAGTTGCCGCTTGCACTGCCCGATGAATCGTCTCGCCGCCATCCTTCCTGTGAGCAACGTGCTGGTCGATGTGGACGCCAGCAGCAAGAAACGCGTGTTCGAGCAAGCTGGGTTGCTGTTTGAAAACCAGCACGCGATCGCGCGATCCACGGTGTCGGACAACCTGTTTGCTCGCGAACGGCTGGGCTCCACCGGGCTGGGTCATGGCGTGGCGATTCCCCATGGTCGCATCAAGGGCCTGAAGAACCCCTTGGCGGCTGTGGCGCGGGTTCAGCAGCCCATCGCCTTTGATGCGCCGGATGACGAACCCGTCTCGCTGTTGATCTTCCTGCTGGTGCCAGAAGCCGCCACGCAGCGGCATCTGGAAATCCTGTCGGAAATCGCCGAGATGCTCAGCGACCGGGAGTTGCGTGAACGACTGAAAACCGAGGTCGATGCGGCCAAGGTGCATGAGTTGATCTCCAACTGGGAACCCGTGAAATCCGCCGCATGAGCCACATGCAGGCCTCGGTGAGATGAACGATCCCCTGCCCGCCAGACGCCCGCGGATCCCATGAAGCCCAGCGTCATCAGCGCCGAAGCGCTCTTTGAACAGCATCGCTCGGTACTGCGATGGGAGTGGATTGCCGGCCACGCGCATCCGGAGCGTCGCTTTGATGAGGCAGCCGTGCGCAATGCCCAGTCGGCCGCCGATCTGGTGGGCTACCTCAACTACATCCACCCCTACCGTGTGCAACTGGTCGGTCGCCGAGAGGTCGCCTACCTGATGGACTCACTGCCGGAGGATCAGGAGCGCCGCATCCAGCGCATCGTGACGCTGGAGCCACCCGTGGTGATCGTGGCCGATGGCGAGGCGCCGCCGGACCGGCTGGTGGCGATGTGCGAGCGCGCGGCCATCCCGCTTTTTGTCACCGCCGAATCGGCCGGTCAGGTCATCGACGTGGTCCGCGGCTACCTCAGCCAGTTGTTCGCCGAGCGAACCACGCGCCACGGGGTGTTCATGGACATTCTCGGGCTGGGTGTTTTGCTCACAGGCGAGTCGGGCCTGGGCAAAAGTGAGCTGGGCCTCGAGCTGATTTCCAGAGGCCACGGATTGGTCGCCGACGATGCGGTGGACATCTACCGCGTGTCTCAAACGGCACTCGAGGGACGCTGCCCTGAACTGCTGCTCAACTTGCTCGAGGTGCGCGGCATCGGCCTGCTCGACATCAAGGCGATCTTTGGAGAAACCGCAGTGCGCCGGAAGATGCGCGTCAAACTGATCGTGCACCTGGTTCGCAAGGAAACGCTGGAGCGCGAATTCGAGCGGCTGCCCTACGAGCCGCTGTACGAGCGCATTCTGGATGTGCCCGTTCGAAAGGCTGTCATTGCGGTCGATGCGGGCAGAAACCTGGCCGTGCTTGTCGAGGCGGCCGTGCGCAACACCATCTTGCAGTTGCGCGGTATCGACACCTACAAGGAATTTATCGAGCGCCACCAGCGCGCCCTTGAAAAGGGTGGCGATTGAGTCTTCGCCTTAGGGCTTGCAGCCCGCTCGGTGCGGACAATCTGTCTTGGTACACACCGCGTACAGAGACAGGGCATGGTCCTGAAGCTCAAAGCCCCGGATCAGCGCGGCTGACTTCTGACGTTTTTCGATTTCGGCATCGAAAAACTCCTCGACCCGTCCGCAATCCATGCACACGATGTGGTCATGGTGGGAGCCCTCATTGAGCTCAAACACCGCCTTGCCCGCCTCGAAGTGATTGCGCGAAAGGATGCCGGCCTGCTCGAACTGCATCAAGACCCGATAGACCGTGGCCAGGCCCACATCGGAGCCCTCGGCAAGCAGCAGCCTGAAGACGTCTTCGGCGGCCATGTGGCGGTGTTCGGTTTTCTGGAACATCTCCAGAATCTTGATGCGCGGCAGCGTCGCCTTGAGCCCGCTGCTTTTGAGTTCATCCGCTTGTGTCATGGGGCTCCCCAGCAAGGATCTCGGGCCTTACCCTGCCGCTAGAATCGGCCGATCATATCGAGTCGGAGTAGCCCTCTGCGGCACTGCGCAAGTTTCCATGACCCTGTATTCCTCTGTCCGTTCGGGCCTTGTTCTTGTGTGTGCGGCTGCGGCTTTGGCTGGGTGCGAATCCGTACCCTTCATGCCCACCGCGGACAGGATTTCGGGCCTGATCACGCCCTACAAGGTGGAGATCGTTCAGGGCAATGTGGTGACTCAAGAGCAGGTGGACAGGATCCGCACCGGCATGTCTCGCCCACAGGTTCGCGACATCCTCGGCTCGCCCTTGCTGGCCGATGTGTTCCACGCCGATCGCTGGGACTATGTGTTCACCATCCGCCGTCAGGGCACCGAGCCACAACAGCGAAACGTGGTGGCCCTTTTTGATGGCGAGCGGCTGAAAAGCCTGGACACCGGCGGTGAGCTGCCCACCGAGCTTGCCTTTGTCGCGTCCATCGATGCGACAAAACCCGACATCAAGATTCCCCCACTGACGATGAGCGAAGATCAGCTCAAGAGCCTGAAGAAGCCGGCCACGGCGGCCGCCGCCGAGCCGACGGCTGCGGCTGCAGCTCCAGCCGCCCCGCGCGTCTATCCACCGCTAGAGCCGCTGTGATGGGGGCCTCGCCGCGAACGTCTGCGCGCGGCTCAGGCGGCTTGAGGGTGGCTGTGGCGGGTGCGTCGGGTCGCATGGGCCGCATGCTGATCGAGGCAGTGGTTGCGGCCGATGACCTTGTGCTGTGTGGTGCGCTTGACGTCGAAGGCAGTGCTGGCCTGGGCCAGGATGCCACTTTGTTCCTCGGCCACACCAGTGGCGTGGTGATCACCTCCGACCTGCGGGTCGGCTTGGCGCAGGCGCAGGTGCTCATCGACTTCACTCGCCCCTCAGGAACCCTTGCGCATCTGGCCGTTTGCCGCGAGCTGGGGGTGAAGGTGGTCATCGGAACCACGGGCTTCACCGACGAACAGAAGACCGAAATCGCAGAACACTCCCGCCACATCGCCATCACGATGGCACCCAACATGAGCGTCGGGGTCAATGTGGTGTTGAAGTTGCTCGACACCGCTGCGCGGTTGTTGAGCGAGGGCTACGACGTCGAAGTGATCGAGACCCACCATCGCCACAAGGTCGATGCGCCCAGCGGCACCGCGCTGAAGATGGGCGAGGTGGTGGCGGCGGCACTGGGTCGCGATCTCAAGGAGTGCGCGATGTATGGCCGTGAGGGGGTCACCGGCGAGCGCGATCCTTCGACCATCGGCTTTGCCACCATCCGCGGCGGAGACGTGGTCGGCGATCACACGGTGCTGTTCGCCGGCATCGGCGAGCGCATCGAGATCACGCACAAGAGTTCGAGCCGTGCCACCTACGCTCAGGGCAGCCTGCGCGCAGCGCGGTTCATGGCCGAGCGCGAGTGCGGACTTTTCGACATGAGCGACGTGCTCGGTTTGAACTGATCGAGCGCACAGCAAGAACGCCATGGGTGGCCTGCAACAGTTCTGGGACCAGGCTGACGGCATCACGCGCAGCGTGGCTGCGCTGCTGCTGGCGATGTCGGTCAGCGCCTGGGTGCTCATCTTGTGGAAGGGCTGGCTGCTGCGCCGCGTTCGCATGGACATCGCCCGTGCGATTCCTGCCTTCTGGGCTGCGGCCGATCTCGAAAAGGCACGCGAGCAGCTGCTGGCCTTCGACCGGGAGCGAGCGCTGTTGCCCTTGCTGTTGGCCGCCACGGCGCAGCCTGAGGCGCTGACGCTCGAGTCCCAGGGACGCCGAGAGTCTCAGCTCACTCGACGGCTGCGCGACTCGCTCAATGCGGTGCTCACGCAACTGCGCTTCGGTCAGGTGCTTCTGGCATCCACCGGCAGCACGGCACCGTTCATCGGGCTCTTTGGCACGGTGTGGGGCATCTATCACGCGCTGGTGAGCATTTCCACGGCCGGGACTATCACCATCGAGCGGGTCTCGGGCCCGGTGGGCGAAGCGCTGGTCATGACCGCGGCCGGACTGGCGGTGGCGATTCCTGCCGTGCTGGCCTACAACATCTTCGGCAAGCTGGTGACGGCCTGCGAGACCGAGCTCGAGGGCTTTGCCCACGACCTGCGCGAGATGCAGGCCGATCAGGATCCCTCCTCCTCCGGGGACTGAACCGCATGGCCTTCGGACGCTTCGAGCGCGGCAGCAGTCCTCAGCCGATGAGCGACATCAACATGACGCCGCTGATCGATGTGATGCTGGTGCTGCTGGTGATCTTCATCATCACCGCACCGCTGATGAGCAGCAGCTTGCGGCTCGACCTGCCCAAGAGCGATGCGGCGCGCCCCAGCGACACGCCTGCGTTCATTGCGGTTTCGGTCGACCCGCAAGGGCGGCTTTTCATGGCCGACAAGGAGCTTGATGCTGCGGCCCTGGCCGAGCGCGTGGCCGAGGCCGCCCGGAGCAATCCGCAAACCGAAGTGCAGTTGAGCGCCGACCAGGCCGTGCCGTATGGCCGCGTGGCCGAGTTGATCGGGATCGTGCAAAAAGGCGGCCTCACGCGCATCGGCTTCGTGGCACAAAACGCCGCCGCAGGCACCCCCCGTTGAAGGGCTGCTCGATCGCACTTGCTGGCCCGAGTCAGGGCCCGGGCTGCAGGACGCGGTTCCTATAATTCCATCTGATCCCCTCGAGCGCTTGGCGCCTCTTCATGAATCCTGAATTCAAGCCGACCGAGGTTGAACGCGCGGCACAAGCCGTCTGGAGCGAGCGCGATGCCTACCGCGTGAGCGAGCACAGTTGCGACGCCAGCGGGCAGCCCAAGCCCAAGTTCTACGCTTGCTCGATGTTGCCGTACCCCAGCGGCAAGCTGCACATGGGTCATGTGCGCAACTACACCATCAATGACATGCTGACGCGTCATCTTCGGATGAAGGGCTACAACGTGCTCATGCCCATGGGCTGGGACGCTTTCGGGCTGCCGGCCGAGAACGCGGCCATGAAGAACAAGGTTCCACCCGCGCGCTGGACCTACGACAACATCGCCTACATGAAGCGGCAGATGCAGTCGATGGGGCTGGCTATTGACTGGAGCCGTGAGGTTGCCTCCTGCTCGCCCGATTACTACCGCTGGAACCAGTGGCTGTTCCTGAAGATGCTGGACGCCGGCATCGCCGAGCGCCGAACGCAGGTCGTCAACTGGGATCCGGTGGACATGACCGTGCTGGCCAACGAGCAGGTGATCGACGGCAAGGGCTGGCGCAGTGGCGCACCGGTGGAAAAGCGCGAGATTCCGGGCTACTACCTCAACATCACGCGCTACGCCGACGAGTTGCTCGAGCAGGTGCAGCAACAACTGCCAGGCTGGCCTGAACGCGTGCGCCTGATGCAGGAGAACTGGATCGGCAAGAGCGAGGGCGTGCGCTTTGCCTTCACGCACGGCATCGCCGATGCCAGCGGCGCGTTGATCAACGCGGGGCGCCTGTACGTGTTCACCACACGCGCCGACACCATCATGGGCGTGACGTTCTGTGCGGTGGCGCCCGAACACCCCCTGGCGCAGCATGCTGCCGCATCCAACCCGGCTGTGGCTCGCTTCATCGCCGAATGTCAGGCCGGCGGCACCACCGAGGCGGAGCTCGCCACGCAGGAGAAAAAAGGCGTCGACACCGGGCTTCACGTGCTGCACCCACTGACCGGCCAGCCGGTGGCCGTGTGGGTGGGCAACTATGTGCTCATGAGTTACGGCGACGGTGCGGTGATGGGCGTGCCGGCCCACGACGCGCGCGATTTCGAGTTTGCGCGCCACTACGGCATCAACATCAAGCAGGTGGTGAGCGTTGCCGGGGAAACCTTCAGCCAAGAACAGTGGCAGGACTGGTACGCCGACAAGCAGCGCGGGGTGTGCGTCCATTCGGACCGCTTCAACGGCTTGACCCACCGGGCGGCCGTGGATGCGGTGGCCGCGACGCTGGCCGCGCAGGGCCTGGGCGAAAAGAAGACCACCTGGCGGCTGCGCGACTGGGGCATCAGCCGCCAGCGTTACTGGGGCACGCCGATCCCGATCATCCACTGCGACACGCACGGCGCCGTGCCGGTGCCCGAGCGCGATCTTCCGGTAGTGCTGCCGGAGGACCTGATCCCCGATGGCTCGGGCAATCCGCTGTCCAGACACGCCGCGTTCCTGAACGTGCCTTGCCCGACCTGTGGCCGTCCGTCGCGCCGCGAGACCGACACGATGGACACCTTCGTGGACAGCTCGTGGTACTTCATGCGCTACTGCGACCCGCACAACGCCGAGGCGATGGTTGGCAAGGGCGCGGCCTACTGGATGCCGGTCGACCAGTACATCGGCGGCATCGAGCACGCCATCTTGCACCTGCTGTATGCGCGCTTTTGGACCAAGGTCATGCGCGACTTGAAGCTGGTGTCAGTGGACGAGCCCTTCACCCGACTGCTCACCCAAGGCATGGTGCTCAACCACATCTATTCGCGCAAGTCGGCGCAAGGCGGCATCGAGTACTTCTGGCCGCATGAGGTTGAAAACCTGTTCGAAGGCAGCTCGCGCATCAGCGGTGCCAAGCTGAAGTCCGATGGCTCTCAGGTGACCTACGAAGGCGTGGGCACCATGAGCAAGAGCAAGAACAACGGGGTGGATCCCCAGCAGCTGATCGATCAGTACGGCGCAGACACGGCTCGGCTTTTCGTGATGTTTGCGTCTCCACCGGAGCAGACCCTGGAATGGAACGAGGCCGGCGTCGAGGGTGCGCACCGCTTCTTCAAGCGGCTGTGGAACTTCGGGGTGAAAAATGCCGAGGCTGTGCGGTCCGCATCGGCGTTGCCGTGCGAGTCGGGGGCGGGGGCGAAGGAGTTGCGCCGCGAAGTGCATCAGCTGCTGCGTCAGATCAGCCATGACTACGAGCGCATGCAATACAACACCGTGGTGTCTGGCGGCATGAAGTTGCTCAATGCGCTCGAGGCCAACAAGGATGGCAGTGCGGCGGCCGTCGTTCGCGAGGGCTTTGGCATTCTTCTGCGCGCGCTCTACCCAGCATGCCCGCACACCACCTGGACGTTGTGGCGAGAGCTGGGCTATGCCGCACTGCTCGGTGACCTGCTCGATGCGCCCTGGCCCGAGGTCGACGAGTCGGCGCTGTTGCAAGAGGTGGTCGAGCTGATGCTGCAGATCAATGGCAAGCTTCGTGGCTCGGTGAGCGTTGCCGCCTCGGCCGACAAGGCGGACATCGAGCGTGCCGCGCTGGCCAGTCCGGAGCTGATCAAGTTCGCTGCCGGCGCACCCGTCAAACGGGTGGTGGTGGTTGCAGGTCGTCTGGTCAACGTGGTCCTTTGAGCAAAGAGCAACTTACCCATGAGCCTGCACAAGATTCGCACTGAAATGGGTCCTCACGCCGCTGACGAGGGCCGTCGCCATGGTCTGCGGCTGGCATGCGCGCTCATGGCCGGTTCACTGACCGGCTGCGGCTTCGCGTTGAAGCGCACCCCGGAAATGCCCTTTCGCGCCATCCAGCTCAGCGGCTTCGCGGCGAACTCACCGTTCGAGTTCGAGCTGCGCAGGAACATCAACGCCTCGGCCAACACGAGGGTGGTTGATTCGGCAGCGCAAGCGCAGGTGGTGCTGATGGCCTTGGCAGACCGCCGCGAGCGCAGCGTGGTCGGTACATCCACCTATGGGCTGGTCAACACCATCAACCTGCGTCTTCGCTTCAAGTTCAGCCTGCGCACCATCGCAGGCCGAGAATTGATCGCGCCCACCGAGCTGATGCTGCTCAGGGACATGGCCTACAGCGAAAGCGACGCTCTGGCCAAGGAGCAGGAGGAAGAGTCGATCTACCAGTCGCTCCAGACCGACATCATCCAGCAGCTGATACGCCGGCTTGCCGCCTCGCCAGCACCCTGAGCAGCGTCACTCGACACGCACCATCCCGATGCAACTGCGCCACGATCAGCTCGGAATGCACCTTCAAAAGGACCTGCGGTCGCTTTACATCGTGTGGGGTGACGATGCGCTGCTGACCCAGGAGGCCTGTGATGCGATTCGTGCCACCGCGCGCTGCGCAGGGCACACCGAGCGTCAGGTCCACACGGTGAGCGGAGCGCACTTCAACTGGAGCGGCCTGATCGGCGCTGCCCAGGCGATGAGCCTTTTTGCCGATCGGCAGATCATCGAAATCCGCATCCCTTCGGGCAAGCCCGGCAAGGAGGGCTCGGAAGCGCTGCAGCGCTACTGCCAGACGCTCAACGACGATGTGGTCACCATCATTCAATTGCCCCGACTCGACAAGGCGCAGCAGCAAAGCGGCTGGTTCACCGCGCTCGAGTCTGCCGGCGTTGCGGTGCGGATCGACACCATAGAACGGCGCGCGCTTGCACCCTGGATCGCGCAACGACTGGGCACCCAAGGGCAGCGGGTTCAAGCAGGCGAGGCGGGCCAGCACACGTTGGCGTTTTTCGCCGATCGGGTCGAGGGCAATCTGCTGGCCGCTCATCAGGAAATCCAGAAGCTGGCCCTGTTGTATCCACCGGGCGAACTGAGCTTTGAGCAAATCGAAGCGGCGGTGCTCAACGTGGCGCGCTACGACGTGTTCAAGCTCGGTGAGGCGGTCTTGGCCGGGCAGGTCGCGCGCGCATTGCGCATGCTTGACGGCCTGCGCGCGGAAGGCGAGGCCGCCGTGCTGGTGCACTGGACGCTGGCCGAAGATCTGCGAGCGCTCAAGCGCGCCCAGGATGCCATCCATGCCGGCCGGCCGCTGCCGCTGGCCCTGCGAGAAGCTCGCGTGTGGGGCACCAAGGAGCGGCTGTTCGAGCGGGCGCTGCCCTTGTTCACCGACAGTGCGTTGGCGCAGCTGCTGCACGCAGCACAGATCTGCGACGGCCTGATCAAGGGCCTGAAGCACCCGGACTGGCCGCTGGAGCCTTGGGATGGCCTGCGGCGTCTGGTCCTGATGGCGCTGCAAAACACTTCGGCCACATCCACTCAGGCGCGCGGCCGAGCGGTCGTGGTGCCGCCACGCCTGGCGCTTCACGCCTGAGTCTGGCTCGGCAATTCAGGCCAGCGATCCCAAAAGCGCTTCAAGCGCGCGCTTGACCGTCTGGTGCCGAACGGCTGCTCGGTCACCGTTGAACTGCAGCAGCGTGGCACGGGTGGCTGGCGCGGCGGCGTCGCCATGACGGTCAATTCGGCTCACCGCCATCCAGACGGTGCCCACGGGCTTGCCCTCGACAGCGCCATCAGGTCCGGCAATGCCCGTCACGGCCACCGACAGATCGGCCCTGGAGTGCCGCAATGCGCCCTCGGCCATGGCACGAGCAACGGCCTCGCTGACCGCGCCTTGGTTCGCAATCAGTGCGGCCGGCACGCCCAGCAGTTCGGTCTTGGCCTCGTTCGAATAGGTCACGAAGCCTCGCTCGAACCAGCGGCTCGATCCAGCCACCGAGGTGCAGGCAGCAGCAATCAGGCCACCCGTGCAGGATTCGGCGCTGACCAGGCGCAGGTCTCGCGCGCGCAGCGCCTCGGCCAGGGCCTCGACCAGCGCTTGCTGCTCGGGTGTCAGCTCGCCCATGCCGCGTTCACTTTGGCACTCAAGGCCAGAACCAGCGCCAGCCGGCAATCACCAGCAGCGTGCACAGCGCGGCCACGAGGTCATCGAACAGAATGCCGAAGCCCTGCGCCCAGCCGATGGGCTGGCCGCGCTGGCTCTTGAACAATCGGTCGGCCCAGGCGACCGGGCCTGGCTTGGCTGCATCGAAAAAGCGAAACAGCGCAAATGCCACCGCCTGCCCCAGCAAGCCGGTGGGCATCACCAGCCACAGGATCAGCCAAAACGCGAGCACCTCGTCCCAGACGATCGCCCCCGGGTCGGCCACCGCCATCGCGCGGGCACACACGGTGCAGGCCCACCAACCCACGAAAAAGCTCGACAGCAACAGCCAGCCCATGGCGGACGTGCTGAGCATGGGCTGAATCACCAGATAAGCCAACCAAGCCCACAAGGTGCCGACGGTGCCGGGGGCCACCGGCGCCAGACCGCTCCCAAAACCCAGTGCGATCGCATGCGCCGGATGGCTCAAGAGCAGCCGAGCCGTCGGGCGGCGCGGCGCGACAGCGGTCGCAGCAGAAGAGAGTTCGTCGGTCATGGTCGGAAGTGGTCGAACGAAGCCGAATGGTGCTCTACCGCCTGGCCTCGCGCATCCATCAGTTGTGGTGTGAGGCCGTGCACAGGGTGGCTTTCGGTGATGCGGCCGATGCGGGTCACCGCAACACCAGCGGCCTTGCCGGCACTGGCCACGGCGTGTGCGCGCTCGGAGGGCGCGGTGAACAGCAGTTCGTAGTCATCGCCTCCGCTGAGCGCACACAGCCGCTGCAAGGACACAGCCTGCGCGCGAAGTACCGCACTGAGCGGCAGCGAATCCACCTCGACCACCGCGCTCACCCCGGAGCGCCGCAGCACATGGCCCAGGTCACCGAGCAGTCCATCAGACAGGTCGATGGCGCTGCTGGCCACACCTCGCAGGGCCATGCCCAGCGCGACGCGGGGCTGCGGCAACTCCATCGCGTGGCGCACCTGTTCGAAGGCCTCGCCATCCAGTGTGGCTGCTACCCGAAACACTTCGAGCGCAAGCCGTGCGTCGCCGAGCGTACCGCTGACGTAAAGATCGTCGCCAGGCCTCGCGCCGGACCGCAGCAGCGCGCCGGCCCCAGTGGCAGGATCGGTCGGCAGCACCTGGCCGAACACGCTGATGCAAATGTTCAGCGGTCCGCACGTGGTGTCGCCACCGATCAACTCGCAACCATGGGCATCGGCCAGCGCCAGCAAACCACGCGAGAAGCCTTCGAGAAAAGCCTCGTCGGCTCGCGGCAGCGCGAGCGCGAGGGTGAAAGCCAAGGGCTCGGCGCCGCACGCGGCCATGTCGCTCAGGTTGACGGCCAGCGCCTTGTGGCCGAGCCGATCGGGCGCCACGGTGGGCAGGAAATGGCGGCCCTCGACCAACATGTCGCAAGAAATCGCGATCCGCATGCCAGGCTCGGGAGCCCACAACGCGCAGTCATCCCCAATGCCCAGCACCGCGCGGCGTGCCGGGCGATCGAAGTAGCGGGTGATCAGATCGAATTCGCCTAGTGACATTAGCGCATTGTCTCGCCGCATCGGCGCGCTGGGCATCGATCCTCGCCTGACCCAGATCGCCTGAATCGACGCGGTGGCCAGCTTGCGCGAAGGTGCGCCTCCTACAATGCGACTCCGTTTGCAGCACGCCGCCGTTGGGGGAAGTGGTGCTCGAGCCGTCCTCTTCGGCAGACTCAGGCGCCTCCTTGCGCCACCCCGTGCGCCACACAGCGAGATCAGGCCATGATGACCCCCAATGAAGTGAAGCAAGCCGAACTGCGCAAGGCGGCGCTCGATTACCACGAGTTTCCGACCCCCGGCAAGGTGGCCATCGCCGCGACGAAGCAGCTGGTCAACCAGCGTGATCTGGCCCTGGCTTACTCACCCGGCGTGGCAGCGGCCTGCGAGGAAATCGTGGCCGACCCGGCCAACGCCTTCAAGTACACCTCGCGCGGCAATCTGGTGGCCGTGATCACCAACGGCACGGCGGTGCTCGGTCTGGGCGACATCGGCCCGCTGGCAGCCAAGCCGGTGATGGAGGGCAAGGCGGTGCTCTTCAAGAAGTTCGCAGGCATCGATGTGTTCGACATCGAACTGGCCGAACGGAATATCGACAAGCTCATCGACACCATTGCGGCGCTCGAACCCACCTTTGGCGGCATCAACCTTGAAGACATCAAGGCGCCGGAATGCTTCTATGTGGAGCGCGCGCTGCGCAAGCGCATGAAGATTCCGGTGTTTCACGATGACCAGCACGGCACGGCCATCGTGGTGGGCGCAGCCACGCTGAATGCGCTCAAGGTCTCTGGCAAGGACATCAAACAGATCAAGCTGGTCACCTCTGGCGCTGGCGCGGCAGCACTGGCCTGCCTGAACCTGCTGATGAAGCTCGGGCTGCCTCGCGAAAACATCTGGGTCACCGATCTGGCTGGGGTGGTCTATTGCGGCCGTCCGGCGCTGATGGACGACGACAAGATTGTCTTCGCGCAAAACACGTCGGCTCGAAGCCTTTCCGATGTGATCGAGGGCGCCGATGTGTTCCTGGGCCTCAGTGCAGGTGGCGTGCTGAAAAAGGAGATGGTGGCTGCGATGGGGCCCAGCCCGATCATCTTTGCCTTGGCCAATCCCACGCCGGAGATCCTGCCCGAAGAGGTGCTGGAAGTGCGCAGCGACGCGATCATCGCCACCGGCCGCACCGATTACCCGAATCAGGTCAACAACGTCCTTTGCTTTCCGTACATCTTCCGAGGTGCACTTGACTCCGGGGCCACGACGATCACCACCGAGATGGAAATCGCCGCCGTGATCGCCATCGCGGAGCTCGCTCAGGCCGAACAAAACGAGGTGGTGGCCGCGGCCTACGAGGGCGCGAACCTGAGCTTCGGGCCGGAATACCTCATTCCCAAGCCCTTCGACCCTCGGCTGATGATGAAGATTGCCCCGGCAGTGGCCCAGGCTGCAGCCGATTCGGGGGTCGCCGCGCGCCCGGTGCAAGATCTGGAGGCGTATCGCCAGAGGTTGCAAAGCTTTGTCTACGCCTCGGGCAACACGATGAAGCCCATCTTCAACATGGCCAAGCGGGCGCTGAAAAAGCGGGTGGCCTATGCCGAGGGCGAGGAAGAGCGTGTGCTTCGTGCCGCGCAGATCGTGATCGATGAGGGGCTGGCGCGCCCCACGCTCATCGGACGGCCTGATGTGATCGCCGCTCGCATTTCCAAGTTCGGACTCCGATTGGAGGTCGGGCGCGACTATGACCTGGTCAACATCGACAACGACGCGCGCTATCGCGACTACTGGCAGACCTACCATCGGCTGATGTCGCGCCGTGGCGTCACCGAGCAGATCGCCAAGATCGAGATGCGGCGACGCCTGACGCTGATCGCATCGATGCTGCTCCACAAGGGCGAGGTCGAGGGCATGCTTTGCGGCACCTGGGGCACGACGGCACTCCACTTGCAATACGTGGAGCAGGTGATCGGCCTGCGTGAGGGCAGCAAAACGTTCGCCTGCATGAACAACCTGCTCCTGCCGGGGCGCCAGGTGATGCTGGTCGACACCCACGTGAACTACGACCCGACGGCCGAGCAACTGGCCGAGATCACCGTCATGGCTGCCGAGGAAATGCTGCGCCTGGGTCTGCGCCCCAAGGCCGCCTTGCTGTCTCACAGCAACTTCGGCTCGAGCAACCAGCCTTCCGCGGTCAAGATGCGTGAAGCTCTGGCTCTTGTGCGGCAGCGTGCACCTTGGCTTGAAGTCGATGGCGAGATGCACGGCGACACCGCGCTGGACGCCGACTACCGCCACAGCCTGATGCCTGAGTGCACTCTGAGCGGAGAGGCTAATCTGCTGGTGCTGCCCAACATCGATGCCGCCAATATTTCTTACAACCTGCTCAAGACGGCCGCGGGTGGTGGCATCGCGATTGGACCGGTGCTGCTCGGTGCAGCCAAGCCCGTGCACATCCTGACCCCCTCGGCGACCGTGCGCCGAATCGTCAACATGACCGCACTCACGGTCGCAGACGCCAACGCCGTGCGCTGAGCATTGCCCTCGTCCCGCCCCCGCCCCTGCCCCGCACGGGGTTTTATGACGAAACCGTGTCTGCTTTCGATGTGAGCCGGATGCCGAGTCTTCGGTAGTTGGTCACATAAGAACGTCGCGGTGCCAACAACTTATACGTGCGTGAGCGCACACTATCAATTGCTTTGTACTGAAGCAACCTGAGGCATCGGCTTGAGGTTTTCCCCCGGATTGGCTAACATCGGCGTTTGCGTTTCAAGGGATTTCCGTGGTCTTGTCCGGCCCTTCAGGGGCGCGCCTGCCGATGGTCAAACTTGCGTGGGTTTCAGCCCTTGCGTTTGCTCTGGTTGGCGCCACGTTGTTTTCCAGCAGTGCGAGAGCGTCTGCCCCGCAGGGTTCCGAAGTTGTTTTCGAGCTGAGGCAACTGCCACTTGAAGCTCAGCAAACGCATCGCTTGATCGTGGCGGGTGGGCCTTTTCCGTACGCAAAGGATGGTTCTGTTTTCGCAAACCGCGAGCGCTTGCTACCTGTCAAGCCGCGGGGTTTTTATCGTGAGTACACCGTCCCGACGCCGGCGGCGTCCGACAGGGGAGCCCGACGCATCGTTTGTGGCGGGCGTCAACCTGAGATGCCGCAAACGTGTTTCTACAGTGGTGATCACTACGCTAGTTTTGGCCGAATCGTCCCGTGACGGCCGCAGGTTTCTTTGACCCCAGGAGGAGCGAGTCCATGCTATTGCAGACCGTCCGATCGAATATCGTGCAGTCGATCCGCGCTTATCGCGTCGAGGATTTGATGCTGGCGGCAAAAGATGCCAACCAGCACTTCCTCTACGCGAACCTGTCTTCTGCGCAATCCAAGCAGGATGTGCTGGACACGATCGCCGAGTCGTTCACGTTTCCCTTGCACTTTGGCAAAAACCTCGATGCGCTTTATGACTGCATGACCGACCTGGTTCACAAGTCGGGAGCACAGCCCGGCTTCGTGGTGGTTCTTGAGCAACTGCCCGACAACCCACGGTTCGACAGGGAGGCGCGCGAGACGCTGCTTGATGTATTTCGGGATGCCGCTGATTTCTGGGCGGACCGAAAAATACCCTTCAGGTGCTTTTATTCTTTTCAGTAGCCCGCTCACAAGAACTTGGTTCTTGGGAGCGGGCTACCGAAACACCCCAAACGACTGAAAAACCAGCCAAGGCGGCGGCAAAAAGCGCAGCGAACTCCAGTTTTGGCACCAACATGCCGCTGATGAGCAGCGCTTTTGATACCTCGATGTGGTTGACGGCCGCCTGAAGCGGGCGGGCGCTTCGCCAGCCCGGCCAGCGTCACGGCTGGCCTGAACGACCCAAGGCCTCGCACAAGGCAAGGTACTCCTCAACGGCCACTTCCTCTGCACGGCGCTGCAGATTGAAGTGGCCGATGTACGAGCGCTCTTCGAGCCAGCGCCCCAATGTGTTGCGAAGCAGCTTGCGCCTTTGAGAAAACGCGCAGGTGACCAGCTCTCCCAAAAGCGCGGCGTTCACGTCGGCTCGCGCTGGCAGTGGCTGCATGCGCACCACAGCCGATTCCACCTTGGGCGGCGGGTCGAAGGCCTGCGCAGACACCTCGAGCACGGCCTCGATGTCGTAGCGCCACTGCAGCATCACCGACAGCCGCCCATAGGTCTTGCTGCCAGGCGCGGCAGCCATGCGCTCCACCACCTCTTTTTGCAGCATGAAGTGCTGATCGATGATGTGGCCGGCTGCGGGCAGCAGATGAAACAAGATGGGCGTCGAGATGTTGTACGGCAGATTGCCGACCACTCGCAGTCGCCGACCTGCGGCGGCCGCCAGCTCCGCGAAGTCGACGTCAAGCACGTCAGCCTCGATCACGGTGAGCCCGGCGTGACGACGAAGCCGCACCGCGAGATCACGGTCGAGCTCGATCACGGTCAGGGGCTGCAGCTGCTGGAGCAGTGGCAAGGTCATGGCGCCAAGGCCGGGACCGATTTCGACCATCGCATCGCCGGCCTCGGGCCGAATGGCGTCGATGATGGCATCGATGGTCACCCGGTCAGTGAGAAAGTGCTGCCCGAAGCGCTTGCGGGCGACGTGACTCATGCTGCCGTTGGGATGGGCTGATCAGGAATCATCCGAGGCCATGCCGCAGGAGCTTGTCTCACTGTGGCGGCTCGCGCAACTCCACATACGCGACCGCACGCAATTCACTGCTCCACTCTGCGAAAGCCCGGTCGTAGCGCTCCTCGCGCAACAGCGTGCGGGCCTGTTCGCGCTCCTGCTTGCCTTCCAGGGCGGCCTGCCGACGCTCATCGACCCGGATAAGGTGCACACCAAAACGGCTCACCACGGGGTCCGACAACCCACGAATCGGCAGAAGGTTCATCACCTCCTCGAATTCGGGCACGAAGGTTCCCGGAGAGGTCCAGCCGAGGTCGCCACCCTTCGCGGAACTGGGGTCTTCGGAGTATTCCTGGGCCAGTTGTTCAAAGTTGCTGGACCCTGAGAGGATGCGCCGCTTGAACTCTGCCAGACGCCGCACCGCGGCAGCCTGATCGAGCTGCGGCTTGGTGCGCAACAGGATGTGGCGCGCGTGGGTCTGTGTCACCAGGAACGCGCCCGGATCACGACGGTCGGCCAACTTGATGACGTGAAAGCCGGCTCCGGTGCGCAACACGTTCGGCGACACCTGGCCTGATTGCAAATCCTTCACGCTCGCGGCGAACGCATCCGGCCACCGGTCAAGGGGGCGCAGGCCCATCGCTCCACCAGTGACCTTGCTCGGGTCGTCAGAGACTTCGATGGCCAATTTTTCGAACGACTCTCCGGCCTCGATGCGAGCCAGTGCGGCCTCTGCCCGCAATCTGCGTTCGTTGACCACCTCGTCAGTCGCGCCCTCTGGCACGGTGACCAGAATTTGTGCAATGTTGTATTCCACTTTGCCGGCTGACGTTTGACGCTGCTTTTCAAGAAACGCGTCGATGTCGGCATCGCTGATCTTGATTCGCAGCTGCATTTCTCGCTCGCGCACCCGCTCAAGCAGGATTTGATCGCGCAAGTTGTTGCGAAATCGCCCGTAGTCCATGCCCTCGGATGCCAGCCGCTTTCGCAACTCGGTGAGCGATATCTGGTTTTGCGTAGCCACATTGAGCGCCGCGCGATCGACTTCGCCTTCGTCGATCTTCAGGCCCAGTTCTCGGGCGTAGGACATTTGCGCTCGCTCTTCGATCATGGTGTCGAACACCTCGGCGCGCAGCCGGTCCGGTGGCGGCACCTGAACCCCGGCTCGCCTGCTGGACTCGCGAACCTTGATCACGCGCTGGTCGAGCTCGCGTGCCGTGATCACCTCTTGGTTGATCACCGCCACGATGTAGTCGCCGTTGCGTGCTGATGAGCCGGAAGCGGTCTGGGCCAGCAGGCCCGAAGGCAGGCCTGCCAGAGCGGCGCACAAAGCCACAGCGCAAACGCTCAATCTGAAATGTTCAGTCATAGGTACTTGAAATCTGAGGGACAGGCGGCCCGTCCCGCAACAACCGGTAGCCCGGGATATTTTGCTTCAGCACTGCCAGAGGATTGGCGCCTATGCGCGAGAGCCCGACGAGCTCAAGCTGGAACATCACCTGGGTGGTTGCCTGAGCTTGACCGGTGGACTGTCGATTCATCACCACCCTGGCGATCCAGCAACCCGCGTCGTACTCGAAGCCCAGCAGCGAATCAATCAGGCGCTTGTCTCGGATGCTGTAGTTTCCTCGGCCCACGCTGTAAAGCGCGCCGGAGCAGTCTCGCGGATTGCCCATGGCACTCATCTGATCGGGCGTGCGGCCAAACAACGGCCACTGCCAGCCCATCTCGATTTGCTCGGACTGTTCTCGGGTGTAACGGTAGTTGAGCGCGACCGTTCGAAACGCCCCTGGCGAATAAGCGACGCCGGCGGTCGAGGTCTCGAATTTGCCAAGCCCGGGGTTGTACTGCGTCTCTCCATTCAGCGCCCAATGAGGAATCACATTGGTCGAAGCGAACAGCAAGATGTCTGAAAACCCTCGTTCCTGCGGCTGCCCGTTGGGCGTGACTTTCTGTTCGCTGAACAAGAAGCTCTGCAAGATGCCAAGTCTCACGAGCTCGGCCGAGGTGACGGAGTCGAGCAAGCGCGTGGTCAGGCCGGTCGTGACCTGGTTCGCATCGGAGACGCGATCGACCCCTGAAAACGCGTTCTCGCTGAACAGTGAGTAAGGCGTGATGGTCTTGCCTGCCGCATCGAAGTTCGGCAGATCGTTCTGGTCCCGATACGGCGTGTACACGTAGAAGATGCGCGGCTCGAGCGTTTGCGTGATCTCTTTGCCGAACAGTGCTGTGTCGCGCTCAAGCGTCCAGGCGCTGTCGACGCTGAGCGTGGGGATCACCCGCGTGGCTTCTTTGCGGCCATCGGCCATCTCCTGATCCAGCGAATACGTGGCCGCATTCATCGAGACCTTCGGCGTGATGGTCCAGCCCGGGCTGATCCATGGTCTGCTGACGGACATCAGCGAGTGGAGCCTGGAACCCTCGACACGGTCAGACGGTGTGGTGTCTTCAGGATTGACGAAGTGGTTGAACTCCAGCTCAAAGCCCATCTGCATGCCATACGGCAGCTCATGCTGAGTGCGCGCGCCCACTTGCGGCAAACGCTCGTAGGGGTTGGTGAACTGGCTGTCGGAGTCCTGCAACGCCTGCCAGCTTTGCGCCCGCGCATAGGTGGTCCAGTCGCCAAACGGACGTGAGAGCCGGATGTCAGACAGCAACAGACGCGGAGTCAGTTGATCCTGATCGTTGTTGTTGTTCGGAAAGTCTTTCCAGTAGTTGTCGTCCGACACGCGCAGCACGCGGATCTTGAGCTCGGTATCACCGGGCCACGAGGCCTCGTGAGTGGCTCCAATGGAATAGCGGTCGCGGCCTTCCACCCGGTCGTGGGGGATCAGATCGAGGTTGAGCTGCCCTCGGTAGTCAGACTCGAGGTAGCGAAACTCGCCACCGATGCCCAGGCCTCGCTTGGTGCTGACCAGCGGGGTGATGGTGGCGTCTCGGTTGGGTGCGATGTTCCAGTACCACGGCATTTGCAGTTGCACACCCGCGCGGTTGTCCAGCACCAGGCTGGGCGGCAACCAGCCCGACTTGCGCTCAGAAGAAAGGGGAAAGCTCAGCAGAGGCGATGCCAGGATGGGCACCCCCAGAAAGCGCAGCACGGCTCCTTCTGCGATGCCCTCGTTGGACTCGAAGTCCATGCGCACCCGAGCGCTGCTCAGCACCCAGTCCGGATCGCCGGCGTCGGCCGGGCAGCTGCTGTAGGTGGCATCCGTGGCCACCGAGCGCTGGTTGTCGACAAAGTCAATGCGCTCGGCCACCCCGCTTGCGCCAGTGGCGCCGAAAAAATACGTGGGGTTGAGAAAGTAGCCCTCGTAGCGCTGAACCTTCATCTGAAGTTCGGGGCCGCTGTATCGATTGGCGCCTTGCCTGATGCGCACATTGCCTCGCGCCAAGGCCAAGTCTTCAACATGGTCGTAACTCAGCAAGTCAGCGCGAATGGACAAGTCACCTCGGTGCATCACCGCATCACCTTCGGCGACGGTCTCGATGTCGGGGCGGCCTCGCATCTTCTCGGCCTTGACCGTGATGGGCAGAAGCTTTCCCGCCTCGCCGCCTGGGAGCGGCTGGATGCCGGGCATCATCTTGAGTGGAATGCCCGAGCCGGAAACCAGCGGCGGCAAGGCCGGCGCGCTCGCCGCTGGGGCAGCGGTTGCGGCAAGCGCTGCGGGCGTTCCCGGAAAAGGCTTGCCCCACTGGGCATGGGCCACGCTCGTTGTGGTCGATAGCGTCAACGCCCAAAGCGCCCATTGACACGCGCAAGCACGTCTAGTCCGGGCCACGGGGGCGCGGCCTTTTTGACTCAGCGAGTGGGCGATGGGACGTAGCAACAAGGGGCGGCGGAAACAAGCGACAGGATGGCCGGCGCCTCAAGCACGTACGGCGGTTTGTAAAATTTGATTATCCATGAGGGTATGGCTGCGCCCGAGTGATGATCACCCGGATGTTTCCGGACTTCACCCCCACTACAGGCGCCCCGCCATGACCCAAGCCCCGACCCCGTCCACTGCCGAAGTCACTTGGGAAAGCCGCGCGCGCCAAAACGACTTCGAGGCCTGGCTGGCTCCACTTGTCGACACCCTGGGGCTGCGCACGCAGACCCTGCGACTCGCATCCAGCGACGCCAGTTTCAGACGCTATTTGCGCATCGATGGCACAGGTGGCAGCTTCATCATCATGGACGCGCCGCCCTCGCATGAGGACGTGAGGCCATTCATCGCCGTGGCCGATCTGATCCATCAAGCGGGTCTCCATGCGCCCAAGGTTCTGGCCCAAGACACGCAGCACGGCTTTTTGCTGCTGAGCGATCTGGGCTCGACGCTCTATCTGGCCGAGTTGCGCGCGGCCGTCTCAGCCGAAGACACCGCCAGCATCGACCGACTGATGCGCGGCGCTTTTTCAGCGCTGGTCGTGTGGCAGCAACGCGTGGACGCGAGCAGCCTGCCCGCGTATGACGATGCGCTGCTGCGGCGCGAGCTGGCGCTGTTTCCCGAGTGGTGCGTGCAACGTGAGTTCGGTGTGACCTGGGGTGCCGACGAGCTGACCACCTGGGCCACCACCACCGATTTGCTGGTGAGCAGTGCGCTGGCGCAACCCACGGTCGCGGTGCACCGCGACTACATGCCGCGAAACCTGATGGTCTGTGATGCCGCAAGCCCCGGCATCCTTGACTTTCAGGATGCGGTGCGCGGACCCATCACCTACGACGTGGCGTCGATGTTGCGCGACGCCTTCATCAGCTGGGAAGAAGAGCTCGAACTCGACTGGGCCATACGCTACTGGCAGCAAGCGCGCGCCGTTGGCTTGCCGCTGCCGGGCGACTTCGGCGATTACTGGCGTCAAGTGGAGTGGATGGGCCTGCAACGTCACCTGAAAGTCCTGGGCATCTTCTGCCGCCTCAAGCACCGAGACGGCAAGCCCGCCTACAGCGCTGATCTGCCCAGGTTCTTCAACTACGCGCACAAGGTTGCCAGACGCTACGAGGGGCTGGGGCCGCTGGCGCGACTGCTGGAGCCGCTGATGGGCACGGCTCGCGTGGATGCCTTTTACTGATTCAGCGGGAGATGACGATGGACGACCTGGCCTTCATCCGTTCACACATCCGCACCGTGCCCGACTGGCCGGCGGCCGGCGTGCAGTTTCGCGACATCACGCCGCTGCTGCAGAACCCGCGGGCGTTTCGGGTGCTGATCGATCAGTTCGTGCACCGCTACTTCGACCAGCGGCCAGCGGCGATTGCCGGGCTGGATGCACGCGGCTTCATCATCGGCTCGGTGCTGGCCTATGAGCTCAACATCGGCTTCGTGCCCATCCGCAAGAAGGGCAAGCTGCCCTACGCCACGCTGCAGGAGTCGTACGACCTCGAGTACGGATCGGCCACGGTCGAGATCCACACCGACGCGGTGCTGCGCGGCGACCGGGTGGTGCTGATCGATGACCTGATCGCCACCGGCGGCACCATGATGGCTGGCAAGAATCTTCTCGAACGGCTGGGTGCCTGCGTGATCGAAGGCGCTGCCATCGTCGATCTTCCTGAGCTTGGCGGCAGCCGCAGGCTGCGCGAAGCCGGGCTGCCGCTGTTCACGCTGACATCCTTTGACGGGCACTGAGCCCTGAGTCGCATGGACATCGCCACCGCCACGCTCACCTTCTTGCTCACGGCGGCGGTGGCGGTGGGCTTCATGGTGCTCGAGCGTGTGTTCCCGTATCGCCGCTACAGCACCGACTTGAAGTGGCTCGCCCGCGTGGCGGGTCTGGGCTTTGTGGGCATCTTGCTGACGATGTGGATCGGTGGCTTGATCGATGCCCATGTGGCGGCCCGCGAGTTCTTGCGTCAAGACAACCCCCTGACCCGGCTGCCTGTGGTCTTGCAGGGTTTCGTGGCCTATGTGTGCGTGACGTTTTTTGTGTACTGGTGGCACCGCGCCCGGCACCACAGCGACCGCCTGTGGCTGATGTTTCATCAGATTCACCACAGCACGCATCGTCTCGAGGCCGCCACCGCGTTCTACGCACACCCGAGTGACTTCATGGCCAACGCGCTGATCGTCAGTGGCGTGTCATACGTGCTGCTGGGCTACGGGCTGGAGGCCGCCGCCTGGACGTCTTTCTGGGTCGGGGTTTTCGACCTCTGGGAACACACCAACATCAAGACCCCGCGCTGGCTGGGCTATGTGGTGGTGCGCCCCGAGATGCACCGCGTGCATCACGAGCGCGACCGGCACCGCAGCAACTACGGCATCCCGATCTGGGACATGCTGTTTGGCACCTACGAAAACTCGCTGCGCGCGGTCGACTGCGGGTTCACGCCGGCGCAAGAAGGTCGCATCTTCGAGATGCTGCGCTGCAGGAGGGCAGACAGGTAGTCGGTGCGCGGCGGCTACTTCCCGATGCAAAACCGGCTGAAGATCTCGCCGAGCAACTCATCTGGCGTGGAGTGGCCCACGATGTCGCCGAGCGCGCCTTGCGCCAGGCGCAGTTCTTCGGCCAGCACATCGAGCGGTGCGGGGGTCTGGTCCAGACGCTGCTTCGCCTCGTCGAGATGCTCGGCGGTCAACCGAAGCGCCTGAACATGCCGCGCGCGCGCCGTGTAGACGCCCTCAGGATGTTCGTGCCAGCCCGCCAGCTCGAGCAGACGGCGGCGCAGGGTGTCGAGTCCCTCGCCAGTTCTTGCGGACAGGCGCAGGGCGTTGGCGGGATCGCTAGTGCCTCCGGTCTCGCCGAAGCCCGGAGGCAGCGCGTCGGCCTTGTTGTGGACATCGAGCACGCGTTGGCCTTCGATCAGCGAGCGCGGCAATCGCGCCCGGATGGCAGCGTCTGCAGCCTGATGCTTTGCATCGCCGGCCACGGTGAGGTCATGCAAAAACAGCAGCGCGTCGGCCGCCTCGATCTCGCCCCAGCTGCGCTCGATGCCGATACGCTCGACCGCGTCGTCGGAGTCGCGCAAGCCCGCGGTGTCGATCACATGCACCGGCACGCCTTCGATCTGGATGGTCTGCGTCACCTTGTCGCGGGTGGTGCCGGCAATGGGCGTGACGATGGCCAGTTCGGCGCCGGCCAGCGCATTGAGCAGCGAGCTCTTGCCCACATTGGGCTGCCCGGCGATCACCACGGTGATGCCCTCGCGCAGCAGCGCGCCTTGCCGGGTCTGGTCTTGCACCACGCGCAGCCGTGCGGCAATGGCTTCGAGCTGGCCGCGCGCATCGGCTTGCTGCAGGAAGTCGATGTCCTCTTCAGGAAAGTCCAGCGTGGCCTCGACCAGCATGCGCAGGCGCATCAGCTGCTCGTCCAGCGCCTTGATGTGCTGAGAGAAGGCGCCTGAGAGCGACCGCGTGGCCGATCGGGCTGCCGCTTCGGTGCTGGCGTCGATCAGGTCGCCGACCGCCTCGGCCTGGGCCAGATCGAGCTTGCCATTGAGGTAGGCGCGCTCTGTGAACTCACCCGCGCTGGCCAGCCGCAACGCTGGCAGACACGGCCGACCCGTGGCTTTGTCGGCCGTGCTTGCGGCCTCCAGGCAGCGCGCGAGCAGCAGCTGCAACACGACAGGGCCGCCGTGTGCCTGCAACTCCAGCACGTCTTCACCGGTGTAGGAGTGCGGCGCGGAGAAGTACAGCGCCAAGCCGTGGTCGATGTCCGCGCCAGCAGCATCCCGAAAGGGCAGATAGGTGGCGTGGCGAGGGGCCAGCGAGCGGCCGCAAAGCGCCTCGATCAACGGTCGCAGATCACGACCGGACACCCTGACGATGCCCACCGCCGCGCGCCCGGGTGCTGTGGCGATGGCAACGATGGGCTCATGGTGGCGCGGCAGCATGCGGCTCATTTTCTCCGCCTGGGCTGCCGGCCTTGCCGCGGGCTATTTGCCCAGCACCCCGAGCTTTTTATTGATGAGGTACTGCTGCGCGATCGACAGGATGTTGTTGGTCAGCCAGTAAAGCACCAGGCCCGCCGGAAAGAAGAAGAACATCACCGAAAACACCAGCGGCATGATCCACATCATCTTGGCCTGCAAGGGATCGGGTGGGATTGGATTGAGCCAGGTCTGCAGCAAGCTGGTCAGCGTCATCAGGATCGGCAAGATGAAGTAGGGGTCCTTGGCCGACAGGTCGGTGATCCAGCCGATCCAGGGCGCATTGCGCATCTCGACGCTGGCCAGCAACACCCAGTACAGCGCGATGAAAAACGGCATCTGCACGAAGATCGGCAGGCAGCCACCCAGCGGATTGACCTTTTCCTCGCGGTAGATGCGCATCATTTCCTGCTGCATCTGCTGTGGCTTGTCCTTGAGGCGCTCGCGCATTTCAGCCACCTTCGGGCCGATCGCCTTCATCTTCGCCATCGACTTGTAGGCCGTGGCATTGAGCCAGTAGAAGGCGATCTTCAGCAGCACCACCAGACCGACGATGGCCCATCCCCAGTTGCCCAGGAAAGCATGCAACTGCGTGAGCAGCCAAAACAGCGGCTTGGACAAGATGGTGAGCCAGCCGTAGTCCTTGACCAGATCCAGCCCGGGGGCGATCTGGCTCAACAGGTCTTCTTCCTGGGGTCCGGCAAACAATCGCGACTCGACGGTCTTCGAGGCACCAGGCGCGAGCGTGCCCATGGGAACGATCATGCCCACCGAGTACTGGTTGGTGTCGACCTTGCGGCTGAAAAACTCGCGCGGGCTCTTGTCGTCGGTGGTGGCGCCCAGCAACCAAGCGCTGGTGAAATAGTGCTGCACCATGGCCACCCAACCGTTGTCGGCGGCGATGTCGTGGCCGGACTTTTCGTTCGGTTTGCGCTCTTCGATGTCCGTGAAGTCGATCTTTTGAAACTTCGATGCCTCGGTGTAGATCGCGGGGCCGGTGAACGTCATGTAGAAGCTCGATTCGCCCGCTGGCGGATTGCCGTCGCGCACCAGCTGGTAATAAATTTGCGGCGCCACGGGCTCGGCCGACTCGTTGACCACCTCGTGCTTGACGTGCACCAGGTAACTGCCGCGGCGGAAGGTCAGCGTCTTGATCAACTTGACGCCACCCACCTGAGGAGACTCGAGCCTGACGTCCAGTTGGTCCTGTCCGTCCTTGAGCGTCAGGTCGCCTGGGATCAGGTTGAAGGGCGTCTGGTGGTTGGGCAGCGCCTGAGCACCCTGGGAAGCGATCAGACCTGTTTGCGCCTTGTAAAGACGGTCGGCGGTCGCATCAAACAGCACCTCGTTCTTGCTGTGGTCCAGATGGTCGACCTGCTTGAGCATCTCAAGCCGCGTCACCGAGCCGCCCAGCGTGTCCACGGTGGCCTTGACCACATCGGTGGTGATCTCGACTTTCTGGGAAGTTGCCGACGTTGCCGGCTCGACTGCCGCGATCGGTGGCGTCATCCCTGGCGTGGCCGCGGCACTGGGCACGGTGGTCGCCGGTTGAGGCAACGAGGCGCTTGCGGGGCCGCCAGCCGCTGGAGCGCCCTGCGGCGCCACTTCTGCGACCTTGGTCGGGCCGAACATCGACTGCCGGCCGTTGTGCTTGTTCCAGCCGTCCCACAGCAAGACGAGCGACATCGAGAACACCACCCACAGCAGGGTGCGACGCATTTCGTTCATGAGGGACTCTTTGTGTTAACTAACGGTTTGCGAGGTAGCACAGCGGGCACGGGATCGTGGCCGCCTTCGCACCAGGGGTGGCAGCGCAGCAAACGCTTGGCCACCAGATAACTGCCCGCCCCGGCCCCGTGGGCCTGCAGCGACTCCAGCGCATAGGCAGAACAGGTGGGCTCGAACCTGCAAGCAGATCCCAACCACGGGCTGAGAAAAAAACGATAGGCCCGCACGCTTCCCATGAGAAGCCTCAGCAGACTCGACGGTGCCCTTGGAGCTTGGGGTCTCATCGCCGGCCTGGTGTGCTTGCGGCTTTGGACATCAAGGCGGCCAACTCCACAGATGCAACGTGACCCAGCTGCTCAGACGCTGCGCTGGAGAACTCGGTTCTCGGGAATGGTGAACGCAATCGCACCACCCACATGCCCGCGTCCAAATGTTCGGCGTGAAGCACTGCAACCCGAATGCGCCTTTTCAGCAAACTTCGGGTCACTGACCGTTTGGCATGCTTTTTGGGCACGACCAGACCGAGCCAACGCTCTTGGGTGGGCCCCTCGTCCACAGCCTTGGGCAAAGAGGTATCAGCTGCTGTTGACAACTCTGTGCCCGCAGCACCTACCGTGGCGTTTGGAGTTGTCGCGGACTTGGGTTGCCAAGACTGCGGCGGCTGAGCCAGAAAGTGCACCGCGAAGTGTGGCGACCTTGCCCTACAAGGCTCTTTGAGCACCCTGGAGAAGTCAGCTGCGCGGGTGATGGATGCAATCACGGACACTGCGATCCATACAGGCCGAAATGGCCTTCACGCACATCCGGCCTGTCTTCAGACGGCCAGACGCTTGCGGCCTTTGGCCCGGCGGGCGTTGATCACAGCCCGACCGCCGCGAGTCTTCATGCGAACCAGAAACCCATGGGTGCGGGCACGGCGGGTCTTTGAAGGTTGATAAGTACGTTTCATGATGATTCCAGTCTGGATTGAGCCAGCGCCCCTTCGGTCGGAACCAAGGACTTTGACCGCAGAAAACCGAGCATTAGACCAACAAAGCACGCCCGCGTCAAAAGTAAGTTTTTCAGCCGTGGGCCTGCCCCTGAGTTTTTCATGCCCATGTCGGGCTAACCCAGGTGTGGATAACTTTCATTTTCGGGCACAGTTCGATTAGACTGACGTGCCTTGAAAGCGCAGTTATTCACAACATGACACCTGATCTCTGGCAACGTGGCTGCGAACGGCTGGCGGCTGAACTGCCCGAACAGCAGTTCAACACGTGGATACGTCCTTTGCCAGCTGCATGCATGTCAGACTCTGTGCAAGGTGCGGTGGCCAGCTTGCTCGTGCCCAACCGTTTCAAGCTCGACTGGATCAGAAATCAGTACGGCGGTCGCATTGAATCCGTACTGTCCGAACTTGCCGGCAAGCCCGTGCGACTCGAGATCTCGCTGGCGCCTCGCGAGCCGTCTGATCGTTCGGCTTCGGCCGGCGGTGCGAATGTCGTTGCTCCGGCGGCGCAAGCGATCAGCCACTTCTTGACGCGACCGGGCACGAGCTTCTCGTCGGCTGGCGCTGCTTCGGGCTCATCGCCTGACGGCAACGCGTCACGCCCTTCCATGGTGGTGCAGTCCAGCCACCGACTCAACACCGGTCTCACCTTTGAAAACCTGGTGCCTGGTCGGGCCAATCAGATGGCGCGCACGGCTGCACTGCATGTGGCGGGTGCTCCGGGCCAGATGTACAACCCCTTGTTCATCTACGGTGGTGTGGGTCTGGGCAAGACGCACCTGATGAACGCCGTGGGCAACGCCTTGCTCGCTGATCAGCCAAATGCGCGCGTGCTCTATTTGCATGCAGAGCAGTTCATCACCGACGTTGTGAAGAACTACCAGCGCAAGACCTTTGATGAACTGAAGTCCAAGTACCACTCGCTGGACCTGCTGTTGATCGACGACGTGCAGTTCTTTGCGGGCAAAGAGCGCACGCAAGAAGAGTTCTTCAATGCGTTCGAAGCGCTGCTGGCCAAGCGTGCCCACATCATCATGACCAGCGACACCTATCCCAAGGGACTGGTGGACATTGACGAGCGGCTGACTTCACGCTTCGATGCCGGCTTGACCGTGGCCATCGAGCCACCTGAACTCGAGATGCGAGTGGCGATCCTGATGCGCAAGGCAGAAGCCGAAGGCACCACCATGCCCGAGGACGTGGCCTTTTTCGTGGCCAAGAATGTTCGAGCCAATGTGCGGGAGCTCGAAGGTGCTTTGCGAAAGATCCTCGCCTATTCAAGGTTCAGCCAGAAGGAAATCAACATCGCTTTGGCGCGAGAGGCCCTGAAAGATCTGCTGTCGATCCAGAACCGGCAAGTGAGCGTCGAGAACATCCAAAAGACCGTCGCCGACTTCTACAAGCTCAAGATCGCCGACATGTACTCGAAGAAACGGCCGGCCAGCATTGCCAGGCCGCGGCAGATCGCGATGTACCTGGCCAAGGAAATGACGCAAAAAAGCCTGCCTGAGATCGGCGAGCTTTTCGGCGGCAGGGATCACACCACCGTGTTGCACGCGGTACGCAAGATTTCGGGCGAGCGTCAGCAAAACACCGAGCTCAACCAGCAGTTGCACGTGCTCGAACAAACGCTCAAGGGCTGATGAATGTCTCATCACAAAGCGCGTTGGTGTCAAGGCACATCCTTGGGGACAAGTTCCGCGCAACTTGGGCTTATCCACCGATTTCTGGACAAGGACAAAGTTGTTGTACGCGAGTCCCACGCTTCCAGAGCGTCTTTGCACAGGCTTGGCAAGAGCTCAAGTCATTGATTCAAAAGCAGAAAACAGGCTTCTGCACAGATCACGACAGACCCTATTACTACGGCTAATCTGAGAGGTTCAAATGATTGTCTTGAAGACGGCGCAAGAAAAACTTCTGAGCGCACTGCAGTCGGTGTC
>CAMCNE010000005.1 GCA_945875935.1 Bordetella parapertussis
CGGGGTCTCGAGCAGCTCGAAGAACACCTCGCCCAACAGCATCAGGCGCAGCGCGATGAGTCGCTGACGCTGATCGAATCGCTGGTGCTCGCCGATCGGCGAGAAACGCTGCAAGACGAGCTGTCAGAGCAGTTCGCCGAGCCATTCAGCTCGATCACGACCGCACCCAGGGTGGTTGACTTCATGAAGCGCGAATGGCCGCGCGTGGTCGCCGAATCCTTGCTGCGCTTTGGCGCTGACAACGAACACAGCGCGGCCTTGCTGAAGGTCGTTGACGATCTGCCGGCCAGCTTGCGGGTCGACCCGAGCCAGCGGCAGCAACTGTTCAGCCTGCTGCCGCCGCTGCTCAAGCGCCTGCGTGAAGGCATGGCGCTGATCGCCTTGCCTGAAGCCCGCCAAAAGGCCCTGCTCGATGACCTGATGGATGCGCACCACCAGCTGCTTGGCTTTTCGAAGAGAGCCGATGACCTGGGGCTGTCGGACACGTCGAGCGTTGACAAGCCCGTGTGGGCCGACACGCAGCCGGCCGAAGAGACGGCGGCCGAGGCGATGATCGAGGTGGCTTCAATGGACACCGTGCCCGCCGAACTGCTGTCGACCGACGAAGGTCTGCAAACCATGGCGGACTCGCTCACCGAGCACATCGTTCTCGCGCAGCCTTGTCTATGGTTGATCGGCGGGCGCTGGCAGCAGGTGCAACTGCTGTGGCGCAGCGAATCGGCGCGCTTTTTCCTGTTCGCGGGTGAAACCGCAGGCTGTCCTCATTCGATCACCGGCGTGGCGCTCGAGCGTCTGGGCCGCGAAGGTCTGATCAAGCCGCTGGCCGATTCGCAGCTGCTGCAGCGCGCGATGGACCGCGTGGCCGAACAACTCGGCCAGCCACGGCGCTGAGCCGTCTGGCGGTCGACTCCGCGAGCGCGTGTTGCGAAAGCACAATTTGCCGATGGGCTTGATGGGGTGGGTCGCAAGGGGTTTGAGCGCACTCGCATGGGCGGGCGTCATGCTGCCCGCCATGGCCGCGGATGTGCAGGTGCCGGTCGTCACCGCATCGGCAAAGGCGACAGCGGCAAAGGCCGCGGCTTCAGCGCCGGCTCCAGCGCCGCAAGCGCGACCGCGCATCGGTCTGGTGCTCTCGGGTGGCGGCGCACGCGGCATCGCTCACGTCGGTGTGCTCAAGATCCTCGAGCGCGAGCGCATCCCCATCGACGTGATCTCAGGCACCTCGATGGGTGCCATCGTCGGTGGCCTGTATGCCAGCGGCATGAGCGCGGCGCAGATCGAAGCCGAACTGCTCAAGGTGAACTGGAGCGAGGTCTTCACCAACCGCGTCGACCGCTCGCTGCTTAGCCAGCGGCTCAAGGAAGACGACTTCAAGCTGTCTCCAGCGCTCGAGTTCGGCATGAACAACGGCGAGTTGCGTGCGCCCATGAGCGCGCTTTACGGGCGGGGCTTCGAGGCACTGTTGCGTCGCTACACGATGCCGGTTCGCAACCTCACAGACTTTTCAAAACTGCCGATCCCGTTTCGTGCCGTCGCCACCAACATGGAGTCGGGAAAACAGGTGGTGCTGGGCTCGGGTGATCTGGCACATGCGCTGCGCTCGAGCATGAGCGTGCCGGGGGTGTTTGCGCCAACCGAGTTGGACGGGCAGATCCTCGGCGACGGCATGCTGGTGGACAACCTGCCCGTCGACGTAGCGAAGGACATGGGGGGCGATGTGCTCATCGCGGTGAACATCGGCGCGACGCTGGCAGGGCGCGAGACGCTGTCGTCGGTGGGCGGCCTCACCTCGCAGATGCTCAGCATCCTGACCGAACAGAACGTGCAGCGCAGCCTCGCCTTGCTCGGTCCCAATGATGTGCTGCTGACACCCGAGCTCGGCGCTCTGAGTGCCGGCGATTTCGACAAGACCGCCGAGCTGATCCAGTTGGGCGAGGCCGTGTCTGCGCCCCAGTTGCAGCAACTGACCCGGCTGTCTCTGGACGAGCCGTCGTATCGGCAGTGGCAGGCCGCTCACCATGCCCCGGCCGCTGAACCGGTCAGGCTGGCCGTCATCAAGTTCGCGGGCACCCAAGTCACCAACCCCGAGCGCTTTGCCGATCAGCTCAAATCTGCCGTGGGCGAACCCTTTGACGAAGACAAGGCCGAACACGATGCGCAGCAACTGGCCGCCAGCGGCGACTACACGCGCTCGGACTTTCGCTTGATGCGCACGCCCGAAGGCGAGGGTCTGCTGTTTGATCTGGAAGAAAAACCGTGGGGCCCGCATTACTTTCGCGTCGGGCTCGATCTGTTCACTGACTTCAGCGGTGACAGCGCCTTCAACATCAAGGTGACGCACACGCGGCGCTGGCTGGATGCGAGCGGCACCGAATGGCACAACTTCGTGCAGATCGGCCAGACGCCGACGCTTTTCAGCGAGCTGCGCTATCCGCTCGGCCTGCTCAAGGGCCTGGGCAGCGACTTGTTCGTGGCCGGGTATGCCGAGATCCAGTGGCGCCAGTTCACGCTCTATGACAACGACAGCGGCGATCAACTCGGTCGCTTCTCGCGCGGCCTGGGACGCTACGGGCTGGACATCGGTCAGCCCTGGGGCAAGTTTGGCGAGGTCCGCCTGGGGCTGACTCAGGCGGTCATCCACGTCAGCCCCGAGCTGATTTCGGATGAGTATGTCGGGCCAACCGATTCCTCGACCGTGCGCGAAACCGGCGTGCGGCTGATGGCCGTGCTTGATCAGCTGGATTACGTCAATTTCCCCACCCGGGGCTACCGCGTCGAGGCCTCGGCATTGACGGGGCACCGCACGATTTCATCACCCAACAGCAGCGAGAGCTTCACCCGATTGGAGTTCGACGGCACGTCGGCCATCAGCTGGGGCAACACCACGCTCAACACCCGGCTGCTGGCCCAAAGCAGCGGCGGCAAAGACCCGACGAATATCGACCAGTACAGCTACACGCTGGGCGGATTCCATCAGCTGTCAGGCTACCAGCAGGATCAGCTCACAGGCAGCGAGGTGCTGTACGGACGGCTCATGGCCTACCACCGGCTGGACACCTCGCCGCTGTTGACGCGTGGGTTTTTCATGGGCGCCTCGCTCGAAGCGGGCAACGCCTGGCCCGGGCAAGACGGCATGACGTTGTCCGACATGCGCTTGGGATCGAGTCTTTTCATCGGTGCCGACACCGCTTTGGGCCCGCTGTATCTGGGCATCACCTACGCACCGCGCGGCCAGACGGCGCTGTATCTCTATCTCGGGCGGCCCTGACGCCGCCGGGCGCTGCGGCACTTGCCTAAGCGGGATGCACCCAGCCGTGCAGCAGCATCGCCGCATCGCCCACGCCGCTTTTCTTCAAAGCCGAAAAAAGCGCGACGTTCACATCAGCCTCTTCGGTGGTGAGTTCGCCCAGCGCCTGCTGCGCCTTGGTCAGCGCGATGGCCGCCTCGCTGCGGTTGAGCTTGTCAGACTTGGTCAACAGCACCAGCAGCCTGACCGAGCCATTGCCCACACGCGGCGCCACGAAGCTGAGCAATTGCCGATCCAGATCGGTGAACCCCAGCCGGCAGTCGATCATCAGCACCAGCCCGGTGAGGCTGCGGCGCACGTCCAGGTAGTCGGCCATCACCTGCTGCCAGCGCAACTTGGCGCCACGCGCCACCGCGGCATAGCCATAGCCTGGCAAGTCGGCGAACAAGGCATCGGCGTCGGTCTTGGGGCCGAGCTCGAACAGGTTGATATGCTGCGTGCGCCCCGGCATCTTGGACGCAAACGCCAGGCGCTTTTGCTGCGTCAAGGTGTTGATCGCTGTCGACTTGCCGGCGTTGGAGCGGCCCACGAAAGCGATCTCGGGCAGTTCGGTCTGGGGCAGCTCGGGCAGCTTGCTGGCGGTGGTCAGAAAACGCGCCGTGTGCGTCCAGGCCAGAGCCACTTTGTCTTGCGTGGCAAGGTTCGCGACCGACGGACTGTGGGGAGATGTCTCGGTCATGGTGGCCATCAAAAACTGCGATTGTAGAATCGGCCGCATCCGAAACCTGCCTTCCATCCGCCCATGAAGTTCGCGTCTGCTTTGCTGTCTTGCTGCTTCCTCGCACTTGTTGCCTTGAGTGCTTCGGCCGCTGAGGCCCCGGCCACCGAAAAGCCCGACCTCGCCAAGGGCCAGGCCAGCGCCGCGATGTGCGCGGGTTGCCACACCCAAGACGGTTCGCGCGGCAGCCCTGCACAACCCATCTTGCAAGGCCAGCATCCTGAATACCTGGTCAAGCAGTTGACCGAGTACAAGTCTGGCAAGCGTGTCAACGCCATCATGAACGGCATGGCTGCTGCGCTCAGCGACAGCGACATGAAGAACATCGCGGCCTACTACAGCACGCTGCAAGCCAAGCCGGGGTTTGCCAAGAACGCAGACACCGTGGCGCTTGGCGAAAAAATCTACCGCGGTGGAATTGCCGATCGCAGCGTGCCGGCATGCGCCGGTTGCCACAGCCCCAACGGCGCTGGCATTCCCGCGCAATACCCCCGATTGGGTGGTCAGCATGCCGAATACACCGAAGCCCAGCTCGTGGCGTTTCGTGGCGGTGTTCGCAACAACAACGTGGTGATGACCGGCGTGGCTGCCAAGCTCAACGACCGCGAGATCAAGGCTGTGGCGGACTACACGGCCGGCCTGCGCTGAACCCTCGCCATTGATCAAAAGCCGGTCTGTGACCGGCTTTTTTCATTTCATTCGAGCGGGCTTAAAGTGCAAGCAGATCACCTCGGCCATCACCATGCCTTACATCCATCGCAACGCTGACGCCAACATCGAAAGCCTGCATCGGCATGCTCAACACGACGCTCAGGAGTTCCTCGATGACGACCATGCCGAGGTTCAGGCCTTCGTGGGGCGGGTGGCACCCGACGGGGGAGACTTCTCAAGCCTCGATGCGGACTTCGTGCGGGTGATCGAAGACGTGATCGACGCGCTGCTCAGCAAGAACGTCATCAACGCCACCGACCTGCCCGCCGAAGCCCAGGCCAAGTTGTTTGCACGCAAGACCTTTCGCGATCGCGCATCGCGCAACGCCTTGAACTTGTTCGCACCACACGGCTCAGACGATGTGATCTGAGCACTCGCAAAGGGCCCCATGCACTTCCACAAAGACCACGGCCTGAGCCACGACACGGCCAGCGACATCACGCCTCGCGCGGTGTACGAACAACGCAGAAGCCTGATCAAGGCGATGGCTGCAGGAGCCGCTGGGCTGGGGCTGTCGGCGTGGGCTTCACGCGATGCCCTGGGCCAGGTCGCCCAGCCTGGCAAGCTCGCGGCCCTGAGCGGCGCGCGCAGCGCCACCGCCGGCGCGGTGACCATGGAAAAGCTCACGGCCTACAACGACGTGACCACGTACAACAACTTCTACGAATTCGGCACCGACAAGGCCGACCCGGCAGAAAACGCCGGCACGCTGAAAACCCGGCCCTGGACGGTGCGCGTCGAGGGTGAGGTCAAAAAGCCCGCCACGTTCGACATCGACACGCTGCTCAAGCTCAGCGCGATGGAAGAGCGCATTTACCGCCTGCGCTGCGTCGAAGGCTGGTCGATGGTGATCCCGTGGGTGGGCTACCCGCTGTCGGAACTGATCAAGCGTGTCGAGCCCACCGGCAACGCGAAGTACGTCGAGTTCGTGACCCTGGCCGACCGCAAGACCATGCCCGGCGTGGGCTCGCGCGTGCTCGAATGGCCCTACGTCGAAGGCCTGCGCCTCGATGAGGCGATGAACCCGCTGGCCTTGCTCACCTTCGGTTTGTATGGCGAGGTGCTGCCCAACCAGAACGGCGCGCCGGTGCGCCTGGTGGTGCCCTGGAAGTACGGCTTCAAAAGCCCCAAGTCCATCGTCGCCATCCGCTTCGTCGCAGCCGAGCCGCGCACCAGCTGGAACAAGGCGGCCAGCAGCGAATACGGCTTTTATTCCAACGTCAATCCCACGGTCGACCACCCGCGCTGGAGCCAGGCCACCGAGCGGCGCATTGGCGAAGACGGGCTGTTCAAGAAGAAGCGGCCCACCCTGATGTTCAACGGCTACGAGCCGCAAGTCGGCCAGCTCTACGCCGGCATGGACCTGAAAAAATTCTTCTGATCGGCCCGAACATGCTGCGGCATCCGGGTGCTAAGCCGCTGCTGTTCGTGCTGTGCCTGCTGCCTGCGGGGTGGTTGTTCTACGGCGCATGGACCGACACGCTGGGCGCCAATCCGGCCGAAGCGCTGATCCGCGCCACCGGTGACTGGACGCTGCGCTTGCTGTGCATCACCTTGGCCATCACGCCGCTGCGGCAAGCGTTCAACGCGACGAGCCTGGCGCGCTTTCGCCGCATGCTGGGGCTGTTCACCTTCTTCTACGGCGTGCTGCACTTTCTCGGCTACGGCTGGCTCGACCAGGGTTTCGATGTCGAGGCCATCGTGCAAGACATTGCCAAGCGCCCGTTCATCCTGGTGGGCACCGCGACGCTGCTGGTGATGCTGCCGCTGGCGGCCACCTCGTTCAACCGCGCGATCAAGGCGCTGGGCGCTGCGCGCTGGCAGCGACTGCACCGCGCCGTCTACGCCGCTGCGCTGCTCGCGCTGCTGCATTTTTTCTGGATGCGCGCGGCCAAGCAAGACTTCGCCGAGTGGAGCGTGTACGCCGTTGTCATCGGCGCGCTGCTGGGCTGGCGGCTGTGGCGCTGGGTCAGGAGCCGACGAGCTTCGACACCGATCAAGCCCACCATTCACGCCTGAATCGAGTAAATAACGGTTTAATTGTTTCGTTTACTTCAATTGATTTAAATTCGTTTCGTACACTTCATCACGCAATCGAATGCTGCACGCCCGTCGGTTCTTGCCGGGCAATGAGCGGTGGCGCACACTCGGTCTTGTCTGAGTACCGTCAGACGTTTCTGGAAGCAATCCGTGCCCTACATCGGAATCGTTGACGACAACCCCACCGTCTTGCTGCACATGCGCATCCTGCTGGAGCGAGCCGGATTCGCCGATGTGCGAACCCACACCGATCCGCGCGCCTCATTGGCAGCCTTCAAGCTCGAGCCGCCCAGCGTGCTGCTGGTCGACTACCTCATGCCAGGGCTCGACGGCATCGAACTGCTGGGGCAGTTGCAGCAAGCCGGAACCACGCTGCACACGCCGGTGGCCATGGTCTCCGGGGCCGAAGATCTCGAATCGATGCGCCTTTGCGCCTACCGCGCCGGCGCCATCGAGGTGCTGGCCAAACCGGTCAATCCGCAGGAATTCACGCTCAAGGTTCGCAACCTCGCGCGCTTGTCGACCGTGCCGCTTCATGGGCGTTTTCAGGCCGATTTCTCGCCGCTGGTCGTGCCGCGCAGCAGCCAAGCGTCCAGCCCCAAGAACGGCGCGCCGCGCGATGACCGGCCCATGCTGCGCATGCTCGAAAAGGTGGCCGCCTTTCGCGACGACCATACCGGCAAGCACACCACGCGCATGGCGTTTTATGCCGCGGCCATCGCGCACGCCTACGGGCTGAGCATCGCGCAGCAAGACCAGCTCATGGAAGCCGCGCCGCTGCACGACATCGGCAACATCGGCTGTCGCGACGAGGTGCTGCGCAAGGGCCAGGGCGAGCAGCTCGACGCGGCGACCCGTGCGGCCATGCAGCAGCACACCACCACCGGCTACGAGCTGTTGCGTGAATCGCCTTCGCCGGCGATGCAACTGGCCGCCGAGATCGCGCTGACCCACCACGAGTGCTGGGACGGCAGTGGCTACCCGCTGGGCCTGTCGGGCGAGCACATCGCGCTGTCCGGGCGCATCGTGGCGGTGGCTGATGCGTTCGACGCGCTCACGACCGTGCGTCCCTACGAGCCCGGGTGGCTGGCCGAGCGCGCCCGCCGGGTCATCAAAGGCGAGAGCGGTTCGCGCTTCGATCCGGCCGTGGTCGAAGCGTTCGACTCAGCGTTCGACAGCCTGCTGCGCATCAAGCGCCACTTCGATGGCGACGAAGTCTTTGCAGCCCTTCCCGCGGCTGCGCATTGAGCGATTCCATGGTTGACCTGATCGCTACCAACGAGCCCGATCCACAGCCTGTCGACTGGCGATTTGACGCGAAGGAACGCCGGTTTTTGGGCCTGACGCTGCTGCAGACGTGCCTGCTGCTGATGACGATCTGCTGCAGCATCTTTTTTGCGGTCAGCTACTCGCACCTGAAGTCGATCGACATGGACACGGCCGCATCGCGAGCCTTGATCGCAGCCGACGACTGTGAGCATGCGGTCATCGCCTTGCGCGCCGAATCGACCGACCAGGCTGACTTCATCGAGCGCCTGAAGCACTTCAAGCCGCCGCCGGCCATCAAGGCCGTGCGGGTTTTTCGCAAGGCCGATGGCGTGCAGATCTTCAGCCTTGGCGAGGCCTCAAGCGCTCAGTCGCTGGCGCCTTCGGCCGAAGACCTGAAGAGATCTGGGCACAAGGTCGACTTGCAGTCGCAACGAGTGGCCAAGTGGGTGCCCATCAGCACGACGCCGGAAGCGGTCTCGGTCGAAGCCGGGATCGCAGATTTCATGGCGAGCGGGCGTCAAAGCCGCCACCTTTCAAATGAGGCCTTGATAGGCTTGCCCGTGCTGCTTTTCCTGGCCATCTTCTTCGCCATCTGGCGGCTCAACGTCGCCCGACTGCGCGAGCTGAGCGAAGACCCGGCCGCAGGCTTTGCGCGCGAATTGCCGTGGTGGGCCAGCACCGAATTGATCCTCGCCCAACGTGCATCGCGGCATCTGGTGGCCATAGCGCAGGACAGATTGGCCCAGAAGAGGCGCTTGATCACGGTGATGCAAGGGGTCCTGGACGAGGCCGCCGAGGCCGTGATCGCCTGTGACATGGAAGGCGGCGTGCTGGTCAGCAACCGGCGCGCCAACCAGTTGTGGTCGCCTGCCGGGCAGTCGCTGGTGGGTGAGCCCTTGCCCCAGCCGCTGATGGAGCTCGTGGCGCCCGATCTGGCAGCCGACAAGGGTGCGGTTTCGGCCGCCATCCCACAGCAACTCAGCCGTCGGGTCATCCAGGCCGAAGTGGATTCGCTGCAGGACGCACGCATCCCGATGCGGCTGAACTGCCACACGGCCGTCGTCGGTGAAGCGCATTGGCTGGTGATTCAGGGACTCGACCTGAGCGCCGAGCTCGCGGCTCAAAAGACGGTTGCGGATTCGATGGGCAAGGTCGAGCAGGCCAACCGGGCCAAGAGCCGCTTTCTGGCCACCGTCAGCCACGAGATTCGCACGCCGCTCAACGGGCTTTTCGGCATGCTCGATCTGCTGTCGCGCTCCGAGCTCGACGACGAACAGCACGAGTTGTTAGAGACCGCGCGCATGTCGGGGCGGCAGTTGCGCAGCTTGCTCGACGACGTGCTCGACCTGTCCAAGATCGAAGCCGGCAAGCTGCAGTTCGAGCGGGTGCCTTTCGACGTGCGAGAGCAGCTTGGCCGCGCTGTTTCAGTCTTCCTCGCGACAGCGCAGGTCAATGGCCTGACGCTCAACGTTCAGTGGGACACGCCGCAGCGCATGCTGCTGGGCGATGTGTTTCGCATCAGCCAGGTGCTCAACAACCTCATCAACAACGCGCTGAAGTTCACCGAAGAGGGTTTCATTTCCGTCGAAATACGCACCACACAGCCCAACCCGGACGATGATTTGTGCGAGCTGTGGGTCACGGTGGAAGACTCTGGCAAAGGCATCCCGCCAGACAGGATGGCCCATGTTTTTGAGCCCTTCGCGCAAGCCGATGAATCGACCAGCCGCAACTTCGGCGGCAGCGGCCTGGGCTTGTCGCTGTGCCGCGAGCTGTGTCATGGCATGGGCGGCCACATTCACGCGGCGGCGCGACCGGGCGGCGGCACCATCTTCACCTTCATGGTGGGCTGCGAAGTGGCCCACGGCATGTCGCCGTTTGTCGACACGCAGCCCTCAGAGCACGCGCAACTGACCATGCTGCAAGACGCCCGCGTGCTCTGTGTTGACGACAACCGGGTCAACCAGACGCTGCTTCAAGGCTGGCTGAAGTCGGTCGGTGCTTCAGTCACCCAAGCGTTCGACGGCGAGGCTGCCGTGGCCGCCGTCATCGCGCAGCCCTTTGACATCATCCTGATGGACATCTCGATGCCGGTGATGAACGGGCTGGATGCCACCCGGGCCATACGCTCGCTGGCCACAGCAAACGGGCCCGGCTCGCTGCGTTTTGCCAGAGTGCCCGTACTCGGCGTGTCGGCCCACGCGATGTCGGGCGATCGCGAAGCCTGCATCGCAGCCGGCATGAGCGGCTACGTCACCAAGCCGATCAAGCGCGATGTGCTGTTCGAACGCATGGCGCAAGCCATGTCTGGCGTGACCCAGGACGCATGATCGACCACCCGAGCAACCCCTGCCCGCTTGGCGCGCCATGAATGAACCCAACGCCACCGCCGCCGAGTCCGCCGTCCTGGTGATCGACGTGCGGCAAGTCATCGAAGACCTGCAGATCGACGAGGCGGGCTATGCCGACCTCGTTGGCGTGTTCCTTGACGAGGTTCCGACCATCCGCGAGGCCATCGCCCGCGCGCTGGAACGCGGACGTGAGCCTTTCACCCGCGTGAGCCACGAACTGGGCACCACGCTGGGCGTGATGGGCGCGACCCGAGGCATGCGGCTGGCGCGAGACATCGAGCGCGCCTTGCGTGCCGGCGAGACGGTTGACCTGAGCGCAGCGGCGGCATCCTTGCTGCGCGAACTCGAAGCGGTGGCGCAGGCCCTGAGGTCGCAGCCGGGCTTGGCTGCCCCATGAACCCGCAGGCCACCAAGGGCGGGGCCAACCCCGCGTCTGATACCGAAGTTCTCGACCCCGCATTGGCCGCCGACAAGGCGAAGTCGCTGCTGAAAAGCATGCGCAGTTTTCTCGTCGATTCGGATCTGCAAAGCGCGCGAATCCGCGTCGCGGTGACGATCCCGGTCGCCGTGCTGTGCCTTTTGGGCTGGTTGATCCTCACTGTGTTCGGCAGCGTGTTCCTTGGGGGAACAAAGCATCCGGAAACGATGCTGATAACCGGCGGCGTGTTGCTGCTGATCGGCCTGCATGCCTGGGTCTATCGCGGGCCCAACATGATCGCCACGACGGTGCTGGCAGCGGTCATCGCATCGATCTATGGCTTTGCCGTCAGCGTCAATGGCGTGCTGCCCACCATCTTCATGAGCGCGGTCATCATCGCGCTGCATGCGGTGGCCGTTCCTCGGGCGGCTCTGGTGCTGTCTTTGCTGACCCTTGCATTGACACCGCCCTTGGTGTGGTTCGCCTCGGCGGGCGAGATCAACTACCCGCATTTGTTCCGATCCATGACGGCCGGAATTCTGGCCGTCACGTTTTTGCAGCTTTTGTGCCGATCCAACGCCAAGTTCAAGGGTGAAGCGCTCAGGGTGGCGCAGGGGCTGGAGACCCTGACCGTATCTCTGGGTGCCAGCCTGGAGCAAGCCCTGTTCGAGCGCCGCCGGGCCGAAGACGCGCTGGCAGCCATGCAGGCCGCCGAGGCACAGCTCGTGACGATCAAGACCCAGCTTGAAGATGCCGTGGGCTCCATGTCGCAAGGCTTGGTGATGGTCGATGCCCAGGGCCGTGTCGTGCTGTGCAACCCGCAGACCCAGCGCATCCTCGATCTGCCGCAAGACACGCTGGCCGAGCAGCAATTGTTCGAAGACGCGCTTGGCGACTTTGGCGAGCTCGACAGCAGCGCAGCGTCATCCACCATCGAGTTCGAGAGCGATCGGCCCGATGCATTGATCAGCCGCACCGTGAGCACGCGCGACGGTCGACATGTCGAGATGAACTCCCGGCGCATGCAATCGGGCTACACGGTGCACACCTACACCGACGTCACCGGCTATGTGCACAGCAATGAAAAACTGCGCGCGGCCATGCGGGGCATGACGCTGGCCCAGGAACGGCTGGCCGCCGAGATGCAGCGCGCCCGCACCGAGTCGGACATGAAACTGAGGTTCGTGACGTCGGTCAGCCATGAGATACGCACCCCCCTCAACGGCATCATGGGCATGGTCGATGTCATCGAGCGCAGCGGCCTGAGCGAACGCCAGACCGAGTTGATCGCCGACTTGAGGACCAGCACCAACCAGCTGCGCCAGTTGACCGATGATGTCCTTGACCTGTCCACGCTGAGGGAGGCGAAGTTCTCGCTGGCGCTGGCGCCGTTTGATCTGAGCGCGCTGGTGACCAAGATCGTGCGCGCCGCTCAGGGTGCGGCGCAGGCCTCGGGCATTGCGCTTGAGCTGCTGATGCTTGAGGTGCCTTGCAACGTGATCGGCGATGCGCAGCGTTTGCAACAGATCCTGAACAACCTCATCTACAACGCGATCAAGTTCACCGCCAGAGGTGCGGTGCGTGTCCATGCGGATTGGCAGCACTCACATTCCGCCGGCCAGGTGGGGGTGATCATTTCCATCGCGGACAGCGGCCGTGGCATCGCCCCGGCCGCCTTGAACAGCATCTTCGAGCCCTTCCACCAGGGTGACGCGTCCACCAACCGGGACTTCGGGGGCACCGGTCTGGGCCTGTCTTTGTGCCGCGAGCTGTGCGAAGCCATGGGCGGCAGCATCCGGGTGACCAGCCGGCTGGGGCAGGGTTCGGTGTTCACCGTCATGGTCAGCCTGGAGCGCTCGGCTCAAGAGGAGGTCTTCGCTGGCACCCAGCCCGCCACGCTCGACGATCAGCCCTGGAGCCTGGCTGGCAAACGCATCCTGGTGGTCGACGACAACAGCATCAACCAGAAATTGCTCTCCATCTGGCTGGTCGAGGCGGGCGCCAGCGTCAAGATGGCTGTTGACGGTGCGCAGGGTCTGCATGCCGCGACGACCGAGACCTTCGACGGCATCCTGATGGACGTGTCGATGCCGGTGATGAATGGCCTGGACGCCACCCGTGGCATTCGCCTGCTGGAGCAATCCGGCGATGCACAGCTCGACAGGCGCGCCACAGTTCCCATCGTTGGCGTGACGGCCATGGCCAGGCATGAAGACCTGCAGTTGTGCCTGGAAGCCGGCATGGACGCGCACCTGGGCAAGCCACTGGAGCGCGTCAAGTTGCTGCGCACCCTGGCCGACGTCATCGAGACTCATGCCTGGCTCAGGGGCGTCGGAGTGGACAGGGGCTCGAAGCCATGACAGCCGCCTCGGACATGGCTCGGTGTTCACCGTGGTGGTCATGCTCAAGAGCGCTGCGGGGGACGCATTGGCGTCAGATGGGCCATCACAAGCCGCCGATGCGAACGCCGTGAGACTCGACGGCACACGCATTCTGGTGGTCGATGACAACCGCATCAAGCGCAAGCTGCTGTCGATCTGGCTGGGTGAAGCCGGTGCCGAGGGCTTGCGCGCGGCCTCAACCGAGCGTTTCGATGCCATCTTGATGGATGTGTCGATGCCGGTCATGAACGGCCTGGAGGCTATCCGCGCCATACGCCTGCTGGCGAGCTCGAGCCATGAACAGCAACGGCTGCGCGCGATGGTTCCGCTCGTCGGGGTGACCGCCATGGCCGGGCCTGAAGAGCGCAAGCGTTGCCTGGAAGCCGGCATGGACGCCCACCTGAGCAAGCCCCTGTCTCGCAGCAAGCTGCTGCGCACGCTGGTCGAGCTGATGGCAACGCAGGCCTGGCTCAAAAACGACGGCCCGGGCCCCGGGCGGTCAAAGGCCACCATCCCGATGTCTTGACACGTACCGCCATGAACAAAGAAACCGCACCCCATTCGCTGCCGGCCCTAGCCGAGTCCGATCCACAGCGCCTGCACGAGTTGCTGCTGGTCATGCGAAACGTGCTCGATCAGGTCGGCGCCTACATCTTCACCAAGGACGTGTCGGGCAGGTATCTGTATGTCAACGAGCAGGTGCGCCAGCTGTTTGGTTTGCCCCTTGAGCAGATCATCGGCCGCGACGACAGCCACTTCTTCGATCTGGATCAGTCCGATGAGCTGATCGCCAACGACCGCCGCGTACTGAGCGAGGGCTGCACGCTGCAAAAGGAAGAGCGCAACATCCACGCGACGACCGGCGAGGAGCTGATCTACTGGACGGTGAAGAGCCCCGTGCGCAACGAGGCCGGCGAGATCGTGGGCTTGAGCGGCGTTTCAACCGACATCACGCAGCGCAAGCGCCTAGAGCGAGAGCTGGCCTTTGCCAGCGCTGCCGCCGAAAGAAACGCAAAGGCGCTCGCCGAAGCGACCGCTCAACACGTGGCGCTGATCGAAGCCCAGCTCAACGATGCGGTCAGCTCGATGTCTCAAGGGCTGGTGAGTGTCGACGCCGATGGCCGCGTGGTCATGTTCAATTCGCAAGCCCGCAGCATCCTCGATTTGCCCGATGGGGTGCTGTGTTCGCAGCAGCCGTTTGCGCAGGTGGTCGATTTCCTGGCCCGGCGTGGCGATGCGCAAGCCGATCGGCGTGCCACGCCATCGGATGCCGATTCCACGACCCACGGCGCAGTGCGCCGTGTGGTGAAAACCGGCGCCGGGCGGCACATTGAAATCAACACACGGCAGCTGAGTTCGGGCCACACCGTGCACACCTACGATGACGTGAGCGACTACGTGCGCGCCAACGATCAGCTGCGCGCGGCCATGCTGGGCCTGTCGCTGGCCAAGGAGCAACTGAGCGCGGAGATGCAGCGCTCGCGGCAGGAGTCCGACATGAAGTTGCGCTTCGTGGCTGCGGTCAGCCACGAGATCCGCACGCCGCTCAACGGCATCATGGGCATGGTCGATGTGATCGCGCGCAGCGGTCTGACCGAACAGCAGTCCGAGCTGATCGCCGATGTGGAAACCAGCACCCGGCAGCTGCGCGAGCTGACCGACGACATCCTTGATCTGTCTTACCTGAAGGACGCGAAGTTCTCGCTGGCGCTGCAGTCGTTTGACCTGACAGCGTTCGTGGACAGGGTCGTGCGTGCCGCTCAGGGTGCGGCTCAGGCCAAGGGTCTCAGGCTCGAGCTGTTCATGCGCGATGTGCCGTGCATGGTGATCGGCGATACGCAGCGGCTGCAGCAGGTGCTGAACAACCTTATTTACAACGCGATCAAGTTCACCGCCCAAGGCTGGGTGCGTCTGTACGTCGAGTGCAAGTCGGTGAAAGCTACCGCCGGCAATCTGGAGGTGGTGATCGCGGTGGCCGACAGCGGACGGGGCATCGCCGCGGGTGCGTTGAACAGCATCTTCGAGCCCTTCCGCCAGGGTGATGAGACGATCAACCGCGACTTCGGCGGCACCGGTCTGGGGCTGACCTTGTGCCGCGAGCTGTGCGAAGCCATGGGCGGCAGCATCCGTGTGACGAGCCGACTGGGCAAGGGCTCGGTGTTCACGGTCGTGGTCGTGCTTCAGCGCTCGAACAACGGCGAACTGTTCGACGACACGCGGCGCGCAGAGCTCGACGAAACGACGGCCGTGCTGGCGGGCCGGCGCATCCTGGTGGTCGACGACAACCGCATCAACCAAAAGCTGCTGGCGCTTTGGCTGGCAGAAGCCGGCGCGCAGGTCCAGCAGGCCTTTGACGGCGCCGAAGGCCTGCGTGCGGCGTGTGCCGAGCTGTTCGATGCGATCCTGATGGACGTGTCGATGCCGGTGATGAATGGCATGACCGCCACCCGCTCCATTCGGCAGCTGGCTCACTCAGGCGATGAGCGGCTCGAGAAACTCGCGGCGGTGCCCGTCATCGGCGTGACGGCCATGGCCAGACCTGAAGACCTGCGGCTGTGTATGGAGGCCGGCATGGACGCGCACCTGAGCAAGCCGCTGGATCGCATCAAGCTGCTGCGATCGATCAAGGATGTGATCGAGGCTCACCGCTGGCTGCGCAACACCGAAGCGCGTGCGACCCCGTGAACAGCGCGCTCACCGTGAGCGCGCGGCGGCACCGCTCACGGTGGTGCCGATGCGGCTGCGACGCGGGACGGGTCTAACTCGCGAGTGAGGGCTGCGCCGAGCGCTCCAGTGCCAGCGCGGCACCGTCGATGCGCAGCTTGATGTCGACCATCGCCTCGATGCTGGCCTCGAACGCGCGCACGATGTCCGGATCGAACGACACGCCGGACTCGGCGGCAATCACGCGTTTCGCCCGGTTCACCAGCCAATGCAAGGGCCGGTTGGGAATGGCGGTGATCAACTCGAACGCATCGGCCACGGCCGCGATGCGCCCGAACACCGGAATGGCCGCACCGCGCAGCCCCTGCGGGAAGCCCGAGCCGTCCCAGCATTCATGGTGGGTGAGCGCAATCTGGGCGGCCACGTCCAGCATGGGCGACCCCTGGTCCTTGAGGATGTGGTGACCGATCGTGGTGTGCGAGCGCAGGTCGTCAAGCGAGGGTGCGGTGCCGGCGCGACCGTTGCGGCGCGCGGCATCGGCAATGCCGATCTTGCCGATGTCGTGCAGCGGCACCGCGGCGCGCAGCAAGTCGAGCTCGCTCGGGCCGAGTCCGGCTGCCGCGCCGATGGCCGCTGCGAAGGCGGCCACGCGGTGCACATGCTGGCCCGAAGGCTCATCGTGCAGCGCGCTCAGGCGCTCAAGCATGCGCAGCAAGTTCGCACCGGCCGCGGGGGTTTCGGCACCCGCATCGTGCTGTGGTGCCACAACGTTCGCATGGCCCTGGCCGTGGCCGGCTGCCGCGAAGTTGCTGACGCGGTGAATGAGCTCCTGCTCGGCCACCCGCTTGTCGATCACATCGACGGCCCCAGCCTTGAACGCGGCCAGTCGCAGCTCGGACAAATCCAGGCCCGACAGCAACACCGCCGGCAGGTGCGGAACGATGCCTTCGCGCTTGAGCATTTCGACCATCGCCAAGCCGTTGAGCTGCGGCATGTTGTAGTCGACGACGAGCACGTCGGGGCAGTGCTCGCGAATGCGCGACACGGCGACCAGCGGATCGGACTCGGTCATCACGTTGTCGAAGCCGGCGGCGCCGAATGCGCGCCTCAAGCGGGCCAGCGTGGGGCGGTTGTCATCGACGATGCAGATCGAACTCATGGTGTGACGGCTCGGTGGGCAGTTGCGGATCGGGTGGCCTGGCGGCAGGACAGTTCCTGCAGCATCAGGCTGAACTCGGTTTCGATGGCTTGAATCGCCGACGCGACGTCAAACCGAAGCGGCTTGCGCAGCCGGATCTCGACGGCGCGCGTCAACACAGCGCAGCGCTGGCCGCCAACGATGGCGCAGTTGTTGGCCACTTCATGCAAAGCCTCGGCCAGCACCACTTGGCCCACGGCAGGCGCCTCGCTCAGCCAGCGTCGCATGGCGTCGGCCTCGAGCAAGACCATCTCGGCGACCTCGTCGTAGCCCTTGCTGTCGCCGCCGAACTCGGCGATGCGCGTGTGCGCATCGAGCACGGGCAATGCGGGGAAGACGTCGCCGCACAGGGCCGTGGCCACCATGAGGTGAGTTGACGGGGCGGTTTGCAACATGGGAAAGCCTCGCGTGGGTTGGATGGTCAGAAGATCAATTCGGCAGCGGCAGCAGTGACGCGAACGCCTCGTTGCCGTCGTAGTGCGCCTTGATGGACAGCAGCCGGTCCAGGCTGGCCGTGAATGCGCTGACCACGTCGGGGTCGAAGTGCGTGCCCGAGTCGGCGACGATCTGATCGACGGCCTGCTCCACCAGCCAGGCCGGCTTGTAGGGCCGCACGGTGGTGAGCGCATCGAACACATCGGCCAGCGCCACGATGCGCCCCGACAGCGGGATGTCGGCACCGCGCAGCCCCAGCGGATAGCCCGTGCCATCCCAGCGCTCGTGGTGCGATAACGCGATCTCGGCGCCCAGCTCCAAGACCGGCGACGCCTGATCACGCAGCAGTTCGTAGCCGATGGTGGTGTGGCGGCGCATCACGTCCCACTCTTCGCTCGAGAGCGAACCGGCCTTGCCGAGCACGGCATCCGGAATCCCGATCTTGCCCAGATCGTGCAGCGGCGCGGCATCACGCATCCGTTGGCACTGCGGCGTGGACCAGCCCAGAGTGGCCGCGATCGCTCGGGCGTAGCGCGCCATGCGCTCGGTGTGCTTGCCGGTGTTTTCGTCGCGCAGGGCCGACAGCCGCTCGAGGATTTGCAGCGTGGAGCGCTGCACATCACCGCTGCGCTTCGCACCCCGGGCCAGCAGATCGCGAACCGACGACGTGCCGGCATTCGGCTCGTCGCTCATTGGCACCGCAGCCATGCGAGTGAGGTTGCGCAAACGCAGCACCATCTCCTGGCCGGTGATCGACTTGGGCAGCACTTCCATCACGCCGGCCTGCCATGCCTGCAACTTGATGGGATCGGTCAACGAGGCGGCCACCAACGCCACCGGCGTGCGTGGCGACACCCCAGTCGCATGCAGCGCCGTGAGCAACTCGATGCCATTCATGCCCGGCATCGAGAAGTCGACCAGCAGCACATCGGGATGCCTGTCTCGCAGGCTGGTCAGCGCATCGAGCGGGTGGCGATAAGCCACCACGTCGCCAAGATCGGCGTCTTCGATCAGCCGGCCCAGCCTGGCCAGCCAGACGGCGTTGTCGTCAACGATGCAGATTTGTGTGCGGCCCATGCACACATTGTCGATTAATTGCTCAAGTCGATCTATGCGGTCAATTTAAATAACTGCATCATATTGAGCATTATTGCTGGTTTGTGACCGCGGTTCGCCTTTGCACCAGCGCGTCGATGTAGCCGTGCAGTCGCTGAAATGACAGCGGCTTGCGGTAGCACAGCGTGACGTCGTCGAGCCCGCCTCGCGCGGCGATTTCATCATCCGACAGCCCTGTGACCACCAGGATGCGGGTGTCTTGCAGCTCAGTCGAGCCGCGCAGCGTGCGGATCAGGTGAAAGCCGTCGAAGGGCTCCATGGCCAGGTCGGTGATGACGAGCTCGGGGCGGCGCTGTGCGATGGCCAGCAGCGCGGCCGCACCGTCGCCGGCGTAACTGACGGTCACCCGGGGGCCCCAATCCGCCGCAGCCTTGCTGTACGCCTTGAGTTGCAACGGGTTGTCCTCGACGATGAGCACGGCCAGCGGCCCGCGATGCGAGGCGCGCGACGGGCTGGCCAGCCCGGTGCTTTTCATCTCGAGCACATCGTGCTCGGCCACACGCCGGTGCCCGCCCTGGGTCTTCCAGGCGCGCAGGGTTCCGGCTTCGACCATTTTCTGGATGGTGCTGACCGACACACCCAGCAAGGCGGCGGCTTCCTTGGTGCCCAGATAGGGTTCAGCCGCGGCGCTGATTTCGTCCGCGCGTGACTTGGGTCTGGCCAATTTCGACTCCTCGTGAATTTGTACCGGAGCCTAGCCTGAAAAGGCCCCAAATCGAAGAGGTTTGAGCACTTTATTCGGCAGCCAGCACCTTGGCCTTCATGCGTCCCAGCCAGGTGACGATGGGCACGAACAGCACCGACAACACCCCGGTGGCAATCAACACCTGGCCGATCGACGACACCAGGGCGTCGGCAGACTGCCCCGCCGAACGCAGCTCGATGAACGAAGACGCCGCGGCCACGCCCACCCCGCCGCAGCCGATCAGCGCGGTCAGCACGACACCAGACGCGCCGCCTGCCTTTTGAGCCGGCACCACCGCTTGCGTCACCACGCTGGCAAACGACCAGCACAGGCCGGTTCCGGCGCCCGCGGCCAGCGAGCACAGCAAAAAGACCGGCATGCTGCCAAGGCCCAGCCCCATGCCGATCACGCCCAGCCCGCCCACCAGCAGCGCCACGTCCATCACCGCCCAGGGGGCAAACCGCTCGAGCCGACCCGAAATCTGCGCGGCCAGCGTCACGCCGCCCGAAAACACAACAAACGCCAGCCCGGCTTGCATCGGCGAAAAGTGCTCGACGTCCTGCAAAAAGACCATGGCCACAAAGATGGTCACCGTCATGGCCACATTGCCGATGACCCCCGCGATGATCATCACCGAGAAGCTGCGAATGCCAAACAGATCCAGATCAAGCAGCGGAAAGCGCACGCGCCGCTCGACCACCACAAGCAGCCCAAAGCCGATCAGCCCGCAAGCGATCACGCCAAGCGTTTGCGGCGATGCCCAACCCCAGCTCGCGGCCTTGTCGATGCCATAGGTGAAGGTCGCGACCGAGCCGACGATCAGCACCAGCCCGGCCCAGTCGATCACGCGCGGCGCGGTTTCGTCGCGGCTTTGCTGCACCGATCGGTGCGCCAGCAGCACCACCAGCATGATCAAGGGCACGTTGATCCACATCACCCAGCGCCAGCCCAGCCAGTCGGTGATCGCGCCACCGATGAACGGCCCGAGCGCCTGCCCGACAGCCGCGATGCCAAACACCAGGCCCACGGCCCGCTGCGTTTGCGATGCGGCAAAGCCATTGGTGACGACCGCGATCGACACCGGCATCAAGATCGCCGCGCCCGCGCCCTGAACCACCCTGGAGGCGACCAGCACCTCGGCGCTCATGGCCGCGCCACCGACCAGCGAGGCCAGGCCGAACACGGCCGCACCGATGAACAACCAGGTTCGCCGGCCCAGCAAGTCAGCCAGCCGCCCACCCACGACCAGGCCCGACGCCAGCGCGAGCATGTAGCCGCTGATCACCCATTGCAGCTGCGTCGTGCCGATGCCAAATTCAAGCGCGGTCGCCGGCAGCGCCGCCTGAACCGCGAAGAAATCGAGATTGATGGCGAACATGACCATCGCCGCCGCAACGACCAGACAGCGCAGTTTCGGATCGTTCGTGAGTGCAAAGGGCATGAAGATCCTTGGGAATCAAAGCCGTCGCCGACGTGGAAGCGGGGTGATTCCACCACAGGCCATGCCACAGGCGGGGGGTCACACGCCGCTCGACGAGCCTGAATTTTTCTTGCGTTGCGGCTGCAAAACCCCCTGAATGGGGGGGTCACAAAGTGTGAAGAAGTACCTAGACTTTCCTTCCACGCTCAGGGACGAGATTCCTAGACCGTGCCATTTTTCACACCCCAATCAGAGGAAGTTCCCATGAAACATCTCAAGAAAATCCTGACAGCCGTGACCTTGGTCGCAGCTGCCAGCAGTGCGTCGGCCATTCAGTTCGACTTGGCCCCCGCTTACTTCACACCGGGCTCCGGCTACAGCATTGGGGGAGACCCAAGCCTGACCGAACTGGGTGTTGACTTCACGGCACATACCTGGAGCGCTCAGTCATTTGTTCTTGCCAGCGGTTCCAGCGCCCCCTTCAAGTTCGGTACCGTGACATTGAATGACTCCGAGTTGGTCGAGGGCTTTGCCCGTATCGGCTTCCTCGAGCAGAACAACCTCGGCGTGACCGCCACCTTCTCGTTCACAAACCCCACCAGCAATCCGTCGGTCGGTGTTGACGGCGAGGGCGACGCAACGTTTGGCTTGATCAATCCCCGCTCCCTCCGAGCTTTTGGGAGAACGGCGTTTTTGGAACTTAACGGTGAGGTCGACTTCACGATCAACTGGGACCCCCTGGATGTGTATTTCGGGCCCGGCAACAGCGGCATGTTCACCATCCAGATGGATGACATCAGCTTCGATGCCAACGGCCAGACGAGGGATCAGATGTACACCATCGAGATGGTCACCGCCCCCATCCCCGAGCCAGAGACCTACGCTCTGATGCTGGCCGGCCTGGGCCTGGTGGGCTTCATGGCCCGCCGTCGCAAGCAAGCCTGAGCTTCACAGCTCCCATGAAAAACCGGCCATCTGGCCGGTTTTTTCTTGGCCGCTGGGCGCAGACAGATTCGGCCGCCCATTGATTCCCCGGCCGATCAGGCGGGTGGTTGACTGGCGTTTTTCACGCCATTTGCACAAAACATTTTTATGGTCAGCGTCAAAACCTCTCGGTGCTGCCTGAGACCCGCATCTGTTGACAGGCCAAGATCCAACGCACATGAAAATCACCCTGCTTCGAGCCGCTGCGCTGGCAGCGCTTCTGCCCCTGGCCTGCGGCGCCAACGCCGCGTTGGTCTCTCAAGGTGGCTATGTCGTGCTCGACAACGTCAACAACCTGCTGTGGTTTTCCGATCGTCCGCCCATCACGCGCCTGTGGGCTGACGACGTCACCTGGGCCGCTGCACTGACGGTCGGCTCGTTGCCAGCGGGCTCCTGGAGCCTGGCTTCCGAGACCCAGTGGAACCTCCTTGCTGCGGCCGCAGGCGGGTCGGCTCAGACCCTGTTTGATCTGGGCATCAGCGGCCAGTATTTCCTGAGCAACCGATCGGGCTCGGATGCGCTGGTGGCCATCAGCAGCAGCGCGCTTGCTGCTGGCAATCAGATTCAAACCTTGGGTTACCGCAACATCACCCACGACTACGGGTCTCTTGCCGTGGCCGCATACCCTAGCCCAGCAGCGGTACCCGTTCCCGCTGCCGCTTGGCTGATGCTCTCTGGCCTTGGCGCACTTGGTGCTGCTGCCAAGCGCCGCAAAGCTGCCGAGTTGAGTGCGTAGTGCGCTTGCACTACGATGTGGTCATGAAAGACGCCGTGATCCCGCAGGTGCGTGTCGAGACCGAGCTGCGCGCCAGCCTTGACGCGGTGTTGCGCCCTGGCGAAACGCTGACCGACTTCGTCGAAGCCGCCGTGCGCAACGCCGTTGAGTACCGGCGCGTTCAGACCGACTTCGCATCGCGTTGCGACGCATCCCTGGCCGAGTACGAGCGCACGGGAGTGTCCATCCCCGCTGCCGAGGTCATCGCCAAGCTCGAATCCAAGCTCGCGAGGCGCCGCAAGCAACTCGGCGGATGAGCTACGCGGTCGAATTCACGCAAAGCGCTGAAGACGACCTGGTGCGGCTCTATGACTTTCTGCTTGATCGCGCCGAAACGCTCGAACAACTGGGAGTCGCTGACGAGGCGCTCAAGGTCATCCGCCAAGCCGCGCTGAGCCACCTGTCGACCACGCCCTACAGCTACCGCAAGGTCGGTGCCCGGTCGACGCTGCGCGAACTCATCATCCCGTTCGGCACCACCGGCTACATCCTTCGCTTCGACATCCGCTCGCCCGAGTTGGTGCTCGTGATCGGCGCACGCCACCAGCGCGAAGAAGACTTTCATTGACCCTACAAACGCTCAGCTGTGCTCCCGTAAGCACATGGCCCGCGGTGCTTCAAGCACCGGCAGGCTCATGTCTTGCGCCATCGATTTGGTAGGCCGTGCTGGGCTCGAACCAGCGACCAAAGGATTATGCGTACCACCTCGGCTTTCGCCGCCCGTTTCCGGTTCGTGGTCTGGACTCTGTCTTGCCTTTCGGCCTTCCCGTCGAGTCTCTACACGTTCTCCTTGAAGGAGCTTCGCTCGGCGTTGGCATCGCAGGCTTGCACCCGCCTTAGCGTTCACCGAATTTGAGAAGTTCTACCTCGGGGCACCTTGCGATACCCCGGGCAACCCGTTTGAAACCACCCGTGTGCCGTGAGGCATTTAGGGTGTTTCTTCAAGTCCTCTGCTCTAACCAACTGAGCTAACGGCCCCCGGGGCGAATTTTCGCACGCACATGGCGCACGGCACGGCGCTACTTGTTGCTCAGCGCGTTGCTGACCAGTCGCGAGGTGATGTCGACGATCTGGATCATGCGGTCATAGGCCATGCGCGTGGGGCCGATGACGCCCAGGGTGCCCACGATGATGCCGTCGACCACATAGGGCGCCGACACCACCGAGAGTTCTTCGTAAGGCACCACGCGGCTTTCGCCGCCGATGTAGATGCGCACGCCTTCGGCGCGGCTGCTCACGTCGAGCAAGCGCATGAGCTGGGTCTTTTGCTCGAACAGATCGAACAGCTTGCGCAGCGAGCCCATGTCGCTGGAAAAGTCCTGCACGGTGAGCAGATTGCGCTCGCCGGAGATCACCAGTTGCTCCTGGCTGTCGGCCATGGCTTCGGTGCCGGCTTGCACCGCAGCTTGCATCAAGGTGGTGATCTCGCCGCGCAGCACATCGACTTCGGTCTTCAGGCGCTCGCGAATGGCCTCAAGCGTGAGGCCGGCGTAGTGCGCGGTGAGGTAGTTGCTGGCTTCAAGCAGCTGCGTGGGGGTGTAGTCCTGGGCGGTGAAGATGACGCGGTTTTGCACGTCGCCATCGGGTGCGACCAGGATGACGAGCACGCGGCGCTCGCTCAGCCGCATGAATTCGATGTGGTGGAACACGCTGGCCTTGCGCGGCGCGGTGACCACGCCCACGAAGCTCGACAGGCTGGACAGCAACTGCGCCGCGTTGGCGATCACGCGCTGCGGCTGGTCGGCGGCGAGCTGGGTGGCTTCGAGGCCGGCCGCGTCGCCCAGGCTCAGCGGCTGCGCGGTCATCATGGTGTCGACGAACATGCGGTAGCCGCGTGCCGTGGGAATGCGCCCGGCGCTGGTGTGCGGGCTGACGATCAGGCCGAGCTCTTCCAGATCGGCCATCACGTTGCGGATGGTGGCGGGCGACAGCTCAAGCCCGGAGGCCTTGGACAGCGTGCGCGAACCCACCGGCTGGCCATCGGCGATGTAGCGTTCGACCAGGGTCTTGAGCAGTGATCTGGCGCGTTCGTCCATGGTGTTTTGATTGTAGGTTGGGGGGTTTTCGCTGCGCCTTGTGAAAAAGTGCTGTGGTGTAATTTCCCCATGAAAAGCCGGTTCCGTCATGCAGCGCTGGTCGGCAAGTACAACGTTCTGGGCAGCCGCAAGGTGCTCGACGAGGTCGCCCGATTTCTCATCGCTCAGGGCCTTGAAGTCTCGATGGAGCGGCAGACCGCGCTCAACACCGGCCTCAGCGATTACGGCGCGCTGACCCCCGACGAACTGGGCAAGTGTTGCGACATCGCGGTGGTGGTGGGCGGTGACGGCACCATGCTCGGCATGGCGCGGCAAATGGCGCGCCATGGCATTCCGCTGGTGGGCATCAACCAGGGCCGACTGGGCTTCATCACCGACATCCCCATCGGCGAATTCGCCACCGCGCTGGCGCCCATGATCGCCGGCTGCTACGAAGAAGAGCGCCGCACCATGCTCGAAGGCGGCGTGTGGCGCGATGGCGAGGTGATCTTCGAGGCGTTTGCGCTCAACGACGTGGTGGTCAGCCGTGGTGCCACATCGAGCATGGTCGAGCTCAAGATCGACATCGGCAAGGAAAGCGTGACCAACCTGCGTGCCGACGGTCTGATCATCGCCTCGCCCACCGGCTCGACGGCTTATGCGCTGTCAGCGGGCGGGCCCATCTTGCATCACAGCATCGCAGGCTTCGTGCTGGTGCCCATTGCCCCGCACGATCTGTCGAACCGGCCCATCGTGCTGCCCGACTCGGGCGAGATCAGCGTCGAGATCGTGGCCGGGCGCGACGCCAGCGTCAATTTCGACATGCAGGGCTTGGCCAGCTTGCTGCACGGCGACCGCATCACGGTGCGCCGCGCGCCGTATCAGGCCAGATTCCTGCACCCGCCCGGCTGGAGCTACTACGCCACGCTGCGCCGCAAGCTGCACTGGAACTCGGGGGTGGCCTGATGCTGCGCCGCCTTGCCCTGCGTGATTTCGTCATCGTGACCACGCTCGAGGTGGAGCTGGCTGCCGGCTTTTCGGTGCTCACCGGCGAGACGGGCGCGGGCAAGTCCATCCTGGTCGACGCGCTGCAACTCACGCTGGGCGGCCGCGGCGATGTGGGCGTGGTGCGCGAAGGCTGCGCGCGCTGCGACATCACGGCCGAGTTCGATTCACCGGCATCGCTGGGCGCGTGGCTTGAAGAAGCGGGCTTCGAGGCCGGCGACACGCTGCTGCTGCGCCGCTCGATAGACGCCCAGGGCAAGAGCCGAGCCTGGGTCAACGGCAGCACGGCCACCGTCGCCCAGCTGCGCGAGGCGGCCGATCATCTGGTCGACATCCACGGCCAGCACGCTTGGCAAAGCCTCACGCGCGGCGCTTCGGTGCGCGGCTTGCTCGACGACTACGCGGGTGTGAGCACCCAGCCGCTCGAGGCGGCGTTTTCAAAGTGGCGCGCCGCCGACGATGCGCTGGCCCGGGCCCACACGCAGCAAGCCGATCTGGAGCGCGAACGCGAACGGCTGGCCTGGCAGATCGGCGAGATCGACAAGCTCGCACCCCGCGCCGATGAGTGGGAGACCTTGAATGCCGAGCACAGCCGTCTGGCCAATGTTCAGACCTTGCTCGAATCCGCACGCGATGCGCTGGCCGCCATCAGCGAGATGGACGACAGCGCCCACGCGCTGACCAGCCGCGCGATCGACCGGCTGCATGAGGCCGCGGCCATCGACGGCGAGCTGGCCTCGGTGGTCGAGGTGCTGCAAGGCGCGCAAGCCCAGCTGCACGATGCGGCGCGCACGCTGTCGGGCTTTCTCAGCGGCACCGACGCCGACCCTGATCGCCTGGGCGAGCTCGACGAGCGCCTGGCCGCATGGGTGAGTCTGGCGCGCCGCTACCGCCGTCCACCGGCCGAGCTGGTGCAGTTGCTTGCGCACTGGAAGCACGAGCTGCACGCGCTCGAGGCCGCCGCCGATCTGGATGTGCAGCGCCGACTTGTCGATGAGGCCAGCGCTGCCTATGAGGCTGAGGCCTCGCGCGTGTCAGCCCTGCGGCACTCGGCCGCACCCCGGCTGGCGGGGGCCATCACGCAGGCCATGCAGCAGCTGGGCATGGTGGGTGGGCGCTTCGAGGTGGCGCTGATCCGCCAAGAGTCGCCACAATCGTTCGGCCGCGAATCGGCCGAGTTTCTGGTGGCCGGGCATGCCGGCTCGACGCCTAAAGCGCTGGGCAAGGTGGCCTCGGGCGGCGAGTTGTCGCGCATCGCGCTGGCCATCGCGGTCACCACCAGCCAGCTGCAGCGCGGCGAATCGAGCGCGGGCACGCTGATCTTCGACGAGATCGACGCGGGCGTGGGCGGCGCGGTGGCCGAAACCGTGGGCCGCCTGATGAAGCAGCTGGGCGCGGGCAGGCAGGTGCTGGCGGTGACCCACTTGCCGCAGGTGGCTGCGTGTGCCGATCACCACCATGTGGTGTCCAAGGCCAGCGTGGACGGCCAGGCGCGCAGCGATGTGCAGCCGGTCTCAGGCGAGGCCCGGGTGGCCGAGATCGCACGCATGCTGGCCGGCGAGCGCCTGTCGGGCACGAGCTTGGCGCACGCCCAGGAAATGCTTTCGTTGGGCGCCGAACGCTCCACCAACAGGCCCGAACGATGAGCACGATTGACCCCAGCACAGCGCGCGAGGTGGTGCTGGTCACGGGCATCTCCGGATCGGGCAAGTCGGTGGCGCTCAATGCGCTGGAGGACGCGGGCTTTTTCTGCATCGACAACCTGCCACCCGAGTTGCTGCGCGATTTCCTGCGGCTCGAGCAGCAGCGCGACAACCGCCGCGTCGCGGTGGCAGTCGACGTGCGCAGCGCCGGCTCGCTGCCGCATCTGGTGCCGCTGCTTGAGCAACTGCGTGCCGAGGGCGTGGTGGTGCGCTCGATCTTTCTGGATGCGAGCACCGACGCGCTGGTGCGGCGCTTTTCCGAAACGCGCCGGCCTCACCCGCTGTCGCAAACCGGCAGTTCGGACATCGCGCCAGCCACAGGAACGGCCGAAGGCCACCGCGCGCTGATCGATGCGATCGAGCTCGAGCGCGAACTGCTCGCCGACTTGCGCGAGGTGTCGACGGTGATCGACTCGAGCCAGTTGCGCACCGCCCAGTTGCGCATCTGGATGCGCGACCTGATGCGCGTCGGAGCCAACCAGCTCACGCTGGTGTTCGAGTCGTTCGCCTTCAAGCACGGCGTGCCGCTCGACGCCGACTATGTGTTCGATGTGCGCGTGCTGCCCAACCCGCATTACGTGCGCGAACTGCGCGCCCTGGACGGCCGCGACGCCGGGGTGATGGCCTTTCTGGAAGAGCAGCCCGAGACCCACGAAATGCGCGATCAGATCGAAGCCTTTCTGGCGCGCTGGCTGCCGGCGTTCGAGCACGATCAGCGCAGCTATCTGACAGTGGCCATCGGCTGCACCGGCGGGCAGCATCGCTCGGTCTACATGGCCGAGGAGCTCGGACGCCGCTTTGCGAAGCGATCGGTCACGCTGATTCGCCACCGCGAGCTTGACGCTCGCGATTGAGCCGCCCGCTCAGCCCAGCAGCAGCTTGCGCAAAGGCGCGGGCAAACCGGCACCCAGCGCCTCATCCAGGCTGAACCAGCGCCCTTGCGGAAATGATGCGGTGCAGGCCGCAGCCTGTGCGTCATCGGCCGCAGCCGGCAGCGTCCAGCGCACGGGATGCAGCGTCCAGTCCAGGTGCGTCAAGGTGTGCGTGAAGCTGGGCAGTGTCTCGAACTGGCCGGGCCACGCCTGCGCGGCGCGATACAGATGTTCATGCGAGTCGAACTCAGGCAGGCTCCACAGCCCGGCCCACACACCCATGTCGGGACGCTTGACCAGCCACACCGCATCGCGCCACGCAAGCCACAGCCAGGCGTGCTCGCGCGCGCTGCGCTTGAGTTTGCGGGTCTTGACCGGATAGGCCTGCGGGTTGCCGTGGCGAGCCGCCACGCACAGGCCTTGCGCGGGACACAGCAGGCACTGCGGCGCGCGCGCGCTGCACAGCGTGGCGCCCAGATCCATCAGGCCCTGCGTGTAGGACTCGATGCCCGAATCAGGCAAGACGCGGGTGGCCTCGGCCCAAAGCAGTCGCTCGTTGGCGGCCTGAGCCAGATCACCGTCAAACCCCAGCACCCGCGTGAGCACGCGCTTGACGTTGCCGTCGAGGATGGCCACGCGCTCGCCAAAGCAAAACGCGGCCACCGCCGCAGCCGTGGAGCGCCCGATGCCGGGCAAGGTCTGCAAGACCGCGCTGCTGGCGGGAAAGCACCCGCCGTGATCGGCCACCACAGCCTGCGCACAGCGGTGCAGGTTGCGCGCGCGGCTGTAGTAGCCCAGCCCGCTCCACAGGCCCAGCACGTCATCGAGCGGCGCGGCGGCCAGTGCCGCCACATCGGGAAAGCGCTGCAGGAAGCGCTCGTAGTAGCCCAGCACCGTGCTCACCTGGGTCTGCTGCAGCATGATTTCAGACAGCCAGACGCGATACGGATCGCGCGTGCCCTGCCACGGCAGGCCATGGCGGCCGTGGCTGCGCTGCCAGTCGATCACGGCCTGAGCCAGCGGCACGGGCGTCAGCGCTTTTGACACGTCGGGCAAAAGAAGGTCGATCGTTGCGCCTGCACGATGCGCCGCACCTTGGTGGCGCACACGCGGCACGGCTCGCCCACACGGCCGTAAACGTTGGCGCTCAACTGAAACTGACCGGCCATGCCGTGCGCATCGCGAAAGTCGCGCAGGGTCGAGCCGCCGAGCGCAAGCGCGGCTTGCAGCGTTTGGCGAATGGCCAGCGCCAGACGCTGGCAGCGTGGGCGGCTCAGGCGGTCGCTGCGGGTACGCGGGTCGATGCCCGCCGTGAACAAGGCCTCGCAGGCGTAGATGTTGCCGGCGCCCACCACGATGTCGCCACCGAGCAGCGCGAGCTTCACCGCCACGCGGCGGCGCTGCAGCGCGGCGTGCAGATAAGCGCCATCGAACGCGGCATCGAAGGGCTCGACGCCCAGCGTCGACAACAGCTTGGCGGCCATGCCCTCGTGCTGCGACGGCGACCACACCACCGCGCCGAAGCGGCGCGGGTCGGTGAGCCTGAGCGTGCCCTGATCGGTCACCAGATCGAAGTGGTCATGCACGCCCGGTGGATCGGGCTGCGAGACGAAAGCCAGCGAGCCCGACATGCCCAGATGCATGAGCACGCCACCCTGCCCGGCCGCGGGCGCAGCGGCAGTCGCTGGCGCAGTGGCGGCACTTTTCGACAAGGGCAGCCAGAGGTATTTGCCGCGCCGCGAGACATCGCCCACCACCTGAGCGCGCAAGCTGGCCGGATCGACACCCAAAGGCCAGCGCAGCGGCTTGCCGAGTCGAACGTCGGTGACCACGGCCCCGGCAATGCGCTGGGCAAAACTCTGTCGAGTGACTTCGACCTCAGGCAGTTCGGGCATGGGCGGAATTATCAGGACGCAAACCGGTCGGACCTTGCGAGGTGCGCGCACACCCACCGCCTAGAATCTTTTTCAGCCCCCAGGAGTCGTCGATGCCAGCACGTTTTCCCTCAGCGCCAGCCGCATGTGCGCTTGTGATCGCGCTGTCAACCGGGGCTTCTTGCCTCGCAGCCCAGCCGCCTTCCAAGGACGAGACACCGGCCGCTTCGCGCTCAAATGTGCCGGCTGCAGCCCCCGTCATCGAGAACTCGCCACTCGACGCACCGCTTTTCTACCAGTTGCTCATCGGCGAGATCGAACTGCGCAACAACGAACCCGGTGCTGCGTATTCGGTGCTGCTTGCCGCAGCAAAAAAGAGCAAGAACGAGCAGGTGTTCCGACGCGCCACCGAGGTGGCACTGCAGGCGCGCGCTGGCGATCTGGCGCTGCGTGCGGCCCAGGACTGGAAATCGGCGCTGCCCCAATCGCTGGAGGCCAGCCGCTACGTGGTGCAGTTGCTGGTCGCCTTGAACCGCTCGTCTGAAACCGCCGAGCCCCTGCGCTCGATGATCGAGCTCACCCCGCCGGCCGATCGCGTGGCGCTGATCAGCAGCCTGCCGCGCTTCTTCGAGCGCGCGGGCGACCGCAAGAGCACGCCGGCAGTGCTTGAAAAGGCGCTGGCCCCCTACGTCGATCAGCCCGGCACCCGGGTCGCGGCCATGGTGGCGATCGGGCGGGCTGCCCAAATCGGCGGCGACGATGCTCGCGCGCTCGATCTGGTCAAGCGCGCCCATGCCTACGACGCGCTGGCGCAATCGCCGGTGCTGCTCGCGCTCGATCTGCTGCCCGCGAACCCGGCCGCCGAAGCTGTCGTCAAGTCTTATCTGGCAGCCAAGCCCGCGGACGATGTGGTGCGGCTTTACTACGCCCGTGCCTTGTCTTTCACACAGCGCCACGCCGATGCGCTGGTCCAGATTGAACGGGTCACGCGCGACAAGCCTGACCTGCCATCGCCGTGGTTGACGCTCGGCGCGCTGCACCTCGAGCTGCGACAGCCCAAGCAGGCCACGGCCGCGCTGGAGACCTTCCTGGCGAAGGTGCGCGTCAAGCCGGCGGCCACCCCGGCGTCCGGTGCCGCGGCACATGCGTTCAGCCGCGGCGCAGGGCTCGACGATGACGACATGTCGCTTGGCCCCGACCATGGCGTATCGCGCGCCATGCTGATGCTGGCGCAAGCTGCCGAACAGCTTGGCGACTTCAAGGCTGCACAAACCTGGCTCGACCAGATCGACGACCCGCAGCGCGCGCTCGAGGTCGAATTGCGGCGCGCGTCTTTGCTGGCGCGGCAAGGCCGCATGGACGGCGCGGTGCAACTGGTACGGCAAGCACCCGAATCCAATGAGGGCGAAGCGCGCGCCAAGCTGCTGGCCGAAGCACAACTGCTGCGCGAGAGCAAGCTGTACGAGCAGGCCAACCAGGTGCTCGACAAGGCGAACCTGCGTTTCGTGAATGACACCGACATTCTTTACGAGCAGGCCATGCTGGCCGAGAAGCTCGAGCGGGTCGACGACATGGAGCGCTTGCTGCGCCGGGTGATGGAGTTGCGACCCGACTACTACCACGCGCACAACGCGCTGGGCTATTCACTGGCCGATCGCGGGCTGCGCCTTCCAGAAGCCAAGGCCTTGATCCAGCGGGCGCTCGAGCTGGCGCCCGGGGAGCCTTTCATCATCGACAGCCTGGGCTGGGTCGAATACCGCATGGGCGATCGAACCGAATCGATCAAGCACCTCAGGCAGGCCTATCAGTCGCGCCCCGATGCGGAGATTGCGGCCCATCTGGGCGAGGTGCTGTGGGTTGATGGCCAGCTCGACGAGGGTCGTCGCATCCTGCGTGAAGGCAAGGCGCGCGACCCCGGCAACGAGGTCCTGCGCGAGACCGTGACGCGGCTGAAAGTCGATTTGTGACCTTGAGACGGCATGCGGTCTTGGGCCTAGTGGTGTCGGCGCTGGCAGGCTGCGCAACCCCACCTGCCGCACTCGACCCCCTGATGTCGAGTGACCGACTCTCGGGGCGCATGTCGGTGCAGGTCGATGGCACCGGCGAAGAGCCGGCTCGCAGCGTGATCGCGGCGTTCGAATTGACGGGCAACGCCCAGCGCGGCCGGCTCGATCTGAGCACGCCCATTGGCGTCACCCTGGCGCGCGCGAGTTGGCAGCCCGGCTCGGTCAGCGTCGAAACACCGCAAGGCAAAAGCCAGCACGCCAGCCTCGCGGACATGTCCAGGCAAGTGCTCGGCGAAGAGCTTCCGGTGGCTGCCATGTTCGACTGGCTGCGTGGCCGTCCATGGCCCGGCGCCGACAGCTTCGCTGCGCTGCCGGACGAGCCCGTCGGCTTTCATCAACTGGGCTGGGCGGTCGATCTGTCGAAGTTCGAGCAGTCGCGCATTGCGGCTAGGCGCAGCGAGCCGCCTGCGGTCGTGGTGCTGGTCAGGCTGGACACCGAATGAGCGTGCTGGCCTTCTACGATGTGCCGGCGCCGGCCAAGCTGAACCTGTTCCTTCACGTGGTGGGACGCCGAGCCGACGGCCACCACCTGCTGCAGTCGGTCTTCGTGCCCATCGACTGGGCTGACACGCTGCACTTCGAGCGGCGCGACGATGGCCTCATCGTGCGCCACGACCTGTCGGCCAGCCTGCCGGCAGACGACCTGTGTCTGCGCGCCGCGCGCTGCCTGCAGGCGGCCAGCGCCTGTCGTTTTGGTGCCGACATCTCGATCGACAAGCAAGTGCCCTGGGGCGCGGGGCTGGGCGGCGGCAGCTCGGACGCCGCCACCACCTTGCTCGCGCTCAACCGCCTGTGGGGACTGAACTGGTCGCGCTCGAAACTCCTCGAGTTCGCGCTGCCGCTGGGTGCTGACGTGCCGTTTTTCATCGGCGGCACGCCAGCCTGGGTTGAAGGCATCGGCGAGCAACTCACCCCATTCGATGTGCCCAGCCAGAGCTTTGCGCTGATCAAGCCGCAGGCGTCTCTGGAAACAAGGGCCATATTTACCCATCCCCAGTTGGCTCGCGACAGCCAGCGCATTACACTCGAGGGCTTTGATGCGCAGGATATCGCCCGCATCGCGTTGCCAGATGATGGTCACGCATGGGGTCGAAACGATTTGCAGCCAGTGGCCGAGTTGTTGTGTCCTGCGGTTCGACAAGCGGCTGATGAATTGCAGTTCCGGTTTGGCAACAGCCGGATGAGCGGTTCGGGAAGCACGGTGTTTGCCCGCTTGGGCGAGACCGACGCATCAGGTTCTTTGGCTGCCATCAACGCGCAGTCTGGCTGGACCAGCCGGATTTGCCGTAGTTTGCGGCGGCACCCTTTGTACGATTGGGTGCGCGAATGAGGTTTGTGGGTGAGCGACGTCTGTCGCCCATCCGGTGTAGGGGAGTCGCCAAGTTGGTTAAGGCATCGGATTTTGATTCCGACATGCGAGGGTTCGAGTCCTTCCTCCCCTGCCAGATTAAATTGTTTCCCGGAATGTCCTGACCGCAGGCCTGGGCTGTACCGAGCGAAAGCCTTGTGCTTTCACCAAGCCTCGTCGGAGGGAATGTGCTTTTCAATACCGTGCTGTTCACAGGCAACGCCAATCCGGTGCTTGCCCAGGAAATCGCCACCCATCTCGGGGTTGAACTCGGGAAGGCTTCGGTGGGACGTTTCTCCGACAGCGAGGTGGCTGTAGAGATCGAACAAAACGTTCGCGCCCGCGACGTGTTCGTGGTACAGCCAACGTGCACGCCGACCAACGAAAACCTGATGGAACTGTGCATCATGGTCGACGCCCTCAAGCGTGCCAGTGCAAGGCGCATCACTGCTGTGATGCCCTACTTCGGCTACGCACGCCAAGACAGGCGTCCGCGCTCGACGCGCGTGCCCATCAGCGCCAAGGTCGTGGCCAACATGCTCGAAGCCGTGGGTGTCGAGCGGTTGTTGACGATGGACCTGCACGCCGACCAGATCCAGGGTTTCTTCGACATCCCGGTGGACAACATCTACGCCTCGCCGGTGCTGCTGTCAGATCTGCAATCCAAGCGCTACGACGATCTGGTGGTGGTGTCTCCGGACATCGGTGGTGTGGTTCGCGCGCGCGCGCTCGCCAAGCAGCTCAATTGCGATCTGGCCATCATCGACAAGCGCCGGCCCAAGGCCAATGTGTCTGAAGTGATGAACGTCATTGGCGAGGTCGAAGGCCGCAACTGCGTGATCATGGACGACATGATCGACACCGCAGGCACGCTGGTCAAGGCAGCCGAGGTGCTCAAGGAGCGTGGTGCCAAGAGCGTCTACGCGTATTGCACGCATGCCGTTTTTTCGGGCCCGGCCATCGAGCGCATCCGCGGCTCGCACCTCGATGAGGTGGTCATCACCAACACCATTCCGATGACCGACAGCGCCAAGACGTGCCCCAAGGTGCGCCAGTTGTCGGTTGCTTTCCTGTTTGCCGAAACGATCCGTCGCATCTCCGACGGCGAATCGGTCACTTCTTTGTTCGCCGAGCAGAACAACAATTTCTGATCGGTGAGCCAAGCGTGCGTCCTTCGGGCCGCATGTTCACCCGGGTCGAAAGACCTGTTCTCGAAGCACCTGGTCGCGGGGCTTCACCACTTTGGGAGTCAATATGAAATTCGTCGCTTATGAGCGTACGCTGCAGGGGACCGGAGCGAGCCGCCGCCTGCGCAACGCCGACAAGGTCCCTGGCATCGTCTATGGCGCGGGCAGCACGCCGGCCATGATCGAGCTCGATCACAACGCCCTGTTCTTCGCGCTCAAGAAGGAAGCCTTCCACTCTTCCATCCTCGAGATGGAACTCGCCGGCAAGACCGAGCAGGTGCTGCTGCGTGACTACCAGTTCCACCCCTTCCGCCCGATCGTGCTGCACATCGACTTCCAGCGCGTCGATGCGACCACCAAGGTCACCAAGAAGGTTCCGCTGCACTTCATCAAGCAGGATGAATCTCCTGCGGTGAAGATCGACAAGTGCGTGGTCAACCACATCGTGACCGAGCTGCGCATCCAGTGCCTGGCTTCGGAGCTGCCTGAATTCCTGACTGTCGACCTCGGCTCGCTGGCGCGTGGTCAGTCGCTGCACGTCAATGACATCGCCCTGCCAAGCGGCATCAAGGTGGTGACCCAGGGCAAGCCCAATCCGGTTCTGGTGTCGGTGTCGACGCTGTCTGCCGAGGAAGAAGCCGCGCCTATCGTGGTGGCAGCCGCTGCGGCTCCAGCTGGCAAGGGCAAGAAAAACGAAAAGCAAAACAAGAAGTAATCCGGGCGGGATATCCATCCGCTTGTTCAAGGCCCCACCTCGGTGGGGCTTTTTCATTCATGCAATGCCCTTCGATAATCCTGAAAATGATTCGACTCATGGTGGGTCTCGGCAACCCCGGACCGGAATACGAAGGCACGCGACACAACGCGGGCTTCTGGTTCATCGACGAAGTGGCGCGCGCGCTCAAGGTGCAGCTGATGCCGGAACGCGACTACCACGGCTTGGTGGCTCGCGTGAACCGACCGGCGGGTGCGCTTTGGCTGCTCGAGCCCATGACCTTCATGAACCTCTCGGGCAAGTCGGTGTCGGCGCTGGCGCGGTTTTTCAAGATCGCGCCGCAAGAGATCCTGGTGGCGCACGATGAGCTCGACATCGAACCCGGGCAGATGAAGATGAAGCTCGGCGGTGGCCACGCTGGCCACAACGGCCTGCGCGACATTCAGGCTCAGTTGGGCGAGCCCGGCTTTTGGCGGCTGCGCCTGGGCATCGGCCATCCCGGTGTCAAGGCCGAGGTGTCGGCGCATGTGCTGCGCAAACCACCTGCCATCGAACGCATGGCCATCGAGTCGTGCATCACCCAGGCGATGAGTTCGCTTGACCTGCTCATCGATGGTCCGATGGATCGAGCGATGGCGAAGATCCATGCCCGCCCTGCACCACCCAAGCTGGCGACCACCGCCAAGGTAGAACCGAAGTAGCCGTCACACGCCAGCGGCGCTTTGCCTGGCCTCGGCCTGCAAGCGCTGGTACTTCGCCCACAGCGATTCTTTCGACTCGACGTGATCGGGGTGCACCGGAATGCAGCTCACCGGGCACACCTGCACGCACTGCGGCTCGTCGAAGTGCCCGACGCACTCGGTGCATCTGGACGGATTGATCTCGTAGATCGCGACCCCCATGTAGATGGCGTCGTTCGGGCATTCGGGCTCGCACACATCGCAGTTGATGCACTCGTCGGTGATCAGCAATGCCATGCAGACCTCAGCCGTCAGTCAGGCGTCGCCGCCGTGCGACACGCGCGAGCGCAGACGTTCAAGCACCAGGGGCGACACGAATTTCGACACATCACCACCCAGGGTGGCGATTTCGCGCACGAAGGTGCCCGACACGAACTGGTACTGGTCGCTGGGTGTGAGAAACACGGTTTCCACATCGGGCATCAGTTGGCGGTTCATGCCTGCCATCTGGAACTCGTATTCAAAGTCGCTGACCGCGCGCAGACCGCGCACCACCACCTTGCCGCCGATGTCCACCACGAAATCGCGCAGCAGCCCTCGAAAGTCGATCACCTCGACGTTGGGGTACTTGGCGGCCAGCTCCTGGGCGATCTCGAGACGCTCGTCGATGGTGAACATGGTGCGCTTGTGGTGACCTGCGGCCACCGCCACCACCAGCCGCTCGAAAAGTCGGCTGGCGCGGCGCATCAGGTCTTCATGCCCGAGCGTCATCGGATCGAAGGTGCCGGGATAGATGGCGGTGAGCTTGGTCACGGAAGTCATCGGGATGCCCTATGGACCTGGGGGTGGCGCAGTGTAGACCTCGGCCCGCGTGGTCAGCAGGTGCGCATGGACCTGGCCGGCGCGCATGTGGCGGTGCAGCCGCAAACCGAACTTCGCCACATCGTCGTCGGTGTGGCCACGGCCGTCTTCAAGATAGATGAAGCCGTCGGGCACCAGCAAGCGTGCGGCAGCTCGCAAGGCCGGCTCGAGCAGCGCGCTGTCAAAGGGCGGGTCGATGAAGATCAACTCGAACGACTGCGGCGCGGCACGCGCCATCCAGCCCATCGCGTCGGTGGCTTCCACGCGCACGGTCTCGGCCTTGAGGCGCAACTTGGAATCGCCAAGACTGCGCGCCTGACGGATCGCGCGCTCGAGCAGGATCACCGAGCTGGCACCCCGCGATGCGGCCTCGAAGCCCAGCACGCCGCTGCCGGCAAAGGCATCCAGACAACGCCAGCCGCTCAGGTCGGCGCCCAGCCAGTTGAACACCGTCTCGCGCACGCGGTCGGGCGTAGGCCGCAGCCCGGGTATCAAGGCCACTGGCAACTTGCTGCGCTTCAACTCGCCGCCGATGATGCGGACCTCGCGCGGCAGGGACACGATCGCCGGATCTGGCGCCGGCTTCTTGACCACCTTCTTGCGCTGTGGCGGCTCGGCGAATGCGCGGCTGCCGAACTGGGGCGCGTCTTTGGTTTTCACAGACGAACCGGTATGCCATCGCGCGCCATCAGCGACTTGGCCTGACCCACGGTGAATTCGCCGTAGTGAAAGATGCTCGCTGCCAGCACCGCATCGGCACCACCAATGCGTATGCCTTCGGACAGGTGCTCGAGCGTGCCCACGCCCCCGGAGGCAATGACAGGCACGCTGACCGCGTCACTGACAGCGCGAGTGAGACTCAGATCAAAGCCGCTCTTGGTGCCGTCGCGGTCCATGCTGGTCAGCAAGATTTCGCCTGCGCCATGCTCGGCCATCTGCCGCGCCCAAGCCACCGCATCCAAGCCGGTGTTCTTGCGCCCGCCGTGGGTGTAGACGTCCCAGCCTTCACCGCGCGCGGCCCGGTCGTCGCCGACACGCCGCTTGGCATCGATGGCCACCACGATGCACTGCGCGCCGTAGCGCTGCGAGGCGTCGCCAATGAGCTGCGGGTTGGCGACGGCCGCCGAGTTGAAGCTGACCTTGTCGGCGCCCGCGTTGAGCAGCCGGCGCACGTCTTCGACGCTGCGCACACCGCCGCCCACCGTGAGCGGGATGAACACCTGCGAGGCCACCGCCTCGATGATGTGCAAGATCAGGTCGCGACCATCGCTGGTGGCGGTGATGTCGAGGAAGGTGAGTTCGTCGGCGCCCTGATCGTTGTAGCGCGCGGCGATTTCCACCGGGTCACCCGCATCTCGAAGCGACACGAAGTTGACGCCCTTGACCACGCGGCCGCCGGTCACATCAAGGCAGGGAATGATTCTCTTGGCAAGCATGGGTGGGTTCGCCGGCTGCAATCGAGCGGCATCAGGGCAGGAAAGATGAAACGGCGCTTCAGAGGTGGCCGTTGAGAGCGTCGGCTCGCGCCTGCGCCGCGGCGAAATCGAGATCGCCCGAATAGATGGCACGACCACAGATGACGCCGTCGATGCCCTCGAACTGCACCGCGCACAAGCGCTCGATGTCGGCGATGTTGCTCAGGCCACCGGAGGCGATCACCGGAATGGTCAGCGCCTGAGCCAGCTTGACGGTGGCCTCGATGTTGATGCCGCTCAACATGCCGTCGCGGCCGATGTCGGTGTAGATCACGCCTTCGACGCCATAGTCCTCGAACTTCTTGGCCAGATCAATCACCTCGTGGCCGGTCAGTTTGCTCCAGCCGTCGGTGGCCACTTTGCCGTCCTTGGCGTCGAGGCCGACGATGATGTGGCCGCCGAATGCGCTGCAAGCGTCTCGAAGGAAGCCGGGGTTCTTGACCGCGGCGGTGCCGATGATGATGAAGCTCAGGCCGTCATCCAAGTAGCGCTCGATGGTGTCGAGGTCGCGGATGCCGCCACCCAACTGCACCGGAATCTCGTCGCCCACTTCGGCCAAGATGGCCTTGATGGCCGGCTCGTTGACCGGCTTGCCCGCAAACGCGCCGTTCAGGTCGACCAGATGCAAGCGCCGCGCACCCGCATCGACCCAGCGCCGGGCCATGGCGGCAGGGTCTTCGCCGAAGGTGGTGGAGTCGTTCATGTCGCCTTGCTTGAGGCGAACACATTTACCGTCTTTGAGATCGATCGCAGGAATCAGCAGCATGACCGGGTCGAACAGTTGATGAATGAAGGCACCCTCGTCGATTCGAGGTCACAAGCGCCGAGTATCCGGCGAAGGACGATCTGCATCGGGGTGCTCACGGCTTCCAGGACAGGAAATTGCGGTAGACGGCCAGGCCGTGAAGCGCGCTTTTCTCGGGGTGAAACTGGGTCGCAAAAATGTTATCCCGCGCCACGGCCGAGGTAAAGCGCTGGCCGTAGTCGGTTTCACCCACGCTGTGCGTTGAGTCCGCCGGGCGGGCGTGAAAACTGTGCACGAAGTAAAAGCTCGCGCCATCGGGCACGCCGGCCCACAGTGGGTGGGGGCGGGCCTGATGAACCTGGTTCCAGCCCATCTGCGGCACCTTGTAGCGGCTGCCGTCAGGCTGCAGTTGTCCTTCGAGCCGAAAGCGAATCACTTCGCCCGGGATCAGGTTCAACCCCGCAGTGCCGGTGTCGCTCGGGCCTTCTTCGCTTCGCGACAGCAGCATTTGCATGCCCACGCACACACCGAGCAAAGGCTTGTGGGCCGCCGCATGCAGCACGGCCGGCAGCAAGCCGGAGTCGCTCAGCTCGCGCATGCAATCGGGCATGGCGCCTTGCCCGGGCAGCACGATGCGATCGGCGGCCATGACGACATCAGGGTCGCAGGTGACGACCACGTCATAGCCCGAGCCTGGCGCCACATGCATCACCGCCTGCGACACCGAGCGCAGATTGCCCATGCCGTAGTCGACCACGGCCACCGTTTTGCTCACAGGCTGCCCTTGGTCGACGGGATGGTGCTGCCCATGCGCGGGTCGATCTCGACGGCAAAGCGCAGCGCGCGCGCGAACGCCTTGAACACCGTCTCGCACTGGTGGTGGGCGTTGCTGCCGCGCAGGTTGTCGATGTGCAGCGTCACGCCCGCGTGGTTCACGAAGCCGTGGAAGAACTCGTAGATCAGCTGCGTGTCGAGCTCACCGAGCATGCCGCTGGTGAACGGCACTTCCATCGTGAGTCCGGGGCGGCCCGAGAAATCAATCACCACGCGCGACAGCGCCTCGTCGAGCGGCACGTAGGCGTGGCCGTAGCGGCGCAGCCCGCGCTTGTCGCCCAGCGCCTTGGCCACCGCCTGGCCCAAGGTGATGCCGATGTCTTCGACGGTGTGATGGCCGTCGATGTGCAAGTCGCCCTTGGCTTCGATCTCGAGGTCGATCAGCCCGTGGCGGGCGATCTGGTCGATCATGTGGTCCAGAAAGCCGATGCCGGTGGCGAGCTTGGCAACGCCGGTGCCGTCAAGGTCGACAGCCACGCGAATCTGCGTTTCGCTGGTGTTGCGGGTGACCTCAGCGCGGCGGGGTGAGGACGTCAGGGCTTGTGTGCTCATCGCAGGCTCACTTCAGGGGCGTTGGGGTTGATATGGCGTCAAGTGCTGCGAGCAGCGCGTCGGTCTGCGCCTCGGTGCCCACGCTGATGCGCAGGAAAGGCGCGATGCGCTCGGGCTTGGGAAAGTGGCGCACCAGCACCTTGTGCTCACGCAGACCGGCAGCCAGCACCGCGCCATCGCTGCCCGGCCGGCGGGCAAAAACGAAATTGGCGGCCGACGGCAGCACATCGAAGCCGCGAGCCTGAAGCCCGGCGACCATGCGCTCGCGGGTGGCGATGACGCGCGCGCAGGTGGCGCGAAACCAGTCGTCGTCGTCCATGGCCGCCACCGCACCGGCCAGGGCCAGGCGATCGAGCGGGTAGGAGTTGAAGCTGTCCTTGATGCGACCCAGCGCCTCGATCAGATCCGCGTGACCCACCGCATAGCCCACACGCAAACCCGCCAGCGCCCGCGACTTGGACAGGGTGTGCACGACCAGCAGCTGCGGGAACTCGCGCACCAGCGACACCGCCGACTCAGCACCGAAGTCCACATAGGCCTCGTCGACCACCACCACCGAGTCCGGGTTGCCGATCAGCAGCCGGCGCACCTCAGAAAGCGGCAGCGCCACGCCGGTCGGGGCATTGGGGTTGGGGAAGATGATGCCGCCGTTGGGGCCGGCTTGCAGGTAGTCGTCCACCCGCAGCGAGAAGTCCTCGGCCAGCGCGATCTGGCGCGCCTGGATGCCGTAGAGCCTGGCGTAGACCGGATAGAAGCTGTAGCTGATGTCCGGGTACAGCAAAGGCGCATCGTGCTTGAGCAGGCCCAGAAACACGTGGGCCAGCACCTCGTCGGAGCCGTTGCCGACGAAGACCTGGCTCGCGTTCAGGCCGTGGTGGCGGGCGATCGCTTCTTTCAGCGCGCCGGCCTGCGGGTCGGGGTACAGCCGCAGCGGGTCGCCGCTGGCCGCGGCAATGGCCGCCAGCACCCGTTCGCTCGGGCCATACGGACACTCGTTGGTGTTGAGCTTGACCAGCCCGTCGATGCGAGGCTGCTCGCCCGGCACATACGGCGTCAGCGTGTGGACGATGTCGCTCCAGAAACGGCTCACGGCTTGTCCCCTTGGCTGCGGCTCTTCAGCCGCATCTCGGCGGCCTGGGCATGGGCTTGCAGGCCTTCGCCGTAGGCCAGCTCGGCGGCGATCACGCCCAGCGTCTGCGCGCCCGCTTCGCTGACTTCGATCAGGCTGCTGCGCTTTTGAAAGTCGTACACGCCCAGCGGCGACGAAAAGCGCGCCGTGCCCGAGGTGGGCAGCACGTGATTCGGCCCGGCGCAGTAGTCGCCCAGGCTTTCGCTGGTGTACGCGCCCAGGAAGATGGCGCCGGCATGGCGCAGCAGCGGCTCCCAGCGGTGCGGCTCGCTCGAGCTGACCTCGAGGTGCTCAGGCGCGATGCGGTTGCTGATCTCGCAGGCCTCTTCCATGCTGCGCGTGAGGATCAGTGCACCGCGGCCTTCGAGCGAAGCGCGAATGACATCGCGGCGCGGCATGGCGTCGATCAGGCGGTCGATCTCGATCTGCACACGCGCGATGTAGCCAGCGTCGGGGCTGAGCAGAATGCTTTGCGCGAGCTCGTCGTGCTCGGCCTGGCTGAACAGGTCCATCGCCACCCAATCGGGCGGCGTGCTGCCGTCGGCCAACACCAGGATTTCGCTCGGGCCGGCGATCATGTCGATGCCCACCTTGCCGAACACGCGGCGCTTGGCACTGGCCACATAGGCATTGCCCGGGCCGGTGATCTTGTCGACGGCAGGCACCGTGGCCGTGCCGTAGGCCAGCGCCGCCACCGCCTGCGCGCCACCGATGGCGAACACGCGGCTCACGCCCGACACCGCTGCAGCCGCCAGCACCAGCGGGTTGCGCTCGCCACGGGCGGACTCAGGCGAGCCGTCGCGGCGCGCCGGGGTGGGCACCACCATCACGATCTCGCCCACGCCGGCCACCTGTGCCGGCACCGCGTTCATCAGCACGCTCGACGGATAGGCCGCCTTGCCGCCGGGCACGTAGATGCCCACGCGGTCGAGCGGCGTGACCTTCTGGCCCAGCAAGGTGCCGTCGGCGTCGCGGTAGATCCACGAGCGCCCGCATGCTTCGAGCTGGCGCTGGTGGTAGCTGCGCACGCGGTCGGCGGCGGCTTGCAGCGCCGAGCGCTGCGCCGGCGTGATGGCGAGCAGCGCGGCTTGCAGCTCGTCGTGGCCGATTTCCAGGGCTGCCACCGAAGCGGCCGCTACGCCATCAAAGCGCTGCGTGTATTCGAGCACCGCGGCATCGCCGCGCGTGCGCACATCGGCCACGATGGCCGCCACCCGCGTCTCGATCGCGTCATCGGTTTCGGCCGACCAGTGCAGCACGCGCTCGAAGTCGGCCGCAAAACCAGCAGCGCTGGTGTCAAGGTGGCGAATGCGTACGGTCATGACGGAATGGCGCTGGCGAAGGCGTCGATGATGGCGCGGATCGGCTCGCGCTTGAGCTTGAGCGCGGCCTGGTTGACGACCAGACGCGCCGAGATCTTCATGATCTCCTCGACCTCGACGAGGTGGTTGGCCTTGAGCGTGTTGCCGCTGGACACCAGGTCGACGATGGCATCGGCCAGGCCGGTCAGCGGCGCCAGTTCCATCGAGCCATAGAGCTTGATCACATCGACGTGCACGCCCTTGTCGGCGAAGTGCTGGCGTGCGGTCAGCGTGTACTTGGTGGCCACGCGGATGCGCGAGCCCTGCTTGACCGCGTTGGCGTAGTCGAAGTCGGCGCGCGTGGCCACGCTCATGCGGCACTGGGCGATCTTCAGGTCGAGCGGCTGGTACAGGCCCAAGCCGCCATGCTCGATCAGCGTGTCCTTGCCGGTCACGCCCAGATCGGCACCGCCGTACTGCACGTAGGTGGGCACATCGCTGGCGCGCACCAGCACCACGCGCACATCGGGGCGGTTGGTGCCGATGATCAGCTTGCGCGACTTTTCCGGGTCTTCGGCCACCTCGATGCCGGCGGCCTTGAGCAGTGGCAAGGTCTCGTCAAAGATGCGTCCCTTGGACAGCGCGAGGGTGATCACGTGGCGGCCTTCTGTGGGGTTGTCGGGTTCATTGCACACGCTCGATGTCGGCACCGATGCCGCGCAGCTTGGCTTCCATGCGGTCATAGCCGCGGTCGAGGTGGTAGATGCGGTCAATCAGGGTCTCGCCGTCGGCCACCAGGCCGGCAATGACCAGACTGGCCGATGCGCGAAGGTCGGTGGCCATCACAGCCGCACCCGACAAGCGTGGCACGCCGTGCACCACCGCCATCGGCCCGTTGACATCGATGTGGGCGCCCAGGCGCACCAGTTCGTTGACGTGCATGTAGCGATTCTCGAAGATCGTTTCGGTGACGGTGGCCGTGCCTTCGGCAATGCAGTCGAGCACCATGAACTGTGCTTGCATGTCGGTCGGGAACAGCGGGTATTCGCTGGTGCGAAAACTCACCGAGCGCGGCCGACCCTGGCTGCTCACGCGGATCCAGTCGTCGCCCGATTCGATGGTGATGCCGGCCTCGCGCAGTTTGTCGATCACCACATCGAGGTGGTCGGCCCGGGCGTGGCGCAGCACGACATCGCCACCGGCGGCGGCCACCGCGCACAGAAAGGTCCCCGCTTCGATGCGGTCGGGAATGATGTGGTGGCTGGCGCTGCCGCTCAAGCCGTGCAGCCGCTCGACGCCGTGCACCCGGATGCGCCCCGAGCCGTGGCCCTCGATGCGCGCGCCCATCTTGATCAGCATCTCGGCAAGATCGACCACCTCGGGCTCCTGGGCGGCGTTTTCCAGCACGGTCTCGCCCTCGGCCAGCGTGGCGGCCATCAGCAGGTTTTCGGTGCCGGTCACGGTGACCATGTCGGTGGTGATGCGCACGCCTCGCAGTCGCTGCGCACGTCCGTCGGCTCCGGTGGGCGACTTGGCAAGGATGTAACCATGCTCGACGCTGATGTCAGCGCCCATGGCCTGCAGGCCCTTGATGTGCTGATCAACGGGCCGCGAGCCGATGGCGCAGCCGCCTGGCAGCGACACGCGCGCCTGGCCAAAGCGCGTGAGCAGCGGCCCGAGCACCAGGATCGATGCGCGCATGGTCTTGACCAGCTCGTAGGGCGCCTCGGGCAGGGGCACCGCAGACGCGTCCAGGGTGACGGCATCGGGGCGGTCTTCATGGCGATCGGCCACCACGCCCATGTTGCGCAGCAGCTTGAGCGTGGTGCCAACGTCCTTCAGGTGCGGCACGTTGGTCAGCGTCACCGGCTCGGCGCACAGCAAGGCCGCGCACAACTGAGGCAGCGCGGCATTCTTGGCGCCGGAGATCGTCACCTCACCTTGAAGGCGACGACCGCCACATATCAAAAGTTTGTCCATGAGCTTGGTAGGGCGGCTGCGGCACGAACGAGCCCGGTCATCGGGGCTCGCCAGCTGCAGCCCGGGGCCGCAGCGGCTTTCAGTGGTGATGCAGGGTGGCTCGGTCGGGGCTGGTGCTCCACTCGTGGGGAGTCAGCGTCTTCATCGACAGGGCGTGGATTTCAGCGCGCATGCGCTCGCCCAGCGCCCGATAGACCAACTGGTGTCGAGCCACGCGATTGAGGCCGTCAAACGCCGGCGTGACGATGGTGGCAAAGAAATGCCGCCCGTCGCCTTGCACCTCGAGGTGCTCGCAAGCCAAGCCCTCGGCGATGTAGCGCTGAACGTCGTTCGCGGTGGGATCAGACATCGTCAAATTATGGCTCAGGCACTCACTGGCGAATCTTGTAGCCGATGCGCAGCAAGTGCAGCGACACGGCGCACACCACGATCACACCGATGCCGGCAATGCTCGCGCTGAGCCAGGGCGCCACGTCGCTGGTGCCGAAGAAGCCATAGCGAAATCCGTCGACCAGATAGAACAGCGGGTTGAGGTGGCTCACGCGCTGCCAGATGTCGGGCAAGCCCTGCACCGAATAGAACACGCCCGCCAGAAAAGTCATGGGCATGACGACAAAGTTCTGGAAGGTCGCGATCTGGTCGAACTTCTCGGCCCACAGTCCTGCGATCAGCCCCAGCGCACCCATGATCACCGAGCCCATCAGCGTGAACGCCAGCGCCCACAGCGGATGCGCCCAGCTCAGCGGCGCAAACCACACCGACACCGCCAGCACGCCAACACCAACGCACACACCGCGCACCACGGCCGCGCCCACATAGGCCAGAAACCACCCCCAGTGCGACAGCGGCGCGACCAGAGCGAACACCAGATTGCCGCTGATCTTGCTTTGGATCAGCGATGACGAGGCGTTGGCAAATGAGTTTTGCAGCACGCTCATCATGACCAGTCCGGGGATCAGGAAACTGCCATAGCCCACACCGGAGACCGTGGCCATGCGGCCTTCGAGCACATGGCCAAAGATGAGCAGGTAGAGCACCGCGGTGAGCACCGGGGCGGCCACCGTCTGCACGCTGACCTTGCGAAAGCGCAGCACTTCCTTGTAGAAGAGCGTGCCGGCGCCCGAGAGCGCGTGCGGCGGCGGCATGTCGAAGCGCGGCGTCATGACGGCACCGCCGGCGCGTCGGTCTTCATGATCTCGAGGAACACGTCTTCCAGATCGGCGCGCCCGATTTCCAGGTCTTCGGGCTGGCAGCCGTGCGCCAGCAAGGTGGCGAGCACGGCTTCGACTTCGCTCGCATCGCGCGTCTTGATCTGCACGATGCGCCCGGTCACGCGCGCACGCTGCGCCAGCGCGTCCGGCAAAGGCGTGTGCAGCTTGAAGCGCATCATCGTGCCGGCTCGACCCGCCAGCAGCGCCGAGGTGCGATCCAGCGCCACCACCCGTCCCTGCTTGAGCATCGCGATGCGGCCGCACAGCGCCTCGGCTTCCTCGAGGTAATGCGTGGTGAGCAGCACGGCGTGGCCTTCCCAGTTGAGCCTGGAGATGAACTGCCACAGCGTCTGGCGCAACTCGACGTCAACGCCGGCGGTCGGCTCGTCGAGCACGATCACAGGCGGTCGATGGACCAGCGCCTGAGCCACCAGCACCCGGCGCTTCATGCCGCCCGACAGTTGCCGCATGTTGGCGTCGGCCTTGTCGGTCAGGCCCAGGCTGTCGAGCAGCTCGTCGATCCACGCGTCGTTGGCGCGGCGATCGACGCGCACGCCGAAGTAGCCGCTTTGGATCTGCAGGGTTTCGCGCACACTGAAAAACGGGTCGAACACCAGCTCTTGCGGCACGATGCCCAGGCTGCGCCGTGCGGCTGCGAAATCAGCCACGACATCGTGGCCGAGCACGGTGACGTGGCCGGAAGTCGCCCGGGTCAGGCCGGCCAGGATGCTGATCAGCGAGGTCTTGCCTGCGCCGTTGGGGCCGAGCAGTCCGAAGAATTCGCCCGCTTCGATGTCGAAGCTGACGTCGTCGAGCGCCTGAACACTGCCTCTCGCGCCGCTGTAGCGTTTGCTCACGGCCTTGAAGGACACTGCGGCCTTGGCCTCGCTGCGCGAAAGATCAGTCATTGAGCTTCAGATTGTAGGCAGCGGCCTGTGCCCAGACCCTGTGCGCAGCAGCGCGTCGAAGTGGCCGAGCGCGAGTGCACACCATGGCCGAAAAGCGGCATCATGGCCACCACGAGCGCGACGCCGCGCCACCGGAGTTTCGTGATGCCAACGATCGAATCCATCGCCGCCCACGCCGATGACATGACCGCGCTCAGGCGTGATCTGCACGCCCACCCCGAGCTGTGTTTCCAGGAGCAGCGCACCTCGGACCTGATCGCGCACCAGCTCACCGAATGGGGCATTCCCATCCACCGCGGGCTGGGCAAGACCGGTGTGGTGGCGATCCTGAAAAACGGCAGTTCGACGCGCGCGGTGGGGCTGCGAGCCGACATCGACGCGCTGCCGATGAGCGAGCACAACACCTTCGCCCATGCCAGCCGCCACGCCGGCAGGATGCACGCCTGCGGCCACGATGGCCACACGGCCACGCTGCTCGCCGCTGCCCGCCATCTGGCCACGCACCGCGATTACGACGGCACGGTGTATCTGGTGTTCCAGCCCGCCGAAGAAGGTGGCGGCGGCGCGCGCGAGATGATTGCCGACGGGCTGTTCGAGCGCTTCCCGATGGAAGCGATGTTCGGCCTGCACAACTGGCCCGGCATCGCGGTGGGCCAATTTGCCATTCGCAGCGGCCCGTGCTTTGCCAGCAGCAACGAGTTCCGCATCACCATCCGGGGCAAGGGCACGCATGCCGCGATGCCCCACCTCGGGCTGGATCCCATCCCGGTGGCGTGTCAGCTGGTGCAGGCCTTCCAGACCATCATCACGCGCAACAAGCGGCCGATCGACGCGGGTGTGATCTCGGTGACGATGATCCATGCGGGCGAAGCCACCAACGTCGTTCCCGACAGCTGCGAGCTGCAGGGCACGGTGCGCACCTTCACCCTGGAAGCGCTCGATCTGATCGAGCGGCGGATGAAGGAAATCGCCGAGCACACCTGTGCGGCGTTTGGCGTGGGCTGCGAGTTTGCGTTCAAGCGCAACTACCCACCCACCATCAACCACCCCAGGGAAACCGAATTCGCCCGCGCAGTGCTGGGCGATCTGGTCGGTGCTGCCAACGTGCTCGACTTCGAGCCGACCATGGGCGCAGAAGACTTCAGCTACTTTCTTCAGGTGCTGCCCGGTGCCTACTTCGTGATGGGCAACGGCGACGGCGCGCACCGCGAAGCGGGTCACGGTCTGGGGCCGTGCACGCTGCACAACCCGAACTACGACTTCAACGACGCGCTGATCCCGCTGGGTGCCACCGCCTGGGTGCGGCTGGCCGAACGCTGGCTGGCCAGCCCGCGCGGCTGAACTCGCCCACGGGCTTCGTCAGTCGATCAGCCGCAGCTGCCGCAGCTCGGCGGCGATCGCATCGGCACCCGTGAACAGCCGCGCCTGCCAACCGTGGGCCAGCGCAGCCTCGATGTTTTCGGGGTGGTCATCGATGAACAGCGTGGTCGCCGGATCGCAGCCAAACGCCTGCTCGGCCAGCGTGAAGATCGCCGGCGCCGGCTTGCTGACCTTCACCCGCGACGAGAAAATGCCGCTTTCGAACCACTGCAGGAATGGCTGCTCGCGCTCGAGTCGATCGGCCAGCGGCGAGGGCATGTTCGACAGGTAGTGCAGGCGATGGCCTCGATCGCGCAAGGCTCGCACCAGCGCCACGCTGGGCTCGATGGGCTGCAGCTCGGCGGGCACGGCGTCGACCACCGCCTGCACCTCGCGCACTTGCAGCCCGGTGCGCCTGGCAATCAGGGGCACCATCTCGGCCTCGGTCATTGCGCCGCGGTCGTATTCACCCCACTCGCCGCGGTACGACAGAAAGAACTGCTCTTTCCAGTGCTGCGGGCCCAGCTCGTCGGTGATGCGGTGCGGCAAGGTGCGCGCGATCAACGCGGCCGGATCCCAGCGCAACAGCACGCCGCCAAAGTCCCAGACCACCGTCATGAGCGCAAGCGGTTGATCAGGCCGGCGGTGGATGAATCCAGTGCGCCGCCCTCGAAGCCGCTGCCCGAAAGCCGCGGCAGCAGATCGCGGCACAGGGCCTTGCCCAATTCGACGCCCCATTGATCGAAGCTGTTGATGCCCCACACCACGCCGCTGGTGAACACCCGGTGCTCGTACATCGCCAGCAGCGCGCCCAAGCTGTGCGGGGTCATCCGATCCAGCATCACGGTGGTGCTGGGGCGGTTGCCGGGAAAGTGCCGGTGCTGCGCGAGCGTCATGGCATCGAGCTGCTGCGACGCGGTGGGTGCGGCATCGGCCAGGGCCTGCTCGACGGTCTTGCCCACCATCAGCGCTTGCGACTGCGCCAGGCCGTTGGCCAGCAGCATGGCGTGCTGCCGCTCGAGCTGACCGAGCAAGGCGGGGTCCTGACCGGCGCCGACAAAGGTGGGGCGCTTGACGAGGATGAACTCCACCGGGATCAGGTCGGTGCCCTGGTGCAGCATCTGGAAATAGGCATGCTGGCCGTTGGTGCCGGGTTCACCCCA
>CAMCNE010000006.1 GCA_945875935.1 Bordetella parapertussis
GGGGCGTTGATGCCGCCCGCAGCCTCAAAGTAGTGCCACTGAAGGGGGTAGTAGTAGTCGTTGGGCGTCGCCAGGATGTGCATGCGCCGGTCCGGCTCGGCGTATTCCACGTCGGGGTGGGCGGCGATCAAGCGCGCCAGCGCGGCCAGAGCGGTTGCCTTGAACCGGCGGTCGAGCTTCATCACGTTCGCGCCGAAGGCATTGCCGCGCAGGCGGCGCATCTGCGTGCCGGCGCGCCTGAGCCTGTCGTGCGCATCGGCCATGGTCTGAAGATCGGGCCGCTCCCGGGCCGCCGAGCCCTCGCGGTACTTGATGATCAGCTGGTCGGTCTGGTCATCGTCGTCGGCGGGCGCGGGCAGTTGCACGCCGCCGGCCAGTGCCGCACCGCCGAACAGCAGCGCGCCCAGCAGCGAGGCAAGGCACAGGATCCAGCGGTGTTTCAGGCTCAGGGCAGACAAGCGACGATTCCGGCGGCAAGCAAACCTTCCCGCCGATGCGAGAAGTGGCCAGCGAAGGTAATGCCTGAGCGTGACACCGCAGCGTCATGCGCGCCGACCGGCTCAGCGCGTCGTCAGAACAACTTGCCCAGCGCCAACGCCACCAGACTGAGCAGCACGCTGCTGCCAATGGGCACGAAGAACTCGCGGCCGAACAGCTTGAAACGGAAGTCGCCGGGCAGCCGGCCGAGGCCGATTTTTTCGAGCCAGCGGTGCAGCCCGCTGAAGATCATCAGCACCAGCAGGATCACGATCAGCCAGCGGATCATGGGCAGCGGCGCATCACAGCGTGTGCGTGCGGTCACCGTGGGCAAAGCCCAGCGGTGCGGTGGTGAAGGCCGGATCGCAACCACGGGCAAAGCCGACCACCTTGAACAGCTCGCCCATCTCGTGCTCGGTCAGCAGCTTTTGGGCGTGGGCCACGGTGCGCAGATCGGCCTGCTCCAGCAAATCGAGCAGACCGCAGTTCATGAGAAAGCGCGCCTGGCTGGTGTAGCCCAGCACCTCGAGGCCGGCTTCTTGCGCAGCCAGCGCGATGCCGGTGAAGTTGACGTGCGCGGTGATGTCCTTGGCGCCCACGTCGACCAGCGGGTCGGTGTCGGCCAGATGGGCGCGGTGGCACATGAGCGTCCCGCCCACGCGCTGCGGGTGGTAGTACTCGGCCAGCGGAAATCCATAGTCGATGAAAAACGCCGCGCCGCGCTCCAGCCGCTCGGCCAGCGTGGCGATGAAGGCCTCGGCCTGCGGATGGATCTCGGTGACGGTGCCCGGCACGAACAGCTCGCCGTCATCGACCGGCGGTCGCAGTTCGGTCGGGCGATCTGCCCAGACCCAAGGCGCGGCGCCCTGCCCTTGCGCCGACACATCACCCGCCACCACGCCGCGCTCGAGCCAGCGCGCGCCGTCAAAGTGCAGCAGCTGCACCGGCATGGCGTCGAGCACCTCGTTGCCGATGACCACGCCTTGCATCTCATCGGGCAGTTCATCGACCCAGCGCACGCAGCCCAGGTGAGCAGCCAGCACCTCGCGCTGGCGTTCGCGCAGCCGGCCCGACAGATCGACGATGGTGTAGCGCCGAACACGGGGGCCCAGTGCTTCGAGCAGTTGCAGCGCCAGCGCGCCCGAGCCGGCGCCAAATTCCCAGATCTCATGGGTGGCGCTGCCGTCGAGTGCCTGCGCCAGCTGACGCGCCAGCGCCCGGCCGAACAAAGGCGACAACTCGGGCGCGGTGACGAAGTCGCTGCCCGATGACGGCAGCACGCCGAACTGGCGGTTGCCACGGGCGTAATAGCCCAGACCCGGCGCGTAAAGCGCCAGCGCCATGAAGCGGTCAAACGGCAGCCAGCCACCCTGGCGTTCGATGGCCTGACGGATCAGCGCGGCGATGGCTTGCGAGGGGGTCGCCGATACACTCGCCGGCTGTTGGTTGGGCATGCCCCGATTCTAGAAACCATGTCCGAACCCCTGTCCTCCACCCCCCGATCTGCGAGCGATGCCCCCCGACGGGTGGTGCTGGTGACCGGCGCTGCGCGGCGCATCGGCCGCGAGATCGCGCTGGATCTGGGTGCGCACGGCTTCGATGTGGCGGTGCACTACCGCAGCAACGCCGACGAGGCCGAGGCCACCGTGGCGGACTTGGTCTCTCGCGGAGCGGCAGCCCACGCGTTTGCGGCCGACTTGTCGATCGAAGCCGCCTGCCGTGATTTGTTGCCACAGGTGGCGGCGCACTTCGGCCGGGTGGATGCGGTGGTCAACAACGCGTCACTGTTTGAATACGACACGCCGGCGAGCTTTGGCCACGCGTCGATGGAAGCGCACTGGCGTGCCAACACCGCGCCGGCGGTGATCCTGGCGCAAGCACTTCATGAGCTGCATGGCGGTGGCAGCGGCGGTGGGGGCGAGGCGGCCTGCGTGGTCAACCTGCTCGACCAGAAGCTGTGGAACCCCAACCCCGACTACTTCTCGTACACGCTGTCCAAGGCGGCGCTTCAGGCGGCCACGGTGATGCTGGCGCAGGCGCTGGCGCCGCGCGTGCGGGTGTGCGGCGTGGCGCCCGGTGTCACCCTGGTGTCGGGGCCGATGAGCGAGGGCGAATTTTCGAAGGCGCATACGCTCACGCCCTTGCAGCGCTCATCGACGCCAGCCGACATCGCCCGCAGCGTGCGCTTTCTGATCGACAGTCCGGCCATCACCGGCACCACCCTGATCGTCGATGGTGGCCAGCACCTGCTGGGCCAGCCACGCGATGTGATGTTTTTGGCCCAAGGAACTCCATGACCCTGCTGACGAGCGACCCCCGCCTGAGCGACTGCCGCCGGCTGTTCCTGCGCGAGCACGCCATCGATGTTCACATAGGCGTGCACGACTTCGAGAAGGCAGCACCCCAGCGGGTCATCTTCAACGTGGAGCTGTACGTGCCGTTGGCGCTGTCGACGCCGAAAAACGACTGCCTCGACGAGGTGGTCGACTACGATTTCATCCGCACAGCGATCACCGAACGCGTGGCTCGCGGCCACATCGAGCTGCAAGAAACGCTGTGCGACGACCTGCTGGCCATCATGCTGGCCCACCCCCGGGTGCGTGCCGCGCTGGTGTCGACCGAAAAGCCGAACGTCTACGCCGACTGCGCCTCGGTGGGCTGCCAGGTGTTCGGTGTGCGCGCCGATCTGGGCTGAACGAAGGACAACGCATGAGCGCCGTGCTGACTGACATCGACCCAACCGACACGGCGGCCAGCCCTGCCGAGCCGCGCCAAAGCGTCGAGATCAACAAGCTCAGCAAGCGGCTGCATCGGCTGACCGGTCAGGCTATCGTCGACTTCAACATGATCGAAGAAGGCGACAAGGTCATGGTGTGCGTGTCGGGCGGCAAGGACAGCTACGCGCTGCTCGACATCTTGCTCAACCTGCAAAAGCGCGCGCCCATCCACTTCGATCTGGTGGCGGTCAACCTTGACCAGAAGCAGCCCGGCTTTCCCGAGCACGTGCTGCCCGAATACCTGTCGCGCATCGCCGTGCCGTTTCACATCGAGAACCAGGACACCTACTCGATCGTCAAGCGCGTGATCCCCGAAGGCAAGACGACCTGCGGGCTGTGCTCGCGGCTGCGCCGCGGCATCTTGTACCGCGTGGCCGGCGAGCTGGGCGCGACCAAGATCGCGCTCGGCCACCACCGCGACGACATCGTGCAAACGCTGTTCATGAACATGTTCTTCGGCGCCAAGATGAAGGGCATGCCGCCCAAGCTGGTCAGCGACGACGGCAAGAACGTGGTCATCCGTCCGCTGGCCTATGTGGCCGAGACCGACCTCGAGCGCTGGTCGGCGCACCGGCAGTTTCCGATCATCCCGTGCTCGCTGTGCGGCAGCCAGGACAACCTGCAGCGCGTGCAGATCAAGCAGATGCTGCGCGACTGGGACAAGCGCTTTCCGGGCCGCGTCGAGAACCTCTTCAACGCCATGGGCAACATCGTGCCGTCGCACATGATGGACCGCGATCTGTTCGGCTTCACCGAACTGAAAGCCACCGGCGTGGCCGATGCGGCCGGCGACCGCGCCTTCGATGACGACGAGACCTGCGCCACGCCGAGCGGGGCGGCCGGAGCAGCGGGCGCGGGCGCTGCGATCACCTGGACGCTGCGGCCCGAGGCCTGAACCGCGGCGCTACTTGGCCTGCGCGGCCAGCACGCGGGCGTCTTCTTCCCAGTCCTTGAACCGCTGGGCTGCGGCAGCGCGCTGCTTGGGCGTGGTCAGGTTGTGCACCTGCGCCACGAAGCCGCAGTTGAAGCGGATCAGCCGCTGCTGATAGGCCCGGTAGTCGTCGTCGGGCGAATGGCGCGCCCGCTGCACCAGCAACTTCAAGGCGGCTTCGGCCTGCGTCACGCTGGCCTGCTCGGCGCTCAGGCGGCGCAAGGTCTGCAAGGTGTCTTGCTGGCGCAAACGTCGCTGGGCCAGCCAGCGCTCGGGGTCGAACGGCGTGTCGAGTGCGAGCTGCGCGATGCGCTCGAGTTGCGCGCCATCAAGGCTGCCGTAGAGCATCTCGATGCGGTCGACCGCACGCTCGAGCTGCGCCTTGCGCCGCGCCGCGGGTTGGCGCTGCAAGAATCGATCGGCCAGGCTTTCATTGCTCTCGGCGAACTTGTGCTCAAGGTGGGCCAACTGCGGCGCGTCAAGGCCGCGCATCACCTCGGCCATCACGGGCAAGGCCTGGTCAATGGCGGCGTCGGCGCGCGCGTTGACCTCGTTGAACCAGCCGCAGGCCTGCTCGGCAGTGGCAGGCCCGACCACCTGTTGTCTCGCACGCGCCAGCAACTCGGCGTACTGCGGTAACTCGCTGTGACGGTGCCAGCGGAACCAGCCATCCAGCCCCTGGCGCAAGGCCACCGACTGGTCGCGATCGAAGTCCACGTAGTCGTCGAGCCACCAGTAAGCCACCTCGGTGCCCTGGTTGTAGGCGATGCGAACCGCGCTGCAGCCGCTCAGGCACAGCGCCACGGCCAGCAGCAGCGTCAAGCGCCGCAGCACGGCGGTCACACCCGAGGAGGCCCCGCCGATAATCGACCGACCAGCTCGCGGCACAGGGGAACAGGACATGGCGTTGGACATCGTGATCATGGCGGCGGGCAAGGGCACGCGGATGAAGTCGGATCGCCCGAAGGTGCTGCATCCGCTGGCGGGGCTCAGCTTACTGCAGCATGTGCTCAAGCCGGTGGGCGAACTCAATGCGGCGCGCATCATCGTGGTGACCGGTCATGGCGCCGATCAGGTCGAGGCCTCGCTGCCCGACCCCAAGCCAGCGTTCGTGCGCCAGATGCCGCAACTCGGCACCGGCCACGCGGTGCAGCAAGCCGCGCCGCTGCTGCACGACGACGGCATCACGCTGATCCTCAACGGCGACACCCCGCTGATCGAAGCGGCCACGCTGCGCGCGCTGGTCGAGGCCTGCGGCGGTACGAATCTGGCGCTGCTGACGGTGAACCTGATTGATGCCAGCGGCTACGGGCGCATCGTGCGCACAGCAGCCACGGCAGGACTGCCATCGACCATCACCGCCATCGTCGAGCACAAGGACGCCACGCCCGAGCAGCGCGCGATCCACGAGGTCTACACCGGCGCCATGGCCGCGCCCACCTCGCAGCTCAAGCACTGGCTGGCGCGGCTGGACAACCGCAACGCCCAGGGCGAGTACTACCTGACCGATGTGGTCGCCCACGCCGTGGCCGATGGCGTGACTGTGGTGGCCGCGCAGCCGCGCCGCGCCACCGAGGTGCTGGGCGTCAACAGCCCGCAGCAGCTCGCCACGCTCGAGCGCTTGCTGCAGCGCGACCGTGCCGACGCGCTGATGGACGCCGGCGTGCGGCTGGCCGATCCGGCGCGGCTCGATGTGCGCGGTGAACTGCAATGCGGCACCGATGTGGCCATCGACGTCAACTGCGTCTTTGAAGGCACGGTGCGCCTGGGCGACCGGGTGAGCATCGGCGCCCACTGCGTGATCCGCAATGCGGTGATCGCCCACGACGCGGTGATCCACCCCTTCACCCACATCGACGGCGACGCGCTGGGCGTGAGCGTCGGGCCGGGCTCGCTCATCGGCCCGTTTGCCCGCTTGCGCCCCGGCGCCGTGCTGGGTGCCGAGGTGCACATCGGCAACTTCGTCGAGGTGAAGAACTCCACACTCGCCGACGGCGCCAAGGCCAATCACCTGGCCTATCTGGGCGACGCCACCGTGGGCCAACGCGTCAACTTCGGCGCCGGCAGCATCACCGCCAACTACGACGGCGCCAACAAGCACCGCACTGAAATCGGCGACGACGTGCACGTGGGCAGCAACTGCGTGCTGGTCGCACCGATCACGCTGGGCGCGGGTGCGACCATCGGCGGCGGCTCGACGGTGACGCGCGATGCGCCGGCCGGTCAACTCACCGTGACGCGCGCCCGCCAGCTGTCGCTGTCAACCTGGAAGCGGCCGGTCAAGTCGCGCTGACGATGAACAGCGGCCGGGCTGCGGGTGCGGCGCTGCCGGCATCGGCGTCCAGCCGCATCACCAGCGTGGCGGTGGGCGGCCCGCTGGCTGACCTGGCCTCGGCCTGGCTGTCGATCTGACAGGCGATGTCGAGCAACGTGCGCAGCGGCGCCTCGTCCATCGGCAGCGGCGGCGCCATCCAGTCGCTGCGCGGCACCACCTGCCAGATCGGCCGATCGGCATCGGCGAGTTCGCCCAGCCTGTCGCGCTCGATCCAGTCACCGCGCAGGTGATCGGCGGCCACGCCCGGTGTCGCCGGCATGGCATCGCCCCATCGATAAAACAAACGCCCGCGAGTGCAGGCCGCCGGCGTCCAGGGCTCGGCGTCCCAGGGCGCAGGCGGTGTGTGGCGCAGCTGGCGGCCGAACATCTTGTTCAGCTTGGTGGCCAGGGTGTCGATGCGGTCCGGGCCGATGAAGTCGGCCGGCGTGGCCTGTGCGCCGCGGGCGGTGCACAGGTAGAACTTGACCGCCAGCTCCCACTGCCAGCGCTGTCCCTGAGCGTCTTGCAGCAGAAAGTCGATTTCGCCTGTGGTCGTGCGCAGCCCCTGCGGCGACACCTCGCGCAGCGCGACATTGGCGGCCAGCAACCGGTGGACGGGGCCGTGGCGCAAGAAGTACTCCATCAGCCGCTCGGCGCGCCGTCCCAGCCGCGGCGACGGGGCCCGCCAGCGCGCCGCATCGACACCAGCCGGCGCACCGGGATGGACAAAGCGCCACAGCGCCTCGGGATCGAGGTCGACCTCGCCCAGCCACTGCGCAATCGCCTGCCGCTCGGCCGGGGTGAACTGCTGAATCGCAGCGGGATGGGCACCTGACGCGCTGTCGAGCAGCGGCGGCGACAGCAGCAGCCAGCGCAGTTCGCGCGCGGTGTGGGCCGCGCGCACCGAGTCAGTCACGTGTGGCAGGCGTTGCGGCGTCGGCCGCCGCCAGGGTGTCGAGCGCCAGACACAGGTCATCCCACGCCTTGGCCTTTTCAGTCGGCTGACGCAACAAATAAGCCGGGTGGTAGGTCACGATCAGCGGCACGCCTTGGTAACTGTGGACGCGGCCACGCAACTGGCCAATCGGTGCGCTGCTGCGCAGCAGACTTTGCACCGCGAAGCTGCCCATGGCCAGGATGATCTTCGGGCGCACCAGCTCGATCTGGCGGATCAGGAAACCCTCGCAGCGGGCGAGTTCCTCGGGCTGCGGGTTGCGGTTGCCGGGCGGTCGGCACTTGAGGGTGTTGGCGATGAAGACCTGGGTGGCCGCATCGGGCGCGTCGCCGCCGTGGCGACCGAGGCCGATGGCGCGCAGCATGTTGTCGAGCAGCTGGCCCGAGCGGCCGACGAAAGGCTCGCCGCTCAAGTCCTCGGCCTCGCCGGGGGCCTCGCCGACGATCATCCAGTGCGCCTGGGGGTGACCGGTGCCGAAAACCGTTTGCGTGCGGCTTTGGGCGAGCGGGCAGGCGGTGCATGAGGCCACGGCCTCGCGCAGCGCGGGCCAGTCCAGCCCGGCGGCGTCGACGGCCTCGGACGCCACCTTTGGTGCCGCAGGAGCACGCTCGCGCAAAGGCGCTCGCGGTGCCGCCACGCGAACGGCCTCGGTCGGCACAGCTTCGTCCACGGCGACCGCGGGTGCCTCAGACCCTTGCTGCGCCGGGGGCTCGGGCGGGCTCCACACCCGCAGCCCCATCACCTCGAGCATGGCGCGCTGGCGTTCAGACCACGTCACGGCGCCGGCTCCACGGTCAAGGTCATCACCCGTGCGTCTTCACGCTGCCCCTGGGCCGCCGGGTAGTAGCCGCGGCGCACGCCCACTTCGCGAAATCCATAGCGCTCGTAGAGCGCCTTGGCCTTCGGGTTGCTCTGCCGCACCTCGAGCCACAGTCGCTGCGCATCACAGCCGCGGCACAGCTCCACCAGTGCGTCGAGCATCCAGCGCCCAAGACCGCAGCCCTGCTCGGCGGGCGTCACGGTGATGTTGAGCAGGTGCACCTCGTCAACACCCTCCATCGCGACGAAGTAGCCAATGATCCGAGCACCCCTCGCGTCATCGACCAGAACGCGCGCCGGGTAGCCAGCGACCAGCGAGTCGGTGAAGTTGCCCAGCGTCCACGGGAAGGGATAGGCCAGGTTCTCGATGGTGGTCACCGCATCGAGATCGGCCAGCGTCATCACCCGCAATCGATGCGCGGGGCGCAGCACGGTGTTCATGGCGTGGCGTCCCGTACCAGCTCACCAGCGGTGGCCGCTGCTGCCAGCTTGATCGCCGCGCGCTCGGCCATGGTCTGCGCCACCTTGTCGCGCAGATACACCGGCAGCGCCAGTGCCGCATCGACCGCGCCGCCGCGATCCCACAGGGCTGCGGCCAGCGGCAGCATCGCCGTGGCGCGTGGCAGCGCATCGGGCAGGACATGCGCCTGACCACAGGGCAGCGCCGGGCCGAACGCCGACAGTGCGCTGCCGGCCACCACCAAAGGCGGCCGCTCGCGCCAGCGTTCGGTCAGATGCTGCGGCGTGCACAGCATGGGCGTGGTGAGCCACTGCCAGCCGCCGTCGCCAAACAGCGCGTGCGCGGCATAGATCTCGCCCATGCGCGCGTCCATCGCCACCCACACATCGTCTTGTACCGGCGCGCCTCGCATGCGGCGGGCGTCTTCGGCCACGGCGAGCAAGGTGTCGATGGGCAGCACCGGCAGATCGGCACCCAAGGCCAGCCCCTGCGCCACCGAGCAGGCGGTGCGCAGTCCGGTGAATGCACCCGGGCCGCGTCCGAAAGCAATCGCATCGAGATCGGGCAGGGCCACCCCAGCCTGGGCCAGCAGATCGAGGATGGCAGGGATCAGCGTGGCCGAGGCCTGCGCGCCGCCCGGGCCCTCGTGCGACCACACGCGACCGTGCACCTGAAGGGCGATGCTCAGGTGCTCGGTGGCCGTGTCGAAAGCCAGGCAGGACGTCAGTGGTGAGGGCACGCGATGAGTCTATCTGCGCGGCCCGCTGCCTCGGCGCAAGCCCCTTGCGGGCGTGTTGCCCATGCGATCATCGATCATGGTTTTCAGCCCCTTCCAAGCTGCGTTGCGGCACGTCTGCGCAGGCGTTTTGATCGGACTGGCAGCGGTGGCTGCGCAGGCTCAGTCGCGCACCAGCCTGCCCGCCGAGGTGGGCGCCGCGCTCGATCGGGCCAAGGTGCCGCGCGATGCGCTGGCGGTGGTGGTGCAAGACGTGACAGACCGCGGCTCGCCGCGGCTGACGTGGCAGGCGCAGGCTGCGGTCAACCCCGCATCGCTGATGAAGCTCGTGACCACCAGCGCCGCACTTGATGTGCTGGGGCCGGCCTACACCTGGACCACGCCGGTGTGGCTGCAAGGCAGCCTGCGTGCGGGCAACAACGGCGTGTTCGACGGCAACCTGGTCATCAAGGGCAGCGGCGACCCCAAGCTGGTGTTCGAACGCGTGTGGCTGCTGCTGCGCCGGGTGCAGCAGCTCGGCGTGCGCAACATCCATGGCGACATCGTGCTCGACCGCAGCGCGTTCGAGGTGCCCGCACAAAACCCAGGCGACTTCGACGGCGAGGCGCTGCGCCCGTACAACGTGGGTGCCGATGCGCTGCTGCTGAACTACAAGTCGGTGTCTTTCACCTTCACGCCCGATGCGCAACGCGGCGTGGCGGTGGTGAGCTTCGAGCCGCCGCTCGAAGGCGTGCAGGTCGAGGCCCGCGTGCCGCTGGCCGCGGGCGCTGGTGCGGCGGTGTGCAACGACTGGCGCGGGGCGCTGGAGGCGGATTTTTCAGATCCACGCAAGCTGCGCTTCAAGGGCATCTACTCGCCGGCCTGCGGCGAAAAGACCTGGCCGCTGGCGTATCCCGAACCGGCGGCCTACAACGAGCGCGTGCTCGCCGGCTTGTGGGCCGAGATGGGCGGCCAACTCGCCGGCCGGGTGCGCGACGGTCAGGCGCCCGACGCGCCACCGACCTTTCTGGTGACGTCGCCCACGCTGCTTGAGGTGACCCGCGACATCAACAAGTTCAGCAACAACGTGATGGCGCAGCAGCTGTTCCTCACGCTCGGGCTCACGCAGCGGGGTCTGGGCACGCCGGACAACGCGCGCGAGGTGCTGCGACAGTGGCTGACCACGCGCTTTGGCGAAGCCGCTCGCACCGCGGTGGTCGACAACGGCTCGGGGCTGTCTCGCGACGGTCGCATCAGCGCGCAGCTGCTGGCCCGGCTGCTGCAGGAATCGGCCAGCGGTACGCAGATGTCCGAGCTGATGAGTTCGCTGCCGGTCAATGGCGTGGACGGCACGATGAAACGATCGAAAGCCCCGCCCGGCCGCGCCCACCTGAAAACGGGTTCGCTGCGCGATGTGTCGGGCGTCGCCGGCTACGTGCTGGGCGCGAGCGGGCGCCGCTATGTGCTGGTGGCCATCATCAACCACCCCAATGCAGGTGCTGCGAAGGCGGCACTCGATGCGCTGATCGAATGGACCGCCCGCGACACATCCACCGAGCAGCAGGCGCTGAAATGACCCGGTGCCGCAGCACCAGAAAGGCACACCGATGACCGGTACCTCGTGGATGGACCTGCTGGGCTACGCCGCTGCCACGCTCACCACCGCCTCGTTCATACCGCAAGCGTGGCTGACGTTTCGCACGGGCAATGTGCGCGGCATTTCACTGGCGATGTATTCCACCTTCACCGTGGGCGTGGCGCTGTGGCTGGGCTACGGCCTGATGCTCGGCGCGTGGCCCATCATCGCAGCCAACGCCATCACGCTGCTGCTGGCGTTGGCCATCCTGACCATGAAGCTGCGCGGCGGGCGCAAGGGGCCTTGAACCGACCCGATGCGGCCGGTGTCATCAGAACGGGTTGTTTTCTACCAAAAAGCGTGCTCGGTCGCCCAACAAGTAATGGGCCTGTACACCGAAATGGATCTGGTCAGCCCACATGTAGTAGTTGTCGTTGTAGGCAACGCCAGGATCGACCAAGGTGAGGGAGTTGCACTCATCATCGGGCTTGGCTGGGTTGTAAGCCGGCTGGTTGGCCGGCAGGCAACCCGCGTCGGTCCGGTTGACGATGCCGTAGTTACTGGCAAAGTTTTCGGTGTTGTTGGTGAGGTTGAAGAACAGGTTGTAGCCGTCGACCAGACCCAGACTCCTGCCATTGTTCGCGATGTTGTTTCGCAACCCCAGATTGAAGCCCTCGTAGTTGTTACCCACACCGAAAGTCATGCGGCTGAGCAAGGCGCCTCCGTCGGCTTGGCTCAGTCCATACGGGGTCTTGCCCACGTCGGGAATGACCACGTACAAGGCCCGCGCTTTTTTGTTCTTGCTGTTGGTGATGACGTTGGTGAACAGCGCTGCCAGGGCCTTGCCCCGGTTGAGGGCGTCTGTCACTGCCTGATCCTGGGCGGCTTGTGATGTGTCGCCTTTGAGCTTGTAGGCCTCGTAAAGCTCGATGATGTCGTTTTGCCCCACCATCACCGTGACCAGATCGGTCGGGCCGAAGCTGTTGCCTTGACTGAGCCAAACATTGACTTGGCCCACCGCGTCAGCCACCTTGGCGCCGGCCGTTGAATAGTTGAAAGCGGTCACCGGCGCGCCAGTGAAGTTGCAAGCTTCGAACACAAAGTTGTAGTTGGCGGCCAGCCACTGAACCCACAACAGGTTGATGCCGCAATCGAGCGTCGAAAACGCCGGCGTGGTGTCGGGGGTGAAGCCGTTGATGGTGTATTTCTTACCGTCGCGCGCGGTCGCCGAGGAGCCGCGTGTCAGCAGGCTGGCTTCATCACCGAACACGAGCAAGCGCTTGGGAGCGAATTCCTGGGTCGTCGTGCTGCCGCCGCACGAGCCCAGCAACACGCTGCCCACCACCGAGACAGCCACCAGGCCGCGGCGCAGCGCGGCGGCGCTCCATTGATCGATTCTGAAATTCATGCGGGCTCCGAAGGAAAAATGTGGTCGCTGGGTCAGGCGGCGGCGGCACGGGCAAGACGGTCTTTGACACCGTCCCACTCGGGGTCTGCGGGCGGTGTCTCGACCCAGATCAGCCCGACGCCTTGCCCATCGAGACGGCGCAGCACGCTGAACAACTCATGGGCCGCCGCCACCGCGTCGACAGGCATGGCCTGAAAAATCGCCGCAGCGTGGTCTGAAAAAGGGTGGCGCGAATATACCGCCACCAGGGGCGGCGCCCCGGATGGGGCCGCGGCACTGGCCGGACCCAGCATCTCAAGGGCCAGGCGCAACTGGTCTTCAGACATCAGCCGAACGCGAGCGCGTGGCGCGTAATGGGACTCGAGCGTGCCGGGCGCGCGCGGCGCGGCCGCATCGCGATCGCCCACAGGCTCGCCCAGCACCGCTTCGATCGCCTGCCGCGTGATGCGGCCCGGGCGCAGCAACACGGGCTGGCCTCTGGTGCAGTCGACGATGGTCGATTCAATCCCCACCTCACAAGCTCCGCCATCGAGCACGCGCAAGCCCGGCTCGTCACCGAGTTCGGCCAGCACATGCGCCGCTTGCGTCGGGCTCAGGCGGCCGAAGCGGTTCGCGCTGGGTGCAGCCACACCACTCACACCGAGCGCAGCCGCAGCGCTCAGCAAAGCCTGTGCCACTCGATGGTCCGGACAGCGCAAGGCGATGGTCGGCTGCCCACCGGCGCATGCCGTGGCCACGCCCGGCCGGCGTGGCACGATGACCGTCAGCGGCCCGGGCCAGAACGCACTCGTCAGGCGCTGCGCGAGCCCGGGCCAGTCGGCACAGAACACACGGGCGGCGGCGGCATCGGCCACATGCACGATCAAGGGGTGATCGGCAGGCCGGCCCTTGGCGCGGTAGATGCCGGCAACCGCGCGATCATCGTCGGCACGCGCGCCCAGTCCATAGACCGTCTCGGTGGGAAACGCGACCAGCTCGCCAACGGCCAGGGCGACAGCAGCCTCGGCGATCGCCGCCGGGTCGCGCCCATCGAGCACAGCGCCATTCACGCAAGAAGCCGCATCAAAACGCTGGCAAGCCCAGCACCGCCGCCGCCTGCAGCGCGACGTGTCGTGCTTGAGCAGCGCTGGCCGCCGTGACCGTGAGGTGCCCCATCTTGCGGCCGGGCCGGGGCGCTGTCTTGCCGTACAGATGCAAATGCACGCCGGGTAACGCCAGCAGCTGAGCCCAATCGGGCTCGCGTGCGGTGGCGGGCGCACTGCCAACAGCGCCGGCAAACCACAGATCGCCCAGCAAATTCAGCATCACCGCGGGCGAATGCAGCCGTGGCGCCGGCATGGGCGCGCCTGTCATCGCACGCACCTGCAACTCAAATTGCGACAGGTCACATGCGTCGATGCTGTAGTGACCCGAGTTGTGCGGGCGCGGCGCCATTTCATTGGCCACCAGCCGGCCGTCTTGCAGCACGAAGAATTCGACGCACAGAACGCCCACGTAGTCGAGCGACTCGGCCACGCGCCGCGCGGCATCGATCGCTTGCTGCTGCAAAGCCGCCGACACATCGGGCGCAGGCACTTGCGTGATGGCCAGGATGCCATCACGGTGCAAGTTTTGCTGCAGCGGCAAATGAACCAGTTCGCCGGCCGCGCTGCGCGCCACGATCACGCTGACCTCTTGGGAAAGCGGCAGCTGCTGCTCGAGCACCGCCGAGACGCCGCCCAGCGCGGTCCAGGCCGCAGCCAGTTCAGCGCGTGTGGCCACACGCGCCTGACCCTTGCCGTCGTAGCCCATGCGCGTGGTCTTCAGGATGCCGGGCAGCAGGTGATCGGGCACTGCATCGAGCTGTGCGGCGCTTTCGATCACGGCGTGCGGCGCGCACGGCACATCACAGCTCGCGAAGTGACGCTTCTCGGCAGCGCGGTCCTGACACACCGCCACCGCGGCCGCACTGGGCGACACCGGTCGCCCAGTGGCCAGCGCCTGCAGTGCCGCAGCCGGCACGTTCTCGAACTCGGTGGTGATGGCGGCACTGCACTCGGCGAGCCGTGCCAGACCCTGCTGATCCAGGTAGCCGGTGTGCACATGGTGGTGTGCGACCAGGCCCGCCGGGCTGGCTGCATCGCCGTCAAGCACGGCGGTGAAGTAGCCCATCTGCTGCGCCGCGTGCACAAACATGCGGCCGAGCTGCCCACCGCCCATGACGCCCAAGGTGGCGCCGGGCGCGATGAAACCGGTCATGTGAGCTGCGAGGTCATCGCGCGGGCCGCCTCGGTCTGTCGCGCGCGGTAAGCCTCGAGCCGCAAGCGCAGCGGCTCATCAAACACCGCCAGCATCGCTACCGCAAATAGCGCCGCGTTGGCCGCACCTGCGGTGCCGATGGCGAAGGTCGCCACCGGGATGCCCTTGGGCATTTGCACGATGGAGTGCAGCGAATCGACCCCCTGGAGATGGCGGCTGGCCACCGGCACACCGAGCACCGGAACCGTGGTCTTGGCTGCAAGCATGCCGGGCAGGTGGGCCGCGCCACCGGCACCGGCGATGATGGCCTTGAGGCCCCGCGCACCGGCCGACTCGGCATACGCAAACATCTCGTCTGGCATGCGGTGGGCCGAGACCACGCGGGCCTCGAAGGCGATGTCAAACTCGGCGAGAATTTCGGTGGCTGTCTTGAGGGTTTCCCAGTCGCTGCTGGAACCCATCACCACACCCACCACGACAGGCGCGTTCATGGCCTCGCTCCGTCTTCTGTAAAGCCCAGAATTGTAGGCGTCGCCATCATCGCTGGCGGCGCGCGCGCCGTCCCACTCACGCACCCGACACCCCACCATGATCGACATTTCCATCAATAACCTGCAGTCTGATCTGATCCAGGCCTCGCTCGAGCGACCGGTGCTGCTCGACATCTGGGCGCCGTGGTGCGCCCCGTGCAAATCGCTGGGCCCGGTGCTTGAAAAGCTCGAGGTGGCCTATGCAGGACGCTTCACGCTGGCCAAGCTCGACTCGGACGCCGAGCCCGACATTGCCGGACAGCTGTCGCAGATGTTTGGCGTGCGCAGCATCCCGTTTTGCGTGATGTTCAAGGACGGTCAGCCGGTCGACGGCTTTGTCGGCGCGCTGCCCGAAGCCGAGATCCGCCAGTTCCTCGACAAGCACGTGCCTTCGCCCGAAGAGATGGCTGCCGAAGAAGACGTGGAAGCCGCAGAGGCGCTGCTGGCTGACGGCCACACCGAAGACGCGATTGCCTTGCTGATGGATGCGGTGGCCACCAACCCTGGAAACGACACCGCGCGCTTCGACTGCCTTCGTGCGATGTTGCTGGCCGGTCGTATCGACGAAGCGCGCGTGGTCTTCAACCCGGTGGCCGCCGCGGTGCTGCCCGATGCGCGGCTGGTGGCCTGTGGCCACTGGCTGGCGGCCTGCGAGTCGGCCGTGAGCTCGCGCTCGCCCGATGTGCTCACGGCTGCCATCGGTGCCAATCGGCGCGATTTCGAGGCGCGCTTTGAGTTGGCTCAGATTCACTTCGCCGCACAGCGCTTCACCGAAGCGATGGACGAACTGCTCGAGATCGTGATGCGCGACAAGGCCTGGAATGGCGAGCTCGCGCGCAAGACCTATGTCGCCATCCTCGAGGTGATGAGCAAGCCGCCGGCCACCAAGGCCGAGCCCGCCGCACCCAAGGGCACGCTCGAGATCGCCGGCAAGGTCAACACCACACCGGCAGACCCCGTGGTCGACCAGTACCGCCGCAAGTTGAGCATGGCGCTGTTCTGACCTGACGCGCCCGCCGGCGCTGCGCCATCAGGCGGTCATCGATTTCAATGCGCGGTCAAGCAGCTCGATCACCGAGCGCTGCATCGCGTGTTCCTGCGCCCAGTGGTCGTTCGCCAGCGAGCGGTAATGCCCAGCGGCGACGTCATCGGCCAGCGCTTCGTACACCTGGGCCAGACGGCCGCAAGCCACCGCCGCATCTTCGACATACATGCCGGGGATGATCAGCGCGGCCGCCGCAGCAGCACCGCTGCGAGCGCCCTCCACATCGCCCACATGAAAACGGCACCATGCCTGATCGGCCACATAGGCCGCGCGCATGTGTTCAAGGCCCTGGGCACAGGCCTCGTCAAGGTAGGCGGCGTACTGGGCCTGCGCCTTGGCGTGCTCGTGCTGCGCGGAAAACACCTGGGCGCGAAACATCTCCATGAACGCGGTCTGGGACACCGTGCCCACCCAGCGGTCGAAATTGACCGAGGCATCGATCCAGGCCTGCGTGCGGCGCGCCTCCTCGGTGTTGGGATCACCCAGGATGGACGCATGAAAGACATGATTGCTGCGGTGTCCGGCCATGGTGAAGGTGATGACGCCCATGGTCGCGTCGTCGGCCTCAGCCATCGCGTGCTCGCGCGCGCGGGCGTACCAGGGCTGCGCCAGATCGAGACGGTTGGCCCAGTGATAGGCGCTGGCCGCCACCAGCGAGGCGCGCGCGCGAGCCGTGTGGTGATCAGGCTCGGCCAACTGCAAAGCCTGAACCAGATGACGGGCCATGTCTTCCATGTCGTCCTGGCTGAAACACACATGCGCCAGCCACGCAGCGCTGAGCGCCTGCATGGGCCGCAAGCCTGCGGCAGCCGCCAGCGCGTGCGCGCGCAGCATCTTGTCGCGACCGGCCGTGACCCGGCCGCTGTAATGCTCGACCCAGGCCTCGACCACGCACACCCACACGGTGACCAGCGCCACCGGCCGCTGGGCGAACTCGCTGCGCAGGCTCGTCAGCGCCTGCCTGGCTTCGTCAAAGACGCCCTGCCGGGCTTGAAAGCCGGCCAGCTCGGCGCGGGCGCAAGCCCTGTCGACCGGATGCACCGCAGCCGCCAGCGCGGCTTCAAGCCGCGCGAGCATGGGCGACGGTGGCAGCGTCATGCGGTCAGACGATCAAGGGCCTCGCGGTAACGCTCGGCGGTGTAGGCCACCACCGCATCGGGCAGCGTGGGCGATGGCGCCTTCTTGTTCCACGGCGCGCCATCCACCTGCGCCTGCTCCAGCCAGTCGCGCACGAACTGCTTGTCATAGCTCGGTGGATTGCGGCCGTCAGCGAAGGCGGCTTGATAGTCTTCCTGGGGCCAAAAGCGCGAGGAATCGGGCGTCAGCACCTCGTCCATCAGCGTCAGCGTGCCGTGCTCATCGAGGCCGAACTCGAACTTGGTGTCGGCGATGATGATGCCCTTGGTGAGCGCGAATTCGGCCGCCGTGCGGTACAGCTCGATGGCCACATCACGCACCTGCACCGCGAGTGGCTCGCCGATGATCTCGACCATGCGAGCAAAGGAAATGTTTTCGTCGTGGTCGCCCATCTCGGCCTTGGTGGCAGGGGTGAAGATGGGATGCGCAAGCTTGGCCGCGTTGGTCAGGCCTTCGGGCAAGGCCACGCCGCACACCGTGCGGTCGTGCTGGTATTCCTTCCAGCCGCTGCCGGCCAGATAGCCGCGCACCACCGCCTCGACGGGCAGCGGCTTGAGCCGCTTGACCAGCATCGAGCGCCCCGTCACCTGTGCGCGCTCATCGGGTGCCACCACGCTTTCGGGCGACTCGCCCGTGAGGTGATTGGGCACGATGGATTTCAGGCGCTCGAACCAGAACAGCGCCATCTCGGTGAGCAGTCGGCCCTTGCCCGGAATCGGCTCGCCCATCACCACATCGAAGGCGCTCAGGCGGTCGCTGGCGATCATCAGCAGCCGGTCATCGCCCACGGCGTAGTTGTCGCGAACCTTGCCGCGCGCCAACAGCGGCAGCGAATGCAGTCGGCTTTCGAGCAGGGAAGATGTCATCGCGCGCTGTCTTGGTGGGTGGCCATCAGACCACGGTCTGCGCCAGCTCGCCTTGGGCATAGCGCTCGGCCACCACGGACAGTGCCTGCGGCTTGATCTTCCCAGCCTGGCCTTCGCAGTTGAACTCGACATAGCGCTGCTTGCAGATCTGCTTGGCGGCTTCGCGAGCCGGCTTGAGGTAGTCGCGCGGGTCGAACTTGTCGGGGTTTTGAAACATGAACTTGCGGATGGCCGCGGTCATGGCCAGACGCACATCGGTGTCGATGTTGATTTTGCGCACACCGAACTTGATGGCTTCTTGGATCTCGCTCACAGGCACGCCATAGGTCTCGCGCATGTCACCGCCAAATTCGCGGATGGTGGCCAGCAGATCCTGCGGCACGCTGGAGCTGCCGTGCATCACCAGGTGCGTGTTGGGGATGCGCTTGTTGATTTCCTTGATGCGGCCGATGGCCAGGATGTCGCCGGTGGGCTTGCGGGTGAACTTGTAGGCGCCGTGGCTGGTGCCAATCGCGATGGCCAGCGCGTCGAGCTGGGTGCGCTTGACGAAATCGGCGGCCTGCTCGGGGTCGGTGAGCAACTGCTCCATGGTCATGGTCGCGTCGGTGCCGTGGCCGTCTTCCTTGTCGCCCTTCATGGTCTCGAGCGAGCCCAGACAGCCGAGTTCGCCCTCGACGGTGATGCCCAGCGCGTGCGCCATGTCGACCACCTTGCGGGTGACCTCGACGTTGTAGTCGTAGCTGGCGATGGTCTTGCCATCGGCTTGCAGCGAGCCGTCCATCATCACCGAGCTGAAGCCCAGGTTGATGGCGCCCTGGCAGACGTCGGGGCTTTGACCATGGTCCTGATGCATCACCAGCGGGATGTGCGGCCAGCTCTCGAGCGCGGCCTGGATCAGGTGCTTGATGAAGGGCTCGCCGGCGTACTTGCGCGCACCGGCGCTGGCCTGCAAGATCACCGGCGAGCCGACTTCATCGGCCGCAGACATCACCGCTTGCACCTGCTCGAGGTTGTTCACGTTGAATGCCGGAATGCCGTAGGCATGTTCGGCGGCATGGTCGAGCAGCTGGCGCATCGAAACGAGTGGCATGGTCTTTTTTCCTGGAGTTTCAAAAAGAAGGGCCGCGGCCGTGCGTCAGGCCACGCGGCAGATCTTCAGCATGTTGGTTCCGCCGGGGTGGCCCATGGGCTCGCCCACGGTGATCGCATAGGTGTCGCCCGACTTGAGCACGCCCCGATCCACCAGCAGCGACTCGGCCCTGGCCAAGGCCTGATCGCGGTCGGTGTAGCTGGGGATCAGCAGCGGTCGCACATTGCGGTAGAGGCACATCTTGCGCTGGCTGTTGACCTGCGAGGTGAGTCCGTAGATGGGCACGTGAATGCGGTGACGACTCATCCACAAGGCCGTGGAACCCGACTCGGTGAGCGCCAGGATCGCCTTGCAGCCGAGGTGGTGAGCCGCGAACAAAGCGGCCATCGCGATCGACTGATCGATGCGCCCCACGAATTTGTTGGTGAAGTCGGCATCGAGCGAGACCTCTTCGGCGCGTTCGGCCTCGATGCAGATGGTGGACATCATCTCGACGGTTTCCACCGGGTACTTGCCAGCGGCCGTCTCGGCGCTGAGCATCACCGCGTCGGTGCCGTCAAGCACCGCGTTGGCCACGTCGCTGACCTCGGCACGCGTGGGCACCGGGTTGACGATCATCGACTCCATCATCTGCGTGGCGGTGATGACGATGCGGTCAAGCTCACGCGCCATCTTGATCATCTTCTTTTGCAGCGCCGGCACGGTGGCGTTGCCGACTTCCACCGCGAGGTCGCCGCGCGCGACCATGATGCCGTCGCTGGCGCGCAGGATGCTCTCGAGGACGGGGATGGCTTCGCTGCGCTCGATCTTGGCGATCAGTGCCGCGCGGTGCTTGGTGGGTTCGCCGGCCACATTGGCCAGCTGGCGCGCCATTTCCATGTCGGTGGCGTTCTTCGGAAAGCTCACCGCGAGGTACTCGCACTGGAAGCTCATCGCGGTCTTGATGTCTTCCATGTCCTTGGCGGTCAAGGCCGGCGCCGTCAGACCGCCACCGGCCTTGTTGATGCCCTTGTTGTTGGACAACTCGCCTCCCACCACCACAGTGGTGTGGATCTCGGCCCCACGCACCGCATCGACGGTGAGCTTGAGCAGCCCGTCGTTGAGCAACAGGGTGTCGCCCGGGCGCAGATCGCGCGGCAGTTCCTTGTAGTCCAGGCCCACACGCTCATTGGTACCGAGCTCGGTGGTCGCGCCGTCGAGGATGAAAGACTGCCCGGGCTCGAGCATGGTCTTGCCACCCTCGAACTTGCCCACGCGAATCTTCGGGCCCTGCAGGTCGGCCATGATGGCGACTTCCTTGCCCACGCGGCGGGCCACTTCGCGCACCAAGGTAGCGCGGTCGATGTGGTCTTGAGCCGTGCCGTGCGAGAAATTGAGCCGGACCACATCGACGCCGGCGCGGATCAACCGCTCAAGGACCTCGGGCGAGCTCGATGCCGGGCCGAGGGTGGCGACGATCTTGGTGGCACGGGTCATGGACGAAATCTCCGGTGGGTCTGTCAGGTCAGAAAGTGGGGCAGCAGACTCGGCCGCACGGCGGTCAGTTCACCGTTTCCAGGGCTCGACGCTCGAGCACAGCAATGGCGGGCAGCACGCGCCCTTCCAGCATTTCAAGGAAGGCGCCGCCGCCGGTGCAGATGTAGCTCACGCCGGACTCGACACCGAATTTGGCGATCGCGGCCAGCGTGTCGCCGCCACCGGCGATGCTGAATGCGTCCGATGCGGCGATGGCGTGGGCGATGGCTTCGGTGCCACGGGAAAACGCATCGAACTCGAACACACCCACCGGCCCGTTCCACACGATGGTGCCGGCCGACTTGAGTTGCTGCGCGAGCAAGGCCGCGGTCTGCGGGCCGATGTCAAGAATCAGGTCGTCGGCCGCGACGTCGACGGCGGCCTTGGTGGTGGCGGGCGCATCGGCTGCAAACGATTTGGCGGTCACCACATCGACGGGAATGGGCACCTCGGCGCCGCGCGCCTTCATCGCGTTGATCACCTCGCGTGCCTTGTCCACCAGATCGGCCTCGACCAGCGATTTGCCGATCGGCAACCCTGCGGCCAGCATGAAGGTGTTGGCAATGCCGCCGCCCACGATGAGCCGATCGACCTTGGCCGCCAGCGAATCAAGGATCGTCAGTTTGGTGCTGACCTTGCTGCCCGCGACGATAGCCACCAGGGGCCGCTGAGGGTGGGCCATCGCGCGCGTGATGGCATCGGCCTCGGCGGCCAGCAGCGGACCGGCGCAGGCCATGGGCGCGAAACGCGCCACGCCATGCGTGGAGGCCTGAGCGCGATGCGCCGCACCAAAAGCATCGTTGACGAAGATGTCGCACAAAGCGGCCATCTTGCGGCTGAGGGCTTCGTCATCCTTGCTTTCACCCACGTTCAGGCGGCAGTTCTCGAGCATGACCAGATCGCCTGCGGCAAGCGCGCGCCCATCGATGCGCACACCGTCAACCCAATCACTGATCAGCGGCACCTTGCGGCCAAGCAACTCGCCAAAGTGGCGTGCGATGGGCGCGAGCGAGTCTTGTGCAGTCATGCGGCCTTCGACGGGGCGGCCGAGGTGCGAAGTCACCATCACGGCGGCGCCTGCCTTGAGTGCGGCCTCGATGCACGGCAATGAGGCCCGGATGCGCGTGTCCTCGGTGACACGCCCGTCGGCGTCTTGCGGCACGTTGAAATCGACGCGGATCAGCACGCGTTTGTCAGCCACTTGCTGACTGGCGATCAGATCGGTGAAAAGGATGGCGTTCATGCTGTGGGAAAGCTGGTCTGAGAGAAGTTTAAAGGGGCAAAGTTTCACCTTGAACACCGCGCCTTGAGACAGGCGCGGGCCATGCGGATCGGCTTGGACAACGTGACGCGACCGGGCCTTTCGGGCGGCCTGACAAACGCTCAGGGGGCCTTGGCGTCCTTGGCAGACTTGGCCGATTTGGTCGATGCGGGCTCGGCATCGGCAGCCTCGGCATCGACGGCCTTCAAGCTGGCGCCCTGAGCGTTCAACTGCGGCGGCACCGGTTCGATCTTGTTTTCGCGCATGTAGTCGTTCATGTCGCGCCACCCGGCAAACACGGCCGCCTTGTCTGCCTTCTTGTTCAGCGCGTAGCAGTCTTCTATGGCCCGACCGGCATGGCGACAGGCGCTGCCAATCGCGTTGCCCTCGGCCAAACGCGCGGCAGCCACCTTTTCAGGCGACTCGATACCCAACTGATCGCAACCGGCGAGCAGCGAGGTCGCGGCCATCAGCAAGCTCAGAGTCGAGCGCGTTGCGGCAGATCTGAATGAAGATTCGATGGGCATGGGACAAGGACCTTTTTCGTTTCTTCGACCACGGACATGACAACTTGAATGGGGGCGGTTCACGCGCTCACTCCTTCGGCGGCGGCCCGAACCGCTCACCGACCCGCACAGCGCATCCCTGCAGAAAGCGCGCTGCAGTCAAACGTTTGCCGCCGGCTCGCTGCAATTCGCCAAGCACCACCGCCCCCGTACCGCAGGCCACGGTGATGCCGTCTGGCGATGCATCGATCACCGTGCCCGGCGACGCACTGGAAGTCGCCAGCGGTGCGGCCATGGCCAGCCACAGCTTGACCGATTCACCGTGCAGCCACGACACCGCACCCGGCGCGGGGTTGAAGGCGCGAATGCGGCGAGCCACGAGGTTCGCATCCTGATCCCAATCGATGACGGCTTCGGCCTTGTCGATCTTGTGCGCGTAGTTCACGCCCTCGGCCGGCTGTGGCGTGGCCGTCAACGCGCCGTGACCAGCCCGTTGCAGCGCATCGACGATGAGTTGGCCACCCAGCTCAGCCAGACGGTCATGCAGCGTGCCCGTGGTGTCATTCGGCGCGATGTCAATCGATTCGGCAAGCAGCATCGGCCCGGTGTCGAGACCTGTTTCCATCTGCATCACGGTGATGCCGGTTCGCTCATCACCCGCTTCGATGGCCCGATGGATGGGCGCAGCTCCACGCCAGCGCGGCAGCAAAGACCCGTGAATGTTCAGACATCCCAGAGGGGGCAGCTCCAGAGCCCATTGCGGCAGGATCAGGCCGTAGGCAGCCACCACCATGGCGTCGATGCGAGCGGCCTTCAGGCTCAAACGTGCCTGTTCGGCGTCGGCCGCATGGCGCCCGTCAAGCCGCAAGCCCTGCGGCTGAATCACGGGGATCGCATGCTCAAGAGCCCACGCCTTCACGGCCGAGGCCTGCAACTGCTGGCCTCTGCCGGCTGGCCGATCGGGCTGGGTCAGCACCAGCGCCACCTCGATGCCCGAACGATGCAAGGCCGCCAGAGCCACACGCGCGAACTCAGGCGTTCCAGCAAAGGCGATCCTCACCAGCGGTGACCCGAAAAAATCATGTCAGCGACCATTGTCTTGAGCGTGCTTGAGCATCTTGGTCTTGATGCGGGTGCGTTTGAGCAAGCTCAGATAGTCAACGAACACCTTGCCGCGCAAGTGGTCCATTTCATGCTGAATGCACTTGGACAGCAGATCGGCGGCGTCGAATTCAATCGCCTGGCCCTCGCGGTCCAGCGCACGCACCCGGATGCGTGCAGCGCGCGTGACCTTGCCGTAAACCGTGGGCACAGACAGGCAGCCCTCTTCGTCGACCACCTGCTCGTCGCTGACCGAGACCAACTGCGGGTTGATGAGAACGAGCGGCTCGTCGCGGGTTTTGGAAATGTCCATGACGATCAACTGCTCGTGAACATTGACCTGGGTTGCTGCCAGCCCGACGCCGTCGCAGGCGTACATGGTCTCGATCATGTCGTCGATCAAAGTGGCAATGCGATCGTCGAGCTGGGCCACCGGCTTGGCGACGGTTGTCAGCCTGGGGTCGGGGTAGCAAAGAATCGTCAGCTTGGTCATGGGGGCAGTCGCGGCAGCTTCATCTGGGCCCATGATGCGGATCAGCGGCGATGAGCCATCACGAGCGAAGGACAATGAGATTTTGGATTTGTTGCCGAGCCAAGGGTTCGGGGCAAAATCCTCTCAATCACTTGGAGATTTTCGCTGAATTTCCAATCGCGCAGGCCGATACCGAGGTGTGAGCATTCGGCACCCCTGCTCAGGCCAAAACATGGTTCGGCGCTGTTGCCGGCTCGTTGGGAGATTCATTGCATGATGCGTTTTGCTCCTCGTCTCCATCTTGGCCACCCGTCATTCGCTGCGCTGGCCGTCCCCTTGCTGATCGCCTGTGCGGCGTTGGCTGCGTCGGGCTCAGCGTTCGCGTTTGAGCTCACCGAGCAGCAACGCAGCGCAGCGCAGAAAGTCGCCGAAGCCGGCTTGCCCTTGTCCGAACTCTCGGCCAATGCGCCGGACTCCTACACGGTCAAGTCGGGCGACACGCTGTGGGGTATTTCAGGCCTGTTTCTGACGCGCGCTTGGCGCTGGCCTGAGTTGTGGGGAATGAACCTCGAGCAGGTTCGCAACCCTCACCTGATCTATCCCGGCCAGATCCTCTATCTGGAAAAGTCCGATGGCCGCGCGCGTTTGCGCATGGGCAGCGCGGTCGGTGGCGGTACTGTCAAGCTATCGCCCGAGGTGCGCTCGTCGAAGCTCGCCAGTGCGGCCATCGCGTCGATTCCATTCCATCTCATCGACCCTTTCCTCAATGAGGCCGTGATCTTTGACGGCGACTTCCTCAAGGACGCCCCACGCATCGTCGCCGCCAAGGAAGGGCGTGTGATGTTGTCGCGGGGCGAGACGGCCTATGTGCTGGGTGTCAACAGTCCGAACACGGTTTTTCGCATGTTTCGCAATGCCAAGCCACTGAAGGACCCGACCACGCGCGAACTGCTCGGGTACGAAGCGGCCTATGTAGGAACAGCCGAACTGGTGCAAAAAGGCGGCGAACAGATATCGCCCAAGGGCAAGCGTGAAGTGATCCCGGACACCTTCATCGTGACCAGCGTCCGTCTGGAAGGGATGATCGGCGATCGGCTGGCCCCCGTGAAAGCGCGGGACTACCAGAACTACGTGCCGCACGCTCCGCAAGGCGATATTTCAGGGCAGATCGTGTCCATGTACGGCGATGCCATCACTGGCGGCCAAAACCAGATCGTGGTGCTGAATCGGGGCGCAGGTGACGGGCTCGAGCGCGGCCACGTGCTGGCCCTTTGGCACGATGGCCGCGTCGAAGTCGACCCGACCGACGAGCGCAAGACCTTGATGAAACTGCCTGATGAGCGGCATGGCGAATTGTTTGTCTTCCAGGTCTTTTCCCGAATGTCATATGCGTTGATCCTGTCGGTCAAAGAGCCGGTCAGCGTGGGCGATCGCTTCACCAAGCCGTGAAGCCGTCCGAGGGTTCGTGACGTGATCGACCGTCTGGAGTTGGCGGCCTGGTTGAGGTTGCTCGAAACCCCAGGCGTAGGACGCGACTCGGCGCGCCGACTGCTGGCAGCGTTCGGCTCGCCCCAAGCGGCGATAGGTGCATCGGTAGCAGCGCGCAGCGAGGTGGTGGGGCCCAAACTGGCGCAGGCGCTGTGCGCCGCACCGGCTGGGCTGGACTCGCTGATTGACCTGACTCTCGCCTGGCTGCAAGACGGACAGAATGCGACAAGGGCTTTCATCCCGCTGGGGGATCCGCGCTATCCACGCCCATTGCTGGACACCTGCGATCCGCCGCTGGTGCTTTACGCCCAGGGCTGCCTGGAACTGCTCGAGCAAGACAAGGCGATCGCCATCGTCGGCAGCCGCAATCCCACGCCACAGGGCGAGCAAACCGCCCGCCAGTTTGCGAAGAGCCTCGCACAGGCTGGTTGGGTGGTGGTGTCAGGGCTGGCGCTCGGAATAGACGCTGCGGCCCACGAAGGGGCGCTGGACTGTGGATCCCCCACGATTGCGGTGGTCGGCACGGGGCTCGACCGGGTGTATCCCAAGCGGCACTTGGAACTCGCGCATCGCATTGCCTCACAGGGCCTGTTGCTGAGCGAGTTCGCGTTGGGCACACCTGCGCTGGCCGCTCATTTCCCCTTGCGAAACCGGATCATCGCGGGCATCACGAAAGGCACGCTGGTGGTAGAAGCAGCGCTGCAGTCGGGGTCGCTGATCACCGCACGTCTGGCCACCGAGGCGGGTCGCGATGTGTTCGCGATACCCGGATCGATTCACTCGCCGCAGTCGCGCGGATGCCACCTGCTGATCAAGCAAGGTGCCAAGCTGGTCGAAACCGCACAGGAAATTCTGGAAGAACTTCAACCCCTGACGACGCCAAGGCCCGCCGCGGCGGATGCCACCGTGCACAGCCCCCCGAAAGACCCTTTACTCGAGGCCATGGGGTACGAGTTGGTGTCGATGGATGCGCTGGTCGCACGCACCGGATGGTCGGCGCAAGAGATCAACATCAAGCTGCTCGCCCTCGAACTGGAGGGGCAGGTGGCACGGCGGCCTGGTCAACTTTTTCAACAAATTGCGGTGGTCTGAAAAAGGGCGCTGCGGACGGCTTGCGCGGGCAAACTCCTCGGGTATAGTGTTTTCATGTTCGATGTGCTTGTGTACCTGTACGAGAACTACTGGCGTCCGGATGCATGTCCGGATCAGGTCAAACTGACTCGAAAACTCACGTCAGTAGGGTTCGAGTCAGATGAGATTCAAGAGGCCTTGTTCTGGCTGGAAGGCCTTGCAAGCGCGGCCGAGTCCTATGTGGGTGAGCAAGGCGAATTGAGCCTGAGGGTCTACTCACCTGCCGAGCAGGATCACTTTGGCGAAGGCTCCATCGGCTTCATCAGCTTTCTCGAAGCTGCAGGTGTGCTGCCCCCGCCGATGCGCGAAATGGTGATTGACCGGGCCAGCGCCATCTCCGGCAGCCCGATCGATCTGGAAGACCTGAAGATCATCGTCTTGATGGTGTTCTGGAGCTTGGGCGAGGAGCCCGACGCCTTGATCCTGGATGAGCTTTTCGTTGACGAGGAAGACCGCCTGATCCACTGATCCACGAACGGCTGTCTACTCAATCAGACAGCTCGGATTGGCTTCTATCTGGGCCAGTGCACTGCGAGTGGCTCGTGTCGTGAGCGACTCCTCCTCGACAGGCACCAGCAAGCCAGCCTGCAAGAAGGCAGCCAAGCGCTGTTGCTGAAACAAGATGCAGCGTCCTTGCGGCGACACGAACAGAATCAACTGGCGGCGCATCCCGTGCCATGCGAGTTGGACCGAATCCTTGCGATTGCGGTAGTCAAGACTGAACCAGCTTCCCACCTGAAGTTCGCTGGCCCACACAAACATCTCCGGGCTGGCCTCCGAGCCCCCAGAGGTAACCACCTCAAAGTCACTGGTTTCGTGCAACGACAAATCAAACACCAGTGACTCATCGATCTCCAGATCATCAGCGTCGGGCAAGAGCTCTTCCAGAGTCTCCAGGCGCGCCAGCAATTGATCGAGGCGATCCTTGGAGATGACTGCCGTTCGAGCGGTGAACGCACTGGCCAGCGACTGGTTGAGGCTTTGAATGTGGCCGTCCTGCACCGTTGCATTCAGACCGGCCGCGCTCATGCCTTGTCGTAACAGCCTCAGCAGCGGCGGCAGGCGACGAATCACCTCGGCGCGCTCTTCCTGGGAAACCTTGGCGCTGGCCGACCAGATCAAGTCGGACGCCGCCCGCTTCATCACCTTGATTTCCTCCCCGTGCAACCCGGATTTCACTGAAGTCATGGCCAGCACATCGGCCCAGATCCTGAACAGGAAGTCGCGCACGCCCTCGTGCACAGGCACCTCGTTGAGCATCCTGCGCAACTCGATGGTGAACTGGATGGCCAGCGTCTCCCGTTGTTCGACTTGCTCAGCCAGCGACACACCTACCTGCGACGCTTCGTTCTCGCTCTTGAAATAGTGCTCAAGGAAGCGGTCGAATTCAGACAAGACCATCTGAAAAACCCGGCTGCCGGTGTCGGGATAGGCTTCGACGACCTGTACCACCCGTTTGATTTCTCGCTCGATGGCGGCACCGGTGAGTTGCATGTTCTTGGCGTCAAAGCCCATCACGCACGCGCCCATGGAATCGATGAGTCGCTTGGCCGGGTGATCGCTGGTCGCAAAAAAATCTGGCTCGGCGATTGCCACGCGCAATACCGGCATCTGCAAGCGCGCAAACCACACCCGCACCGAACTCGGAATCCGGTCTTCGGTCAGGATGCTTTGAAACAGCAGGGCGACCACCTCGATCGTGGCCCGCTCGTCGCTCGTTGTGGCCGCCGCCTTAAGCGTTTGCCTGTGCTGACGCAAACCAGCCAGCATAGCCGACAGCCCCTGCGCGCCTATCGCGTCGGCAGCTTGGTCGGCTGAGGCCAGATGCTGGGCTACATCCTTCTGGACGGCGGAGATCGCTGAACCCAGATCCGGTGAGGCGTCGATTTGCCGCACGGGACGAAGCAGGCCCTCGGGGGCCCTGCCCATCAATCGGTTCAAGCGCCACAGCACCGCCTCGGCGTGGTCGGCGTCTTCGTTGAAAGTACCGCCAGTTCCTGGCATCGGTCGGCCATCAGCGAATGCGTTGCCCCGGGGGTCTGTCTGAAAACCTGACTGCGGCGTCGACGCCGTGCCACCCATGGACGGGGACAAGGAAGCCGCCTGAGGGACTCCGGAAACGGGGTCATGGGCACGGCGAATGAAGGGGCGAAGATCAATCTCAGGCAGCACGCCTTGCTGAATCAGCTGCCGGTTGACCTCGTGGTATGCCTCGCACACGACGAGAGAAAACTCCTCGTGCAGCACGCTTTGGGCGGTTCGCCAAACGTCATGGCCGAGACCGGCCGATCGCCAAGATTTCACTGCCAGGTACGCCAACATTTCTGGCCGAAGAATCTCGTTGGATTCGAGCTCTTCACACCCGTCAAGAAAAATCATCCGCGAGCGCAGGTCGCCAAACTCCCAGCTCGCTTTTTCCTTGATTGCCAGACTCAGCCGCGAACTGAGGATCTCTGCTTCAATGGTTTCGTTATCGACAAGGCTGAACTTGAGGCGCCCGGTGGACGGCAATGCCGCAGGTGTGGTCGCGGGCATCAAACCATCAGGGTAGGCAGCTTTCGCCACTGAAAGCATCCCCTCCAGCCACAAACCCGAAGCCGCCCTCAAGCCATCGAGAGCCTCTCGCCGGCGCAACATGATGGCGGGCAAGGCCACTTGGTCTGCGAGTCGACGCACGCCCGACTCAAGTTGAGCCACGAAACCCGGCAACCCATTGACGAGCCTGTCGATGAACAGCCTGCGAGATTGCTTCGCTTGGGCTTGCTTGGGTGCGTCAGGAACCATCGCTGAGCATTCGCCAAACCCACCAACCTAGACGACCGCCCCAGCGTTCGGATCGTCAGGATCGAGGTCCTTGCCGGAAGTCTTGATGAGGTCTTCGCGCTTGACACCCAACCACATCGCGATCGCCGCTGCCACGAAAACCGAAGAGTAGATGCCAAACAAAATACCGATGGTTAACGCAACCGCAAAGTAGTGCAGTGTTGGGCCACCAAAGATCAGCATCGAAATCACCATCATGAGCGTGCAGCCATGGGTGATGATGGTGCGGCTGATGGTGCTCGTGATGGCGTGGTCAATCACCTCGATCGTTGTCAGTTTTCTGTACTTTCGGAAGGCTTCGCGAATACGGTCGAAGATGACCACCGACTCGTTGACCGAATAGCCAAGAACCGCCAGGACGGCCGCTAGCACCGACAGTGAAAACTCCCACTGAAAAAAGGCGAAAAAGCCCACGATGATGATCACGTCGTGCAGGTTGGCAATGATGCCGGCGACCGAGAACTTCCACTCGAAACGCAGCGCCAGATAAATCATGATGCCGACGATGGTCACGGCAAGCGCCAGCGCTCCATCACGCGCCAGTTCGGAGCCCACCGAGGGGCCGACAAATTCACTGCGCTGCAGCCGAACGCGCTCTTCACCCACCTCCCCGCAAACCTGAGCGCTGGTCTCAGCGCCCTTTTCAGACTTGACCTGCTGCGTGCTCACCTTGCTGCCCTCGGCCTCGCAAAGCTCGCTGAAGACACGGGCAACAACCTCTGCCTGCTTGACATCCCCGCGCACTGGCAGGCGGATCAAAACATCACGTGAAGTGCCGAAGTTCTGGACTTGAACCTCGCCAAAACCGAGTGACTCCACGGTAGCGCGCACACGGTTGATGTCGGCTGGCTGCGCATAGGCCACCTCGATCACCGTCCCCCCTGTGAATTCGATGGAAAAGTGCAGCCCGCGTGTTGCAATGAAAAACACCGCCGCGAAGAAAGTCAACGCTGATATGGCGTTGAGCACCAGCGCGTTCCGCATGAACGGGATGTCGCGCCGGATCCTGAAAAATTCCATGTGTGTTCCTAGTTTGGCGACGTCAGGCTGCGAGGCACGGGGCCGGCCTCATGCAGACAGACCATCTCAGGCCACGGGCTTCCACACCTGCCCGATCGACACGCCCTTGAGTTTCTTTTGACGTCCATACCAAAGGTTGACCAAGCCGCGAGAGAACACCACCGCAGAGAACATTGAGGTCAGAATTCCGAGGCAGTGCACAACCGCAAAACCGCGAACGGGGCCAGAGCCAAAAGCCAGCAGCGACAAACCGGCGATCAACGTTGTCACGTTGGAGTCCAGAATGGTCGTGAAAGCCCGCTCGTAGCCGTTATGAATCGCCGACTGCGGTGAGGCGCCGTTTCGCAACTCCTCTCGCACACGCTCGTTGATCAGCACATTCGCATCGATCGCCATGCCCAGAGTCAGCGCGATAGCCGCCATTCCCGGCAGCGTCAAACTGGCCTGCAACATCGACAACACAGACACCAGCAGCAACAAGTTGAACCCAAGGGCAAGGGTCGAGATCGCTCCAAACAAAAGGTAATACGCGCACATGAACAGCGCAATCGCGGCAAAACCGTAAAGCACGCTGTCAAATCCCTTCGCGATGTTGTCGGCACCAAGACTCGGGCCTATCGTGCGCTCCTCGATGATCTCCATCGGCGCTGCCAACGAACCAGAACGCAAAAGCAAGGCCGTGTCCGCTGCTTCGCTGGTGGTCATACGGCCCGAAATCTGCACCCGCCCCCCTCCAATCTCAGCGCGAATCACCGGGGCAGTCACGACTTCGCCCTTGCCTTTTTCAAACAAGAGAATAGCCATGCGTTTGCCAATGTTGTCTCGGGTCACGTCTTTGAAAATTCGTGCGCCCTTCGCATCCAAGGTCAGGTTGACCGAGGGCTCTTGTGTCTGCGAATCAAAGCCCGTTTGAGCATCGGTGAGGTTCTCTCCGGTCAAAACAACTTGTCGTTTGACGATCAGGGGCTGACTTCCACGCTCCATGTAGCGTTCACTTCCCAACGGAACGGGACCGTTACCGCTGACAGCGGCGGATGCCTCAACGCTCTCGTCGACCATGCGAACCTCGAGCGTGGCCGTTCGGCCGATGATGTCCTTGGCCTTGGCCGTGTCTTGGACACCTGGCAACTGCACCACTACGCGATCGGCGCCCTGCTGCTGAATCACCGGCTCCGACACGCCAAGCTCGTTCACGCGGTTGTGAAGGGTCGTGATGTTCTGCTTGACCGCAGCCTCCTGCACGCGCTTTGCAGCCTCAGGTTTGAGCGCGCCCGAAAGCTTGATCTCACCGCCCTCTTCAGACTCAGACCAGTTCAGGTCCGGAAGCTCATCTTCGAGGAGCTTGCGAGCTGAGGTCAACGTGTCGCGGTCCTTGAAGCGCACCGCCAAGGACTGCCCATCCCTGCTGATGCCAGCGTGGCGCAGGTTCTTGTCACGCAAAATCAGGCGCACGTCCCCGGCAAGAGACTCCGCTTTTTTGGTCAGTGCCGACTTCATGTCGACTTGCATCAAAAAATGAACCCCTCCGCGCAGGTCAAGGCCCAGTGACATCGGAAGCGCATTCACAGACATCAGCCAGTGCGGCGAACGGGACAAAAGGTTGAGCGCGACGATGTAGCTGGCATCGGCCGGATCCGGATTGAGCGCCTTTGAAATAGCGTCCTTGGCCTTGATTTGGGCATCTGTGTCGGCAAAACGCGCCTTCACAGATCCCGCCTCAAACTGGACGAAGTCCGCATTCAATCCTGCGGCAATAAGCGCTTCTTCGACTCGAGTGGCAACCGTAGCGTCCACCTTGACGGTAGATCGGCCACTGCTGACCTGAACCGCTGGCGCTTCACCGAAAAGGTTGGGCAGCGTGTAGACCGACCCAACCAGCAATGCCACCAACAGCAGCGCGTATTTCCAAACGGGGTAGCGATTCATAGCGAGTGCCTGGCCATCCAAGGAAACGAATCAATGCCGACTGAGAGGCCGTGGGCACCATCTGCCGCAGGAACGAACAGCCCCTTTCACTTGAAGGTGCCCTTGGGCAGCACGAGAACTACCGACGAACGTTGAACCTGAATTTCGACACCATTGGCGACCTCGACGCCTAGGTAAGTCTCGCCCATCTTGGAGACCTTTCCGAGAAGTCCTCCTGCGATGATGACCTCGTCACCTTTGGCGAGCGCATCAATCATCGATTTGTGCTCCTTTTGGCGCTTCATTTGCGGTCGGATCATGACAAAGTAAAGCACCACAAACATCAGGATCAGCGGGAGCATCGAAGTGAGACTTCCGAACATGTCCGGAGTAGCACTTGGGGCAGGCGCTGCTTGGGCAAAGGCTTGAGAAATAAACACGTTGAGTCCTACTTGATGAAAGTTCCCCCTCAGGGAACCAAACCTAAAACCGGAATTGTAATGTCGGGGCCCGCGCCGGCAAGCATGACACAAAAACAACGAAGCCGGCATGCGCCGGCTGTGTTACCAATAAGTGGTTGCGGGGGCAGGATTTGAACCTACGACCTTTGGGTTATGAGCCCAACGAGCTACCAGACTGCTCCACCCCGCGCCAGAATGAAATAATTATAGCGCCAAACTTTACACGCAGGCCGGGGATTCCCAACAAATAAAGTCCAGACACCACATGATCAATCTCCCGATTCAGCCCCAGACGACACATCAACTTCAGCGCGATCCACCAACTCAACGAATGCCATGGGAGCATTATCACCAACGCGAAAACCCATTTTCAAAATTCGTGTATACCCACCAGGCCTTGCCTTGTATCGCGGGCCCAACTCGTTGAACAATTTCGAGACAATCTCTCGATCCCGAGTACGGTCAAACGCTAAACGCCGGTTCGCCAGCGTGGGCTCTTTCGAAAGCGTGATGAGTGGTTCAACAACACGGCGCAACTCCTTGGCCTTTGGAACCGTCGTCTTGATCGCCTCGTGCCTCAACAACGAATTACACATGTTGCGAAGCATGGCAAGCCTATGCTCGGAGGTACGGTTTAACTTGCGAAGACCGTGACGATGACGCATGGTGCATATCCTTTCTTCATATTAAAGTAGCAGCCGTATCAGGTACTTCTACGTGCACCAGATCTGTCCTAAAGACAGACCCAAACCAGAATGGTAATAGACCACCCAAAGACATTAACGCTTATCAAGCCCTTGAGGGGGCCAGTTTTCAAGCCGAGCACCGAGTGTCAACCCTCTCGAAGCCAACACCTCTTTTATCTCGTTCAACGACTTCCGGCCGAGGTTCGGCGTTTTCAACAACTCAGTTTCTGTGCGCTGGATCAAATCACCAATGTAATATATATTTTCGGCTTTCAGGCAGTTCGCAGATCTGACAGTCAACTCTAATTCATCAACTGGCCTGAGCAAGATCGGATCGAACTGAGTGTTTCGGTTCTGAGGCTCGTTAAAGGCGAGAATCTCGCTATTCTCAAGCTGCGCAAACACAGCCAACTGCTCTACCAAGATCTTTGCGGAAGCTCGAATCGACTCCTCTGGAGATATCGCCCCATTGGTCTGGATCTCCATGACCAACTTATCCAAGTCAGTTCGCTGTTCAACACGGGCACTTTCGACCACATAGCTCACTCGGGACACCGGAGAGAACGACGCGTCCAGAACAATGCGACCTATCGACTTCGAGGACTCTTCCCCAAAACGGCGCATCGTGCCTGGAACATATCCACGGCCTTTCTCGACCTTGATCTGCATATCAAGCTTGCCGCCGTGCGACAAGTTCGCAATCACGTGACTCGGGTTCACGATCTCAACGTCATGCGGAGCCTGGATATCTGAGGCTTTTACGGGCCCCTCGCCATCCTTGCGAAGAACCAACGTCACTTCATCGCGGCTATGGAGGCGAAAGACCACGCCCTTCAAGTTGAGCATGATATGAACCACGTCTTCTTGCACACCGTCAATGGCAGAATACTCGTGCAAAACCCCAGCTATCGTTACCTCCGTAGGAGCATAACCCACCATAGACGAGAGTAAAACCCGACGCAACGCATTACCAAGGGTGTGTCCATATCCACGCTCAAAAGGTTCGAGTGTCACCTTCGCGCGGTTGACTCCAAGTGGTTCAACGTGGATGGCCTTGGGCTTAAGCAAATTAGTCTGCATGGAGTCTTTCTTTCAATACCCTCGGCTCATTACGCCGATAAGGCTGATGGATCCGTCGGTGAAGTGAATATCACAATCACCAATCTCGAAGGTAGCCAACCCTCACCAAACATGGGGAAAAGGGCAGACCAAAGCTATCCGAAAACGCTTAACGCGAATAAAGCTCAACAATCAGCGCTTCCTTGACATCAGCGGCGAATTCGTCGCGATCCGGCGTCTTTTTAAACAATCCCTCCATCTTTGAACTATCAACCTGAACCCATGCGGGAAGTCCAATCGACTCTGCAAGCTTCAGGGAATCTGCGATACGCAACTGGTTTCTAGACTTTTCGCGAACCGAAACTGCATCGCCAACCTTGACCATATAGGAGGCAATGTTGACCACTGCCCCATTGACGGTAATAGACTTGTGTGAAACCAACTGCCTTGCTTCTGCTCGGGTAGACCCAAATCCCATCCGGTAAACCACATTATCGAGACGAGACTCAAGCAGCATCAACAAATTTGCACCTGTATTGCCTTTTCGACGTTCGGCTTCCGCGAAGTAGCGCCTAAACTGGCGCTCAAGCACACCATACATACGCTTCACCTTTTGCTTCTCACGAAGCTGGAGGCCAAAATCTGAGGTGCGCGTCCCAGACGTCCGGCCGTGCTGACCCGGCTTACTGTCAAACTTAGCCTTATCCCCGATAGGGCGCCGCGCGCTCTTGAGGAAAAGATCCGTACCTTCTCGACGGGACAGTTTTGCTTTTGGACCTAGATAGCGTGCCACATGAACTCCTTGATTTTTAGGTAGCGCAAACGTGTTACCTTGCGCTAGTCTGGCTTATCTTGTTTTTTTTGCTCAGACCGGGGGCTTTTACAAATTATCGACGGTTAACCTTAAACGCCGAAAAAAGGCCTTCGAAAAAATTTAAAATGCGCCAACTCAACCAACTAGATCCGGCGACGCTTCTGCGGCCGACATCCATTGTGTGGAACTGGCGTGACATCCGAGATCAAATTGATTCGAATACCAAGAGACGCGAGCGCACGAACCGAAGATTCACGACCTGGACCCGGACCTTTGATCCGGACGTCAAGATTCTTGATGCCCTGCTCCTGCGCGGCTCTTCCAGCCACCTCGGCAGCAACCTGTGCCGCAAACGGCGTGCTCTTCCGAGATCCCTTAAAGCCCTGACCACCACTAGAAGCCCAAGCCAAAGCACCTCCTTGACGGTCGGTGATCGTGATGATGGTGTTGTTGAAAGAAGCGTGCACGTGAGCAATCCCATCCGCCACGTTTTTTCTAACCTTCTTTCGCACACGTTGTGCGGCTGTATTCGCTGTCTTAGCCATATGATTTTTTCCTCAACCAGAACCGCAACATGCCTGCTACGGGCATGCTGAACATTACTTTTTCACCACAGCACCCGACTTGCGGGGCCCCTTGCGTGTCCTAGCGTTGGTCTTAGTGCGCTGACCACGAACTGGAAGCCCGCGACGATGACGAAACCCGCGATAGCAACCCAAATCCATCAAACGCTTGATGTTGATTGACATTTCTCGGCGAAGGTCACCCTCGATGGTGAGGCGACCAATTTCTTCTCTGAGACGCTCGAGGTCGGTGTCCGTTAGGTCCTTAATCTTCCGATCAAAGGGCACACCGCTCTTCACACAGAGCTTCTGTGCAGTAGTCCTTCCAACACCGTAGATCGACATCAGGCCGATCTCCGCATGCTTGTGTGGAGGTATGTTAATGCCAGCAATACGGGCCATGATTTTCCTCTAAATAACTTTACTTACCGCCAGAATTAACCTTGCCGCTGCTTGTGTCGCGGATCAGTACAAATAACACGGACCACCCCTTTTCTACGGATGACCTTACAATTCCGACACATTTTTTTTACAGACGCAGCAACTTTCATCAAAATCTCCAAAGCCCACCGGGCAACAAACGTAATATCGAAGAAACGAACCGGTTCATAGTGAACTTACTTCGCTCTAAAAACAATTCTCGCCCTGCTCAGATCATAGGGCGTCAACTCTACAGTCACCTTATCCCCGGGTAAAATCCGAATGTAGTGCATCCGCATCTTCCCGGAAATGTGACCGAGGACGACATGCCCGTTTTCGAGTTTCACTCGAAACGTTGCGTTGGGAAGATTTTCAACAATCTCTCCCTGCATCTGAATAACGTCATCTTTCGACATGCAATCCGATTAAAATTTCAAGTGAACTAAACGTATATTCAAAAAACAACTCAACTTGGCCTGAAATTCGATTTCTTTAGCAATGATTCATACTGCTGGCTTTGAACATAGCTTTGAACTTGGGCCCAAAAATCCATCGTCACGACCACTATGATAAGCAACGACGTACCGCCAAAATAAAAGGGAACGTTATATTTGAGCACTAAAAACTCGGGGAGAAGACAAACGCTTGTAATGTAAATGGCACCCGCCAGGGTGAGTCTGGAGAGAATGCGGTCGATGTGCCGCGACGTCTGATCCCCGGGCCTTATCCCAGGAATAAAGGCACCACTCTTTTTCAAATTATCCGCTGTCTCTCGACTGTTAAATACCAACGCAGTGTAGAAAAAGCAGAAGAAAACTATAGCTGCAGCGTATAAAAGAACGTAAATCGGCTGCCCTGGGGCCAGCAAGTCAGCCAAATCCTTTAACCACCTCAAACCATCACCCGTTGCAAACCAGCTTACTACCGTTGCGGGCAAGAGGATTATTGACGATGCGAAAATAGGAGGGATCACGCCCGACATATTTACCTTTAAGGGAAGGTGTGAAGATTGACCACCGTAGACCTTGTTTCCGACCTGACGCTTGGCGTAGTTCACCAAAATCTTTCGCTGCCCTCTCTCAACGAAAACCACGAAAAACGTCACCAAAATAACGACAAAAATGATGAAGAGGCAAGCCACATAGCTCATGGCACCAGTGCGAACTAGCTCCAACAAACCACCTATTGCTCCAGGCAACCCCGCAGCAATACCCGAAAATATAAGTATCGAAATCCCGTTACCCAACCCTCGCTCTGTTATTTGCTCTCCCAACCACATCAGAAACATTGTTCCAGCAACGAGACTCACAACCGCGGTAACCCGGAACCCGAAGCCGGGTGAAATGACAAGCCCCTGCGACCCTTCAAGAGCAACAGCAATTCCAACGGACTGAAACAATGCGAGTCCCAGCGTGCCATATCTCGTAAACTGGGTAATTTTCCGGCGCCCAGACTCGCCCTCTTTCTTGAGCGCCTCAAGCGAGGGAACCACATACGTCATCAACTGCATAATGATCGATGCGGAAATATATGGCATGATCCCGAGAGCGAACACTGAAAATCGGGAAAGAGCTCCACCAGAAAACATATTGAAGAGACTTAATATACCCCCTTGTTGACCCTTAAATAGTTCTGCGAGCTGGTCTGGATTAATACCAGGCACAGGAACATGTGACCCAACCCTGTAGACGACCAAAGCCAACAAAAGAAACGTCAGTCGGCGACGAAGGTCCCCGAACTTCGAACTTTTTGCCGTCTGTGCAGAACTAGTAGCCACGTTGATGGTCCGCCGATTGGAAAATCAGGGTCAAACTACCGAACCACCAACAGACTCAATACACTGCCGAGCACCGGCAGTCGCCGAAATTCCCTTGAGGGAGACAGCGCGAGTTAAAACCCCAGTCTTGATAACTTTGACGAATCTCGACATTTCCCCAACAAGCCCAGCTTGCTTCAATGTCAGTAAGTCCACATCCGAAGCTTCCATCCGTTCCAGATCCGTCAAAGTAATTTCTGCGTTGTACTTCAACGTCGTTGACTTGAACCCGCGCTTAGGCAACCTACGCTGAAGCGGCATTTGCCCGCCCTCAAAACCCACCTTGTGATAGCCACCAGCACGAGACTTTTGCCCCTTGTGTCCACGACCTGCGGTTTTACCTAGGCCTGAACCTATTCCTCGCCCAACTCGTCTTCGATCACGTTTAGCCCCGAAGGCTGGCTTAATTGAATTAAGTTCCATAGCTAACTTTCTAATAACAATCAAAGTACCTTGAGTAGGTAGGAAATCTTGTTGATCATTCCCCGAACCGAAGGAGTATCTTCGAGAGTCGATTCACTGTTCAATTTGTGCAAACCGAGGCCGCGCGCAGTGGCGCGATGAGACTCTCTGGTACCAGCAATGCTGCGAACCAATTTGATTTTTACTGTGGGCTTCTCGCTCATGATCGATTCTCCGAAAAATGTTCAGTTGAAAATTTCTTCAACTGTCAACCCACGTTTCGCCGCCACCTCTGCTGGCGTACTTGTATGCTTGAGAGCGTCAAGTGTGGCTCGAACCAAGTTGTAGGGATTCGAAGATCCTAGACTCTTGCACACAATATCGGTAACGCCCATAACTTCAAAGACCGCTCGCATGGGACCGCCCGCGATAATTCCGGTTCCCGAAGGCGCTGGCGCCATCAGAACGTGCGACGCCCCGTGTTCACCAACCACCTTGTGGTGAATGGAACCGTTTCTCAATGAAATCTTGACCATATTGCGCCGAGCGGACTCCATAGCCTTTTGAACAGCCACAGGCACCTCTTTTGCTTTACCCTTGCCCATACCAATCCGGCCGTCTCCGTCACCAACTACAGTCAGTGCAGCAAAACTAAGCGTTCTACCGCCCTTCACAACTTTCGTAACGCGGTTTACGGCGATCATTTTTTCCTTGAGACCGTCGTCATTACCTTCGGTCTGAGCTCGCGCCTGAAACTTTGCCATTTTTATAATCCCCGCTTAGAACTGTAGGCCGGCTTCACGCGCGGCTTCGGCAAGTGCTTTGATACGCCCGTGATACGCAAAACCAGCGCGATCGAACGCGACTTTCTCTATCCCGGCCGCCTTAGCTTTTTCGGCAATTCGCTTTCCAACGATTGACGCTGCACCCACATTACCGCCATTCGCTGCATCACCGAGTTCTTTTCGGATATCAGCCTCCAGCGTGGAGGCACTGGCTAAGACTCGCGAACCATCATCGGAAATGACGCTTGCGTAAATGTGTGAATTAGTCCTGAAGACAGAAAGCCGGGCCACCCGCTGTCGAGCAATTCGAGCCCGAGTCTGCCTTGAGCGGCGAACACGCTGATCTTTTTTATTCAACATGAAATTAGCCTCTTACTTCTTCTTGGTTTCTTTGATCGTGATCTTCTCATTCGCATAACGAATTCCCTTGCCTTTGTACGGCTCGGGAGGACGAATTGCCCTTACCTCGGCTGCGATTTGACCCACCACCTGCCGATCAGAACCCTTGATCACGATTTCTGTCTGTGTCGGGCAATCCACCTTCACACCATCTGGCATCTCTTTCGAGACCGGATGAGAGAAACCGATCTGCAGGTTCAACTTGCTTCCAGCAGCCTGGGCTCGGAAGCCAACGCCCACCAGGTTCAATTTCTTTTCAAACCCTTTACTGACGCCATTGACCATATTGGACACCAGCGCACGCATCGTTCCAGACATTGCATCTGCAGCCGTACTGCCATCAGCAGGCGTAAACTCAAGCCTGTCTGCAGAACCATGAATCTTTACCAGATGGTTAGCAGGACGCACCAAAGCCCCGAGCGCTCCTGTGACTTGAATTTCGTCTTGCGAGATAGCAACCTTTACCCCAGCAGGCAGGGTCAGCGGCATTTTTCCGACTCTTGACATACTGATCTCCCTTAGGCCACGTAGCAAAGAACTTCGCCACCGATACCAACTTGGCGAGCCTTACGGTCGGTCATCACCCCCTTCGGCGTCGTCACTATGGCCACACCGAGACCATTTTTGACGTTTGGAATATCGTGACGGCCTTTATAGACACGAAGTCCTGGACGACTCACCCGTTCGATATGCTCAATCACCGGCTTACCCGCGTAGTACTTCAGTGAAATCTGCAACTGAGGCTTTCCGTCAGCGGTTAAAACTACAAAACCGTCGACATAGCCCTCGTCTTTCAACACTTGGGCAATAGCAACTTTCAGCTTCGAGCACGGCATCGACACCATAGGCTTCTCGACCATTTGGGCGTTACGGATTCGAGTCAACATGTCGGCGATTGGATCGCTCATACTCATACGATATTCTCCTGATCTGCTCGCAGATTACCAGCTAGCCTTGATGACGCCTGGGATGTCACCCTTAAACGCTAGTTCGCGGATTTTATTTCGACCGAGGCCAAATTTCCGGAAGGTCCCACGCGGCCTTCCCGTCAAGGCGCAACGGTTTCGTTGACGAGTCGGATAAGAATTTCGCGGCAACTTTTGCAGCTCAAGCCGTGCGGCATAACGCTCTTCGTCCGTCTTTTTGGCGTCATTCGCAATTCCCTTGAATTCCGCATACTTTTTCGCGTACTTAGCTGCGAGCTGCTCGCGCTTGAGTTCACGCTGAATGAGAGATAGTTTTGCCACGGCCGGCCTCAGTTCTTAAACGGGAATTTAAACGCAGCGAGTAGAGCCTTACACTCGTCATCGCTTTTAGCGGTGGTCGTAATGCTGATATTCAGCCCTCGGAGCGCGTCCACCTTGTCGTAATCAACCTCAGGAAATATAATCTGCTCTTTGATCCCAATATTGTAGTTTCCGCGCCCATCAAACGAGCGGCCCGAGATACCACGAAAGTCTCGGACCCGTGGCAACGCTATAGTTACAAAGCGATCCAAAAACTCATACATATGAACACCACGCAAAGTGACCATGCAACCAATGGGCACACCATCGCGGATTTTGAATCCTGCAATTGCTTTCTTAGACTTCGTCACCACGGGCTTTTGTCCAGCGATTTTTGTCATATCGCTAACCGCGTGCTCCATCACCTTTTTATCCGATACAGCCTCGCTGACACCCATGTTGAGCGTGATCTTGGTGATGCGCGGCACCTCCATTGGAGACTGATAACCGAACTTGGCCATCAACCCAGGAGCGACGGCATCTCGGTAGATAACCTGAAGACGAGCCAATTGTTGTTGCGCCATATCAGACCTTTAAGCCTTAATTTCTTCACCAGTAGACCGGAAGATTCTCACCTTCTTGCCATCCGCCAAAAGTTTGATTCCCACACGATCCCCACAACCAGCAGCAGAATTAAAGATCGCGACATTTGACTGATGGATTGGCATCGTTTTCTCCACGATCCCACCGGTCACACCCTTCATCGGGTTGGGCTTGACGTGCTTTTTTACAAGGTTCACACCCACAACTTCGAGGCGGTTGCCATCGACCCTGGAGGCAACCACCCCTCGTTTTCCTTTATCGCGACCGGTCAAAACTACAACCTCGTCACCCTTGCGAATTTTGTTCATCACCTGACCCCTACCGCTTTTTAAAGTACTTCCGGAGCGAGCGAGACAATCTTCATGAAGCGCTCAGTGCGCAACTCACGAGTGACCGGCCCGAAAATTCGTGTGCCAATCGGCTCCAATTTGGCGTTCAAGAGTACGGCAGCGTTGCCATCAAACTTCACCAACGAGCCGTCTTGCCGCCGAACGCCCTTTGCGGTACGGACGACCACAGCACTGTAGACCTCACCCTTTTTGACCCGCCCACGAGGAGCAGCCTCTTTGATGCTCACCTTAATCACATCACCAATGCCGGCATAGCGCCTTTTGGAGCCGCCAAGCACTTTGATACACATCACCGACTTGGCGCCGGTGTTGTCAGCGACATCAAGTCGCGATTGCATTTGGATCATTTTTTTGTCCCAACTTGTGCAGATCAGCCACCTGCGTCAGCAAGCACCAGTCAGCTAGTCTTGGTCCCGTTACCTCTGGCGTACGGCCAGAAATGGATTAGGTTGAAAGCACCGCTTGGCGAACCAAGGCAGCGCAGGAAAGCCTTCTATTCTACCGCTCTTTTCGCTCGAAACCTAAATGTTTCTCTAGTGCAGCTGGATCCCCAACTCACCAATTTCGGCCGAAGAGCGGCATGCTCACGATGTCAGACCTCTCTGGCTTTTTGAACGAGCTTCGTCACCACCCAAGCCTTAGTCTTTGAGATGGGACGGCTTTCGGATATCTCCACCACATCACCGTTCTTGTACTCATTGGACTCGTCATGCGCGTGGTACTTGCTGGTCTTCGCGACGATCTTTCCGTATAGCTCATGTTTGGTACGCCGCTCAATCAGAACGGTGATGGTCTTGCTGCGCTTGTCGCTGACCACCTTACCAACCAACGTCCGGAGCGTCTTTTCTTTGGTGATAGTTTGAGCTTGGTTCATTTCGACGCTTCTTTCACTTCACGTTTCTTTTGCACCAAGATGGTCTTGGCTCGCGCTATGTCTCGCCGAGTGTTGCCCAACTGTGTATGGTTGGACAGTTGCTGCGTCGCCTTCTGCATACGCAAACCAAAGTGCAATTTCAGCAGTTCACTGACCTCTTTTTTGAGGCCGGCCACATCTTTTGAGCGGAGTTCTGATGCATTCACTTTAAGTTCTCCAGTAGACATCAAGCGCCGACTTGTCGCGCGACGAATGTGGTGCTGAGCGGAAGCTTCGCCGACGCGAGCCTAAATGCTTCGCGCGCGAGTTCCTCAGGCACACCATTTATCTCGTACAGAACCTTGCCGGGCTGAATCTCAGCCACGTAGTACTCAGGGTTGCCTTTACCGTTGCCCATGCGGACTTCGGCCGGCTTTTGAGAAATGGGCTTGTCCGGAAAGATCCGGATCCAGATCCTGCCGCCACGCTTGACGTGACGAGAGATTGCGCGACGCGCTGCTTCAATCTGGCGAGCGGTCAATCGGCCGCGCTCGGTCGCCTTCAATCCGAAATCACCAAAAGATACCTTGGCTCCACGAGTCGCGACACCGGTGTTACGACCCTTTTGCTCCTTTCGGAACTTCCTGCGAGCTGGTTGCAACATCGTTATTCTCCTTTGACTTCGCCGGGCGTCGGTGGAACCGCCTTGCGAACACGCTTCACGCTAGAAGGTTTCCCCTCGCCGCCATCGACTGCTGTCGAGGTCGATTCATGCGGTTTTAGCGCAACACGTGGTCCGCGCTCAGCGCCGGGATTCTCGCCAGGGCGTCCCTTACCCATCGGCGCTCCGGGGCGAGCGTTGCGGCGAGGACGCCGGTCATCATCACCCTCTGGCTTTGATACCACGCCTGGAGTCTCACCCTGCCCCAAACGATCACCACGATATACCCAGCACTTGACGCCGATAATTCCGTATGTAGTCTTGGCTTCAGAGAAGCCGTAATCAATATCAGCCTTCAAGGTGTGGAGAGGGACACGCCCCTCCCGATACCATTCGCAACGAGCAATCTCAATTCCGTTCAATCGGCCTGAAGACATCAACTTGATGCCTTGCGCGCCGAGACGCATAGCGTTTTGCATGGCGCGCTTCATCGCACGACGAAACATGATCCGTTTTTCAAGTTGCTGCGTGATGCTGTCAGCAATCAACTGCGCGTCAATCTCAGGCTTGCGAACCTCTTCAATGTTGACGGCGACCGGCACGCCAAGTCGACGGGTCAACTCGGCCTTCAAACTTTCAATGTCCTCACCTTTTTTCCCAATAACCACACCAGGCCGAGCGGAAAAAATCGTGATGCGAGCATTCTTTGCCGGCCGTTCAATAAGCACGCGAGAGACCGCTGCACTTTTCAACCGCACCTTGAGAAACTCACGAACCTTCAAATCTTCTGCAAGCATCGTCGCGAAGTTTTGATTGTTCGCATACCAACGCGAAGCCCAATTTCTTGTGACCGGTAGCCTAAAGCCGACCGGATGAATCTTTTGTCCCATGATCTTCCTTGAGCCTCAGTTGCCGACGGTGATGTAGATGTGCGCGGTCGGCTTGCTGATGCGGTTTCCCCGACCCTTGGCGCGGGCAGAAAAACGCTTCAACGTGGCACCCTGCTCAACAAAGATCGTCTTGATCTTCAACTCATCGATGTCTGCGCCATCGTTGTGTTCGGCATTGGCGATCGCCGATTCCAGCGCCTTCTTGATGATGCCGGCGGCCTTCTTTGGCGTGAACGCCAGAATGTTGAGGGCCTGACCAACGGGGCGGCCTCGCACCAAGTCGGCAACCAACCGGCCTTTGTCGGCTGAAAGCCTGACGCCGCGAACGATTGAACGGGTTTCCATCTCGGTTCCTTATTTCCTCGCGGCCTTTTTGTCGGCCGGATGCCCCTTGAAGGTGCGGGTCAGTGCGAACTCACCTAACTTGTGCCCGACCATCTGGTCGGTAACGTAGACAGGTATGTGTTGCTTGCCGTTGTGAACTGCAATGGTCAACCCAATGAAATCCGGCAATATCGTTGAACGACGCGACCAAGTCTTGATTGGCTTTTTGTCCTTGATGGCCACCGCTTTGTCGACTTTTGACATCAGGTGATGGTCGACGAAAGGACCTTTTTTCAGCGAACGGGTCATCTTGCCCCCCTTTACTTCTTGCGACGCGAAACGATGAACGTCTGCGTGCGCTTGTTGTTGCGAGTGCGGTAACCCTTGGTCATCGTGTTCCAAGGGGAAACTGGTACTTGCCCCTCTCCAGTACGCCCCTCGCCACCACCGTGCGGGTGATCAACTGGGTTCATGGCCACGCCACGAACGGTTGGACGAATACCCTTCCATCGAATCGCCCCTGCCTTGCCGTACTGACGCAGACTGTGCTCCTCGTTGGAGACCTCGCCGATCGTCGCGCGGCAGTCAATGTGGATGCGCCGTACTTCACCAGAACGCAGACGGACCTGAGCATACGTACCCTCCCGGGCGAGCAAGGTACATGCAGTTCCAGCTGAGCGGGCGATCTGCGCACCCTTGCCTGGAAGAAGTTCGATGCAGTGAATGACCGAGCCGACGGGAATATTTCGAATTGGCAGCGTGTTTCCTGCCTTGATGGGTGCCTCAGCACCGCTCAGCAAGGTTTGTCCGATTTCTAGGCCACGTGGCGCGATCACATAGCGACGCTCGCCGTCTGCATAGCAAACCAGCGCAATGTGCGCCGTACGATTTGGGTCGTACTCAATTCGCTCTACCTTGGCAGGAATCCCGTCTTTATTGCGCACGAAATCAACCACCCTGTAGTGGTGCTTATGCCCACCGCCTTTGTGACGGATCGTGATGTGCCCATTGTTATTCCTGCCAGCGTGCTGGAACTGAGCCTCAAGCAGGGATGCTTCCGGCTTGCCTTTGTGCAAGTGTGAGTGCACCACCTTCACGACCGCACGACGCCCGGGCGATGTCGGCTTTACCTTGACGACGGCCATTACGCGCCCCCCCCAGAAATATTGAGTTCCTGTCCAGCCCGCAAGCAAACATAGGCTTTCTTGACATGATCGCGGCGACCGACTGAACGGCCGAACCGTTTGACCTTGCCTTTTTGAAGCACAGTCTGAACCGACTCAACTTCGACCTTGAACATCAACTCGACGGCAGCTTTTATCTCTGGCTTGGTCGCGTCACGTAGAACCTGAAACAGCACTTGATTGTGCTTGTCTGAAATCATCGTGGATTTTTCGCTGACGATTGGGGCCACCAAAATCTGCGCCAGTCGATCCTCTGCAAACTTGGCTGCGTTCATGCCAGCATCTCCTTGAGTTGCTCAATCGCGGCCTTGGTAACCAAGACCCTTTTGAAGTGAATCAAAGACAGCGGATCGGCATGACGCGGCTCAACCACCAGAACGTTGATCAGATTCCTGGATGCGAGCAACAGGTTTTCGTCAACCTGCTCAGAAATCACCAGAACCGAGTCCAATCCCATGGCCTTGAGCTTGGCGGCAAAGAGCTTTGTTTTCGGAGAGTCGGCCCCAATAGAGTCAACAACTGAAATTCGCCCCTCCCGAGCCAACTGGGAAAAAATAGACGCCATCCCAGCCCGGTACATCTTCTTGTTCACCTTTTGGGTGAAATTTTCATCCGGCCTGTTTGGAAAAATTCGGCCGCCGCCTCGCCATATAGGCGAAGAAGACATACCGGCACGAGCACGACCAGTGCCCTTTTGATTCCAAGGTTTCTTGGTTGAATGGCTAACCTCAGCACGGTCCATCTGAGCGCGCGTCCCCTGACGAGCATTCGCCTGAAACGCGACCACAATTTGGTGCACCAAGGCTTGGTTGTAATCACGGCCGAACAGAGTGTCCGGCGCGTCAACCTTTGCCGTTGCCTGACCTTGGGCGTTGAGAAGCTCGAGTTGCATCAGTTACCCCCCTTCTTGGCTTTCACCTTGACGGCGGGGCTGACAACAATATGCCCGTTCTTTGAACCCGGAACAGCACCGCGCACAAGCAACAACTGCCGCGCCTCATCAATCCGGACAATGTCCAGATTCTGCGTGGTCTTCGTCACATCACCACGATGGCCGGACATTTTCTTGCCCGGAAACACGCGGCCCGGGTCCTGAGCCATCGATATCGAGCCAGGGACGTTGTGCGAACGGCTGTTGCCGTGCGATGCGCGCTGCGACTTGAAGTTGTGGCGCTTGATGGTCCCAGTGAATCCCTTGCCGATGGATGTGCCCTGCACATCGACCTTTTGGCCCACAGAGAAGACACCGGTCACCGCGACCCTTGAGCCCGGCTCATAGCCAGCAGCCACGTCAGCCTCGACACGGAACTCTCTGAGGATTTGACCAGCCTCTACGCCGGCCTTGGCAAGATGGCCAGCAGTGGGCTTGTTTACCCGAGACGCCTTGCGCTCTCCGAACGCGACTTGAATCGCGCTGTAGCCGTCCGTCTCTGCGGTTTTGATCTGCGTCACGCGGTTATTGGACACGTCGAGCACAGTCACAGGCACGGCGTCGCCGTCGTCCGTGAAAATGCGCATCATGCCCACCTTGCGACCCAGCAATCCGAGGCGATTGCTTAGACTCATGATGGTTCTCCGGCCCCACAGAACGAGGCCTTTGTTGCACACGCCCGACATCGATTGGCCGGGCTGATTTATGAAGGTGCCGCCGAAGTGGCACCCTTGGAAGGTCTTTGATTATAGCACTTTTGAAGTGCTTAACAAGTTAAACGTTGATTTTTTAAGTCACTGCAACTTGATTTCGACATCAACACCAGCAGGCAGATCAAGCTTCATCAGGGCGTCGACCGTCTTGTCGGTCGGATCCACGATGTCCATGAGGCGCTGGTGTGTACGAATCTCGAACTGATCTCGCGAGCTTTTGTTCACGTGCGGCGAGCGCAAGATGTCGAAACGTTGCATGCGCGTGGGCAAAGGCACTGGGCCCTTCACGATCGCACCAGTTCTCTTGGCGGTGTCGACAATTTCGAGGGCCGACTGGTCGATCAATTTGTAGTCAAACGCTTTCAGGCGAATACGGATTTTTTGCTTTTGCATGACGATTCCTTAAAGAGCGGGCGACTGGCTCACGCCAGTCAGTGGTTCACGTTGGCTCGGGATGGCCGGCATGGGCCGCGGGAGCCCAATGCTGGCCGTCACGCATTTACTCGATGATCTTCGCCACCACGCCTGCGCCCACGGTGCGGCCACCCTCGCGAATAGCAAAGCGCAAACCCTCTTCCATCGCAATCGGGTTGATCAACTTCACCGTGATGCTCACGTTGTCTCCAGGCATCACCATCTCCTTGTCCTTG